>DASRMP010000038.1:0-3168 GCA_035647855.1 Actinomycetaceae bacterium | reverse complement strand
GTGATCCGCCCCCCGCCGGCGGGACGCGCGCTGCGGCGCCGTCGTCGTCTCGCAGCGCGCGTCGAAACCGTCTTGCCTCAGGCGTCGCGTCAGGCGTACTGGCGGCCGCCGACACCCGTCGTCGCGCCTGCGAACGTCTTGGCCTCCTCAGCGGGGCGCAGCGAGCGAGTCGCCTTGCCGGCCTGCCACATCTCGGAGTTCCCCATCTCTCCGAGTTCCGCTGCGAGCACGTCCTGGTAGTTGGGCGCGCCGGTGGACTCGAGCACCCGTGCGGCCTCTGCCCCGGATGCCACCCGCTCGTAGAGTTCTGCGAACACCGGGGCGACGGCGTCGCGGAACTTCGGCTTCCAATCGAGGGCGCCGCGCTGAGCGGTGGCCGAACAGTTGGCGTACATCCAGTCCATGCCGTTCTCATCCACGAGGCGGATGAGGGACTGGGTGAGTTCCTCCACGGTCTCGTTGAACGCCTCGCTCGGCGAGTGGCCATTGGCGCGGAGCACCTCGTACTGCGCCTCCATGATCCCCGCCAGCGCGCCCATCAGGACGCCGCGCTCGCCCGTGAGGTCGCTGAAGACCTCGTTCTGGAACGTGGTGGGGAACAGGTACCCGGAGCCGACGGCGATGCCGATTGCGATACACCGGTCCATCGCCCGGCCCGTGGCGTCCTGCTCAACCGCGAAGCTGGAGTTGATGCCCGCGCCGGAAAGGAAGTTCCTGCGCACCGACGTTCCCGAACCCTTCGGCGCCACGAGCAGGACATCCACGTTCGCCGGCGGCACCACGCCAGTCTGGTCCTTGTAGGTGATGGAAAATCCGTGCGAGAAGTAGAGCGCGTCACCGGGGTTCAGGCACTTCTCGATCTGCGGCCAGATCGCGCGCTGCGCCGCGTCCGAGACCAGCAACTGCACCACGGTGCCGCGCTTCGCCGCTTCCTCGATGTCGAACAGGGTGACGCCGGGGACCCAGCCGTCGGCAACCGCGCGGTTCCAGTCGCGCTCGAACGCCCTGGACTGCCCGACGATCACATTGAACCCGTTGTCCCGCATGTTCAGGGCCTGGGCCGGTCCCTGAACGCCGTAGCCGATGACGGCGATGGTCTCGTCCTTCAGGACATCCAGCGCCTTCTCCATCGGGAACTCGTCGCGGGTGATGACCTCTTCCTGCACACCGCCGAAGTCGATGATTGCCATGCCTGTGCGCTCCTTCGTGGATCTTGCTATTTCAGACACGGGAAGTATCGCAGCGAACTCGATCCCGCGGCGGCGACGCTCAGCTAGTGAGTGGACCGCCGCGGCGGGATCGAGTTCTGCAGGGGCCCACCGCCGAAGGTGAAGGTAAGGCCGCGAGCTGAAGGTAAGCGTTTGGCGCCTAACCTTCAGCTCGGAACCTCACATTCAGAGCTCCCTGTAGGCTTGACAGAGGAAAGTATGCAAACAAACTTAGGCAAAGGTATCTCTGCTGGGGGAGGACGAGTGACCGCGCCCAATTCGGGGCAGAGCGCGCCCCAAGGCGAGAGGCGCATCCCGCGGGAAATTTGGGCGCTCGTCATCGCGGCATTCTTCATCGCGATCGGATTCGGGTTGATCGCGCCGGTGCTGCCGCTGTTCGCGGACGAGTTCGCGGTGTCGGTCACGGCCACGACCGTCGTCGTGAGTGCTTTCCCGCTGCTGCGACTGCTGTGGGCGCCGGCCGCGGGCGCGTTCCTGACGCGTATCGGCGAGCGCTGGACGTACATGATCGGCGTGATGATTGTGGCGGTGTCGTCGGCGGCGACGGCGTTCGCGGGCAACTACTGGGAGTTGTTGGTGTACCGGTCGTTCGGCGGGATCGGCTCGGTGATGTTTACCGTCTCGGCGATGGCGATGATCGTGAAGTACACACCGCCGCTCATCCGCGGGCGCGTCTCCGCGCTGTACGGCTCGATGTTCCTGATCGGGAACGTGCTCGGGCCGGTGGCGGGCGGGCTGCTCGCTGGGCTCGGATTCCGAGCGCCGTTCCTGATCTACGCGGGGACGTTGACGATCGCGGCGACGATCGTGGCCGTCATGCTCCGCAGCGCCGGCGAGCGTGAGGAGCAGCGTGGCGGTGGCGAGCAGCGGCCGCCGATGAAGCTCACCGAGGCGTTCGCGGATCCGGTGTACCGGGCGGCGCTTGCCACCGGGTTTGCCAACGGCTGGACGAACTTCGGGATTCGGAACTCGCTCGTCCCGCTGTTCGTGATGTACGCGATCACGGGCGAGCCGTGGGTGGCCGGCATGGTCATGGCAACCTTTGCGATCGGCAACGCTGCCGCGCTGCCGTTCTCCGCCAAGTTCACGGACAACGTGGGGCGCAAGCCGGTGATCGTGTGGGGCATGCTCCTGAACGGCGCATTGATGGCAGTGTTCGGGCTGATGGGCGCGATGGTTCCGCTGGTGATCGTCTCGGTGCTGGCCGGTGCGGGAGCGGGGCTTATGAACCCGGGGCAGCAGGCGGCCGTCGCGGACGTTATCGGGTCCGACCGCTCCTCCGGCCAGGTGCTCGCCGTGTTCCAGATGGTGCAGGACGTGGGCTCGATCATCGGGCCGGTGCTGGCCGGCATGATCGCCGACGCCGTCGGATTCCCTGCCGCGTTCGGCGTCAGCGGCGCAATCATGCTGGTCTGCGTGCTGCCGTGGCTCCGCGCCGACGAGCCGCTCCACCGCAACCTCCGCTGATGCGCCGCCGCACTGTCCTCCTGCGCTGACACGCCGCTGCACTGTCCTCCCGCGCTGACGCGCCGCCGCCGCGCGCCCCACTGCCAGCTCTGTCTTCGGGGACGCAAGGTGCGTGCTTGAGTGGCTGAATCGGGCCGCAAGCCGGCATGTTGGGTCTCCGGTGCGGGTTGCGGGGCTTCGGGCGCTGTTCTTGGGGCTTCGTTCTGTCTTCGGGGACGCAAGGTGCATGCTTGAGTGGCTGAATCGGGCCGCAAGCCGGCATGTTGGGTCTCCGGTGCGGGCTGCGGAACTCCGAGCTCCGATTATGGGGCCGCGAAGTTCGCAGGGTGGCGTGGATCACGCAGCGAGCCAATTTCCGCAGCTGGCGCCTGGCCCTCCGGAATGGGTCCGAGTTTCCTCAGCAGTGGGTTGCGCTGCCGCTGGCGGCGTGAGGGCGCACATTCGTCACATCGGGGCGCACGAACGTCACATC
>DASRMP010000037.1:0-17766 GCA_035647855.1 Actinomycetaceae bacterium | reverse complement strand
GCGTTCCTGCAGGGCGGCGCGCACGTCCTTCCTCAGGACCTTTCCCATCTCGTTGCGCGGCAGCTCAGGCAGGAGGTACACACGCCGCGGCACCTTGTAGGCGGCGAGCCGTTCCTTCGCGCGCTCGCGGAACTCCTCCAGGTCCGGCAGCAGTCCCTCGCCGGTGACGACGGCCGCCACCACCTCCTCCATGCCGAGTTCGTTCACGAGCCCCACGACGGCGATGTCATTGATGCCGCCCTCGCCGCGGAGCGCCTCCTCGACCTCGGACGGATAGACGTTGAAGCCGCCCGTGATCACGACTTCCTTGATGCGGTCCACGATGTACAGGAAACCGCGCTCGTCGGCCACGGCGATGTCCCCGGTCCGGAACCAGCCATCATGGAAAGCGGCCTCCGTCTCCTCCGGGTTGTTCCGGTAGCCGTGGAACACCTGGGCGCCCTTGACGAGGATCTCGCCCTTCTCGCCGAGCGGGACATCGCGAGACGGGTCATCCGGATCCACCAGGCGGACATCGGTGTCCGAGAACGGGATCCCGATCGAGGCCGGGGTGCGGCTCGGGTTCATGGGGTTCCCGGTCACGATTGGGGAGGTCTCGGACAGGCCGTATCCCTCGATGAGATAGCCGCCGGTAGCGGCCTCCCACTTCTCGATGAGGTCGGGCCGTAGCGGCATGGCGCCGGAGATGGCGCTGTGCAGGCCACGCAGCGAGACGCCCTGCGCGTTGGCGGCGTCGACCACACGCTCGAACAGCGGCGGCACCGCGATCATGAGGGTGGGCATCTTGCGCTTCACGGCGTCCAGGATGAGCCCGGTCTCCGGCTTCGGGATCAGGTGAAGCATCGCGCCGGCGGTGAGCCCCGCGTTCATCGACATCGAGAGCCCGAAGATGTGGAACAGCGGCAGGCAGGTCATGAACACGTCATTGCCGAAATCAAGCATGTACACCCACTCGATGGCGTGGGCGGCGTCGGCGAGGAGATTCGCGTGGGTGAGGGGCACGCCCTTCGGAACGCCGGTGGTGCCGGAGGTGTAGAGCAGCAGCGCGATGTCCTCGGCTCCGGGCCGCACGGACGCCGGCGGCGCCAACGTGGGCTCCCGCAGCGCCGAGAAAGGCACGGTCCCCGGCGCCGGCTTCGAGAGCTGCTCACGCGACTTGCGGGCCTTCTCGAGCGGCAGCCGCAGCAACAGCCGCTTCGAGAGTGGCATTTCCTCGATGAGGTTGATCGAGACGATCGTGGAGGGCCGGATCTCCTCCGGAAGCGACTCCAGGTTCGGTGCCGCCGCGTCCCACACGATCGCGACGTCCGCGCCGTGGTCCTCGAACAGCGGCGTCAGCTCGCGCGCCGTGTACAGCGGGTTGTGCTCGACCACGGTCGCCCCGCACGCCCACACCGCGTAGATAGCGACTACGTGCTGCGGGCACGTCGGCATCAGCAGCGCGACATGGTCTCCGGGCCGGACACCGAGTTCATACAGATTCCCCGCCACATGCCCGACCTCGCGACGCAACTCCGCGTACGAGGTCCGCTCACCGAAGAAGTCAAGCGCCGGCCTGTCCGCATATGTACGGGTGAACCGGCCGAAGGCGTCGATGAGTGACCCGCCAGGGTACTCGATGTGCCGGCGAGTGTTCGGGTCGTATGCGGCAACCCAGAGTTCTTCGAGAGTGGTCATGGAGGCGCCCTTGCGAGATCGGGAGGGGAACGCTCCAAAGGCTACGGCAGCGTAACTTATGGTGTGGCGTGATTGCCCGCTCTTGCGGATTTCGGCCGCTTCGTACGGGCCAAGATCGTTCGCTGTTACGCCACCGTGGTATTCGTCAGTTCGATCTACGCTTCGAGGATGACCAATCCAACCGCAGCGATCCTTCTCATCGGCGACGAACTCCTCTCCGGCCGGACCAGGGACTCGAACATGCACCACCTGGCCGGCGAACTGTCGCGTTACGGCATCGACCTGCGTGAGGTCCGCATCGTCCCGGACGAGCACGAGGCGATCGTCGCGGCGCTCGACGCACTCCGGAAGGCCTACGCCCACGTGTTCACGTCGGGCGGGATCGGCCCCACCCACGACGACATCACGGCGGACGCCGTCGCCGCCGCCTTCGGTGTCGGGATCTCGATTCGCGACGACGCCCGCGCAATCCTCGAAGAGCGTTTCGCAGCACGGGGTATGACGCCGACCCCGGATCAGCTGCGAATGGCACGCATCCCCGATGGCGCCTCCCTCATCACGAACGCCGTCTCGGGAGCGCCCGGATTCACCCTCGGCAACGTTCACGTTCTTGCCGGAGTGCCGAACATATTCGTGGCGATGACCGCCGCCCTGCTGCCGACTCTCGAGGGCGGTCGCCCGAGCGTCTCACGCGAAGTGCGCTTCCACGTGGGCGAGGGCAGGGTCGCCTCCGGGCTGCGCGCCGTCGCCGAGGACTTCCCCGATCTCACGGTGGGCTCCTACCCGTTCCACCGGGGAGACGTCTACGGAACCAACGTCGTCGTGAGAGGGACGGATCCTGACCGGGTGGAGGCCGCCGCGGACCGCGTCGAGGCCTTCCGCCGCACGCTCCCCGGCGCCTGAACCTGCCATGAACATCCCGGGTTACCGCCGCGCCGACCGCGCCGAGTACGACCGGCCCGTCCTCCAGATGGCGCCGCTCCTCCTCGGTGGCGTCCTGTTGCGCGACGGCGCCGCCCCCGTGGCCGTGCGGCTCACCGAGGTCGAGGCGTACGCGGGCGCCGTCGATCCCGGCTCTCACTCCTTCCGCGGACGCACCGCCCGCAACGCGACCATGTTCGGCCCGCCCGGCCACCTGTACTGCTACTTCACGTACGGGATGCACCACGCGCTCAACGTCGTGTGCGACAAGGCCGGCATCGCGACGGGATGCCTGCTGCGGGCGGGGGAGGTCGTCGTCGGGCTGGAGATGGCGCACCGCCGCCGGGAGGCGCCGCCCGGACACACCGTTCGCACGCGCCTTCGTCCCCTCTCCGACGACGCACTCGCCCGCGGTCCCGGGAACCTTGCCCGGGTCCTGGGCGCCACGCGCGCCGCGACCGACGGGACCGACCTCTGCGA
This sequence comes from Actinomycetaceae bacterium, assembly GCA_035647855.1. GTDB lineage: Bacteria > Actinomycetota > Actinomycetes > Actinomycetales > Actinomycetaceae > JAAZBW01. The sequence goes on along the minus strand of DASRMP010000037.1, from coordinate 14,688 downwards.
TCCCGCATCAGGCTGGTCCTTGTGGCTACCTGATGAGCCGCCCCCCGCAGCGGCCGTGCGGAACGGCCCGCGCGTCGGCGTCGCGGGGGAGGGCGGCGACGGCGAGCGGTATCCCTGGCGTTTCTACCTCACCGGCGAGCCGACAGTCTCGCAGTACCGGCCGGCCGCACCTCGCCCGTGACCCTTGGGGCCCCGGATTCCCGTGCCGCCGAGCCCCGCATCGCGCCCGCACCCGAAGGGCCCGGTACACCGGGTCTCTGAGGTGCGAGGATGGCCGGGTGGAAGGCGTTCTGACCGGCTTGGCCCTGATGTGGATCGTGATCGGTGTCGGCATGGTCATCGGCCGGCTCGGGATCCTCGGAGACTACGCGCAGGACGTGCTGACCCGCTTCGTGTACTGGATCGCGAGCCCCGCCCTGCTCTTTTCGACGATCTCGCAGACCGATATCCGCGCGATCGTGGGGCCGGCGCTCGGGGTCGAGGCGATCAGTGCCGTCACCGCCGCGCTGACCTACGTGCTGATATCGGTGGTGTTCCTGCGGGGGTCGCGGGTGGAGACGACTGTGGGCGCCATGACATCGTCGCTCTCGAACGCGGCGTACCTGGGAATCCCGCTCTCTACCTACATCCTCGGATCGCCGACACACGTGGTGCCCGTGCTCATCTTCCAGCTCGGCCTGTTGACGCCCGCGTTCTTCGTACTCACGGATCTTGCGGCGGGGCGGTCGGAGGCGTCGGCGGTGAATGCGGTCCGGCTGATCTTCACGAACCCGATGCTGATCGCGTCCATGCTCGGGCTGCTGGTGAGCCTGTCCGGGGTGGGGGTCCCGGAGCTTGTCACGGGGCCGGTGGAGGTGCTCGCGGGCGCCGCGGTGCCGTGCATCCTGGTGAGCTTCGGCATCTCGCTGCTGGAGACCGGAGTGAAGGGCTTCCGGGATCACGCCCCGGAGATCACCACCTCCACGGTGATCAAGCTCATCGCGCAGCCGCTGTTCGCCTACCTGGCGGGCCGGTTCGTATTCGGTCTTGACGGCTTCGAACTGTTCGCCGTCACCTCGATGGGCGGGTTGCCGACCGCGCAGAACGCCTACGTCGCGGCCTTCCGGGCGGGCGCCGGCAACGAGCTGGCGCGGGGCACCGTCGTCGCGACAACGGTGTTCGTCACCCCGACGCTGCTTGGAATCGCGGCGCTGCTCTCCTAGTCGCAGGCGCCTGGCCGCCCGCGCTCTGCCGCTCCTTCTCCTCCCTGCCGCCCGCGCTCTGCCGCTCCTCCCGGCCACCCGCCGTCGCCGTCGCCGCCGCCCGCTTTCCATCCTCGGGAGGATGCGGCGGACGGGCCCCATTTGGAACGATCGAGACGCCAAGAGAGCCGACTCGCGAAGGGCAAGGAATGATCGAGGTTTCAAAGCTCACGAAGAGGTTCGGGGAGGTGACCGCGGTCGATGACCTGTCCTTCAGGGTCGAGGAAGGCGAGCTGTTCGCCCTTCTCGGACGGAACGGCGCCGGAAAGTCGACCACGATCTCATGCATGACGACGATCCTGGGATTCGACTCGGGCGAGATCTCGCTCGACGACAAGACCGTCGGGAGGGACGATCACGCGATTCGGGGCACAGTGGGCGTCGTGTTCCAGAATTCGGTGCTTGACCCGATTCTGACCGTCAGCGAGAACCTGCGGCTGAAAGCGAGGCTGTACGGGGTCGGCAGCGAGCGGATCGACGAGCTGGTCCACCAGGTCGAGGTCGATGAGCTGGTCGGCAGGCGTTACGGCGTGCTTTCCGGAGGCGAACGCCGTCGTGTGGACATTGCCCGCGCGCTGCTTCACTCGCCGCGAACCCTGTTCCTTGACGAGCCCACCACGGGTCTCGATCCGCAGAGCCGGGAGACGGTCTGGCGTGTGATCGCCGAATTGCGGGAAGCCGCCAGCCTGACGGTGCTCCTTACTACGCATTACATGGAGGAGACCGAGGACGCCGACCACGTCATGATCGTGGATCACGGCCGCGCGATCGCTTCCGGCACTCCCATCGAGCTCCGCGCGGAACACTCGCTCCCGCAGCTGTCCCTGGCCGTGGCGCCGGAGCACGTTGCGGACATGATGCGATCGGTCAAGACCAGGCTGGCGACCGCCGGTCCGGAATTCGGCCACGAACCGATCGCCGAGGGCGGCGCATGGCACCTGAGGGTGCCGGACTCGTCAGCGGCGTTCGCCATTCTCGACGACCTGCGTGACGAACTCCTGGACTTCGAATTCCGGCACGGCTCGATGCAGGACGTCTTCCTGCAGGTGACGGGAGAGAAGGGAAAGACGGCATGAACGCAATGACCACGCTCGGCATCGTTCGCCGCAACCTCACGATCTTCTTCCGGGACCGCGGCCAGGTGTTCTTCGCCGTGCTCGCGCCGCTGATCCTGCTGATGCTCTACGTGTTGTTCCTCGGGCGGATGCAGATCACTTCCCTCGAGGCCGACATGCAGGACACTCCGCCCGAGGACATCGGTGCCTTCATCTACTCCTGGGTGCTTGCCGGCATGGTGCTCATCACCACGCTGTCGGCGTCACTGTCGGCGATGGGGGCGTTCGTGACCGACAGGGTGGCCGGGCGCTTCAAGGAGTTCCGCGTCTCGCCGGTCCGTGAGTCCGAGCTGGCAGTCGGCTATCTGGTCAGCAGCGTGGTGATCTCTCTGGTGTTGTCACTCGCTGTTCTCCTGGTCGGTTCCGTGGTTCTCGGCCTGATGTACGGCGCCTGGTCCACTCCGATGGGTTACCTGCAGGCAGTCCTCTACACCGCACTGCTGTGCTTCACTTTCTCGGCCCTGGCGGCGCTCACCGTCACCTTCGTGCGATCCGAGGGCGCATTCTCGGGCCTGGCCACGATGGTGGGTACGCTCGCCGGCTTCGCCGCCTTCGCGTACATCCCGATCGGCGTAGTGACTGACACCGTGGCGTCCGTGCTCAACACGCTGCCGTTCGCCCAGGGCGCGATGCTGTTGCGCGATCCTCTCTCCGGACCGGCGCTCGAGACGATGCTCGAGCCGTTCCCGGACAGCGTGCGCGGGGAGACGCTGGAGTTCTTCCGGGGCTTCTACGGCTACGAGGCGTACATCGGGGACTTGGAGCTGACGCCGATGCTGGTCGTTGTGATCCTGGTGGTCCTGACTGTGGTCTTCACCGCACTGGCTGCGTGGCGCATCCGCCGGCTGACGAAGCTCGACATGCGCTGACGCTGCTTCGGCGGTGGCGCTGTTTCGGCGGTGGCGCTGTTTCGGCGATGGCGCTGCTTCGGCGCTGGCGCTGCTTCGGCGGTGCCACGGCACACGCGGGGTGTGTATGCCGTTGGGCTGAATGTGAGGGTGCCGGCAGGGTGGGTAAGAGTCTGAGCTGAGAGTTAGCGTTTGAAGGCTTACCGCCAGCTCTACGGCTTACATTCGGTTCCGTAGCAAGCTCGGTGGTAAGCCTTTGAGCTGAATGTATGGGTTCCGCCGCGGTTTCAGGAGGTTCAGGAGGTCCGACCGGGTTTTCGGGCGCAAAGAAGTATGTTGCGCTCTCGTGGGAAGCCGCTTCCGTGGGTGGTTCGCTACTGGTCCAGTGAATGCAACATTCTCAGCCCAGAACAGGCCTCCCCGATAGGCGGAGCAGAGGTCCACGCTGGTCGCGCCACCGGGAGCTGTCGTTGGGCTTCCCTGACAAAGAAGAGCAGAGACTCATGTCGGTGTCCTGCTACTTCTGTAGGAATGTCGACGACGCGTGCTGGTTTCGTGCGGTCCCGAGGTGCTTTCCGGCCCGTTCAACCGGTAGCGGAGCCTCTCGAACCGGTGGCTGATCATCTACTGTAGGCGTTTAGCTTCTAGTGTAGGTGTTTGAGGCGCATAGAACGCCTACACTAGAGGTCAAACGCCTACAGTAGACGAATCTGCCGGTCCGGAGGGGCCGCGAACAGGCCAAAGAGGGCGAAATCTGCCCCGCAACGGGGTGGGCGCCGATCCTCGGAGTCGAAACTCCTACAGTGGTGGCTGAAAACCGCGGGCGAGGGACTCGCAGCAGCCGTCGAGCCGTCGGAAACCCGCAATGCAGTGGCCAACCCGCGTGGAAGGGCAGAATCAGTGCGGAAGGGCCAACCCGCGTGGAAGGGCAAAATCAGTGCGGAAGGGCCAACCCGCGTGGAAGGGCAGAATCAGTGCGGAAGAGCAGAACCCGCGCGCGAAACGCCAACTGGATCGGCCAAACCCGCGGATAAGCCGAATCCGGCGGCAACGTTCAGTCGTACGGCGGCATGCCCACGAGGTGCCGCCCGCCGACGCACCAGGACGCTGACCGCGCCGATGACGAGCGGTCAGTCGTGCGGCAGCGTGCCCACGAGGTGCCGCAACACAGCGGCAGACCTCTCGGCCACTTCGTCAACGGTGATGCGGAAGTCGGCCCCGGCATCATGGCCACAGAGGTCCGAGATGGCCCGCACGGAAACGAACGGCAGTTCGTGCCGGTAGGCCAACTGCGCGAGCGCAGTCGATTCCATGTCCGCAGCGAGCGCGCTCGGGAAGTCCTTGCGAATGCGGCCAACGGAACGGGAGTCCACGAACGTGTCGCTCGAGACGATCATCCCCGCCCTGATCCGCTGGTTCTCGATATGAGCGCTCCGCGCGGTCGACACCAGCTCCTGATCTGCCTCATAGAGCGGAGGCATGCCCGGGATCTGCCCGAGTTCGTAACCGAACGCGGTCGCGTCGGCGTTGGCGTAGCTGTACCTGGTCCCGACGACGACGTCGCCCACGAAGATCCCCTGCGCCAACCCGCCCGCGCTCCCGGTGGAGACGAGGTAACGCGGCTTGTAGTCGTTGACGGCATGCGTGGCCGCCATCACGGCGTTGACGAGCCCGGCACCCGAGACCACAACGATGACGTCCTGGCCGGCGAAGTTCACGTACCATGCCTCGCCGATCGGGATGTCAACCTTCTCGGGGTGAGCGCCGGCCAGGAAGGGCGCCGCCTCTTCCTTCATCGCGGCGACAGCCACGACCTCAATCGTCTTTTCGTTCATCTCATGACCTCCGACCATTCGTCCTGCATGCTCAAGAATCTGCGCGCCGCATCCTTCGCGCCGGTTAACGAGTGGTTCGCGCCCCAGCCGCATTGCTCCTCGTTCGCCGCCGGCACCTCGGTCAAGTCCAGCAGATCGGTGAGTGCCGCGGAAACAAGATGGTGGATTTCCTCGTCCGGATGGTCGCCGGCCACCATCAGGTAGAAGCCCGTCTGGCATCCCATCGGCGAGAAGTCGAGCACGTAGTCCGCGTGGTTGCGGATGAGTTCCGCCACGGAGTGCTCGATCGCGTGGACGGTCGCCATATCGAGGTGCTCGCGATTGGGCTGGCAGAAGCGCAGGTCGTACTTCACGAGGACGTCCCCGTGGGGCAATTCCTTCCGGTCCGCCACCCGGATGTAGGGGGCTTTCACGGCCCGGTGGTCCAGATTGAACGACTCCACATTCATCGAGGGCATGTCAGTCAGCCTACGGCGCGAAAGCGCCCGTCCGAGAGAATCTCACCCGCCCGGACGCCGATACGCATGGGAGAATCGGAGGATGCCGCGCTCGGCCGACCACATCTCCGTCACGGATCTCTTCTCGATCGGTATCGGTCCGTCGTCGTCGCACACGGTGGGCCCGATGAAGGCCGCACTTCACTTCGCACGGGATGCGGTGTCGGCCGCGCGCGCCTCGGGGGCCGAGCCGAGTCGCGTTGTCGTCGAACTGTATGGATCGCTTGGGGCGACCGGCATCGGCCACGGCACCGATCGCGCCGTCCAGTGGGGCCTGTCCGGGTACCACCCGCGCACCTGCCCCGACGGCGTGATAGCAGACCTCTGTCCGAGCATCTCCCGCTCCGGCACGTTGGTACTCTGCGGCGAGCTTCCCGTCCCGTTCGACCCCATCGCCGGCATTTCCCTGCTGCCGCGCACGATCCTGCCCCAGCACGTCAACGGCGTGCTCTTCCGCCTCGAGTCCGGCCACGGCGGCGCCCCCATCCTCGAGCGCGTCTACTTCTCGACTGGTGGCGGTTTCGTCACGATGCTCGACGACGGCGGCGGCCAGATCCCGGTGACGGTCGATCCGGCCCCGGAGTCTGCGGCGAGCCCGGGCGGGAACGGCGGGGGAATCGGCGTCCTCGTGCCGTATCCGTTCACGAGCGGGGACACGCTCCTCGCCGCGTGCGAACGGACGGGCCTCGGCGTCGCGGACCTCGTGCGTGAGAACGAACTCGCGCTGCGGAGCCCCGAGGAACTCGACGCCGAACTGGACGCAATCTGGGGGGCGATGAAGGAGTGCATCGAGTCGGGGATGACGGGTGAGGGCACGCTGCCCGGCCGGCTTCTCGTGCCGCGGCGCGCGGGGAAGATCTACCGGGCGCTCCTTGATCACGGCTCGGCGATGACCGAGGCCGGCCCAGGCGCCGTGGCGACTCTGGAGGAGGACGGCGTCGCGGTCGATCCACTGTTCGTGATGGACTGGGTGAACCTCTACGCGCTCGCGGTGAACGAGGAGAACGCGTCCGGGCATCGCGTGGTGACGGCGCCGACCAACGGGGCGGCGGGCGTGATCCCGGCTGTGCTCGCCTACTACATGCGATTCCGCGGCGGCGATGCCGCGGGCGTGCGCCGGTTCCTCCTCGCGGCGACGGCGATCGGGACCATCGTGAAGCTGAACGCGTCGATTGCGGGGGCGGAGGTCGGTTGCCAGGGGGAGGTCGGTTCGGCGTCGGCGATGGCGGCCGCCGGTCTCGCGGAAGTGATGGGCGGGACGCCCGCGCAGGTGGAGAACGCGGCGGAGATCGCGATGGAGCACAATCTGGGGCTCACGTGCGACCCGATCGGCGGCCTGGTCCAGATTCCGTGCATCGAACGGAACGCGGTGGCTGCCGTGAAGGCGCTCAACGCCGCACGTCTGGCGATGTGGGGCGATGGTACGCACACGGTCTCGCTCGACGCAGTCGTGGAGACGATGCGCCAGACCGGCATGGACATGATGAGCAAGTACAAGGAGACGTCCGAGGGCGGCCTCGCGGTGAACGTGGTGGAGTGCTGACCTGCGCCCGGCACGCCCGGCACGCCCGACACTCCCGACACGCCGAACGAGATGACACTCCTGTGGTTCTTCTCCACGGCCTGTGGATGGAAACGCTCCCGGATTTTCCACAGCCTGTGGACGGTCAGGGGAGGGGTCCGCGACGTCTTCGTCAGTGGTCGCTGCGAGGCTTGTTTCAGGCCTCCGGCGGGGGTTGGCGGCGCATCTGAAAGCCGAACGTCTGGCACCTCCGCTCCCGTCCGGGGACCGCTCTCCACAGGAGGTTCCGGATCCATGCACAGGAAACAAGCGTTGCGACACGCCAACACAACATGTTGGGGTCGTTTGCGGTTCGAGCCACTAGGTGTAGTGTTCGAGACCAAGGCAGACGAGTGACCACCGGTAAATGACACAGTTGTAATTACATCGGTGGAGGACACGTGAACGTGACTGGCGGTAACGGTGAAAGGGAGCAACTAATGAGCATCACGGTCTACAGCAAGCCGAACTGCGTGCAGTGTGATGCGACGTACCGCGCGATGGTGAAGAACGGGCTGGACTACCTCGTCGTCGATGTGACGCAGGATGCCGAGGCGCTGCAGACGGTGAAGGCTCTGGGCTACCAGCAGGCGCCCGTCGTGTTCGCCGATGGAGACCACTGGGCCGGCTTCCGCCCGGACAAGATCAAGGCGCTGGCACGCGCGGCTGCGGAGTTGTCCGCCTGAGGCGGCCTTCCGGCCCCGCCGAGAGGCAGGAGGGGATCGATGTCCAGAATCGTCTACTTCTCGTCGGCGTCGGGGAACACACACCGGTTCGTCGAGCGGCTCGAACTGCCTGCCACACGCATCCCCCTGCACTGGCCCGCTGACGGCTTCCAGGTGGATGAGGACCACGTGCTGATCGTGCCCACCTACGGCGGCGGCAACCTGAAAGGTGCGGTGCCCAAGCAGGTCATCAGATTCCTGAACGATCCGCACAACCGCAACCTGACCCGCGGCGTGATCGCCGGCGGGAACACCAACTTCGGGGCGGCCTATTGCCTCGCCGGGGACATAATCTCCGCGAAGCTTCAGGTGCCGCTCCTCTTCCGGTTCGAACTACTCGGCACAACCGAGGACGTAAGACGAGTACGAGAAGGGGTGCTCCAGTTTTGGCAACGAGACTCACGGATACCGGTCTAGAGGATCTCTCGCTGGATCAGGGGATGGACTACCACGCCCTGAACGCGATGCTCAATCTGTATGACGCAGATGGCCAGATTCAGTTCGGCAAGGACCGGGAGGCGGCGCGGCAGTACTTCCTGCAGCACGTCAACAAGAACACGGTCTTCTTCCACGACCTGAAGGAGAAGCTCGAATACCTGGTGGAGGAGGGCTACTACGAAGCAGAAGTCCTCGAGCGGTACGATTTCGCTTTCCTCGAGTCGCTGTACAAGCGGGCCTACGGCTACAAGTTCCGCTTCCCCACGTTCCTGGGGGCGTTCAAGTACTACACGTCGTACACGCTGAAGACGTTCGACGGGAAGCGCTACCTCGAGCGGTTCGAGGATCGCGTCACCATGGTCGCGCTGTTCCTGGCCGCGGGAGACACGGGCCTCGCCGAGAGTCTCGTGGATGAGATGATGAGCGGCCGCTTCCAGCCCGCCACGCCCACGTTCCTCAACGCCGGCAAGGTGGCGCGTGGGGAACTCGTCTCGTGCTTCCTGCTCCGCATCGAGGACAACATGGAGTCGATCGCGCGCGGCATCAACTCCTCGCTGCAGCTCTCCAAGCGCGGCGGTGGGGTGGCCCTGCTGCTCTCGAACCTCCGCGAGGCGGGCGCGCCCATCAAGAAGATCCAGAACCAGTCATCGGGCGTGATCCCGGTGATGAAACTCCTGGAGGACTCCTTCTCCTACGCGAACCAGCTCGGCGCGCGCCAGGGTGCCGGCGCCGTCTACCTGAACGCCCACCACCCGGACATCATGCGGTTCCTCGATACCAAGCGGGAGAACGCTGACGAGAAGATTCGGATCAAGACGCTCTCGCTTGGCGTCGTGATCCCGGACATAACGTTCGACCTCGCGCGGAAGAACGAGGACATGTACCTGTTCTCGCCGTATGACGTGGAACGGGTCTACGGGCTGCCGTTCGCGGACATCTCGGTGACCGAGAAGTACCACGAGATGGTGAACGACGCCAGGATCCAGAAGAAGAAGATCAATGCTCGGCAGTTCTTCCAGACCCTCGCCGAGATCCAGTTCGAGTCCGGCTACCCGTACATCATGTTCGAGGACACGGTGAACAGGGCGAACCCGATCAAGGGCCGGGTGGTCATGTCCAACCTGTGCTCGGAGATCCTGCAGGTCTCGACCCCGTCGGAGTACAACGAGGACCTCTCGTACTCGAAGGTGGGCCGGGATATCTCCTGCAACCTCGGCTCGCTGAACATCGCGAAGGCCATGGACTCGCCGGACTTCGGCAAGACTGTCGGGACTGCGATCCGGGCGCTGACCGCCGTCTCGGACGCGACCGAGATCGCGTCCGTGCCGTCCGTCGTCGAGGGGAACGAGGCGTCGCACGCGGTCGGTCTCGGCCAGATGAACCTCCACGGGTACCTGGCACGTGAGCGGGTGTTCTACGGCTCCGAGGAAGGCATCGATTTCACGAACATGTACTTCTACACGGTCGCGTTCCACGCGATCGCTGAGTCGAACAAGCTCGCGATCGAGCGTGGCCGGCGCTTCGCGGGCTTCGAGGACTCGAAGTACGCGACCGGCGAATACTTCGACAAGTACATAGACCAGGTCTGGGAGCCCGCCACCCCCAAGGTCAGGGAGCTGTTCGAGACGGCCGGGATTCCCATCCCCACCCAGGAGGACTGGCGCAGGCTCAAGGCGTCCGTGCAGGAGCACGGCATCTACAACGCCTATCTCCAGGCGGTGCCGCCCACGGGATCGATCTCGTACATCAACAACTCGACCTCGTCGATCCACCCGATCGTCTCCAAGATCGAGATCCGCAAGGAAGGCAAGATCGGCCGCGTGTACTACCCGGCGGCCTTCATGACCAACGAGAACCTGGAGTACTACCAGGACGCCTACGAGATCGGGTACGAGAAGATCATCGACACCTACGCCGCCGCCACGCAGCATGTGGACCAGGGGTTGTCGTTGACGCTGTTCTTCCCGGACACGGTGACCACTCGGGACCTGAACCGCGCGCAGATCTACGCGTGGCGCAAGGGGATCAAGACGCTCTACTACATCCGCCTGCGGCAGATGGCGCTCGAAGGAACCGAGGTCGAGGGCTGCGTGTCCTGCATGCTGTGACGGCGCCGGGGCCTTTCTCGGGCGTGCCTACGCCGTCGCCCGGAAACCGCCCGCGTGACGCAGCCGCAGCGAGTTGCTCACAACGAGCACGGACGAGAACGCCATGGCGACGCCCGCGATCATGGGGTTCAGCAACCCGAACGCGGCGAGCGGGATGGCCGCCACGTTGTACGCGAAGGCCCAGAACAGGTTCTGCCTGATCACCCGGAGCGTTGCCCGCGAGATGACGATTGCCTCGGGAACGGCCCGCGGGTCGCCGGACACGATCGTGATGTCGGAGGCCTCCTTCGCGACGTCGGTGCCCGTGCCCATCGCGATGCCGAGCCCGTGGACCCCGGCCTGCGCGAGCGCGGCGGCGTCGTTCACTCCGTCTCCGACCATCGCCACCTGCTTCCCGTCCGCCTGGAACCGCGCGACCACGTCGCGCTTCTCCCCGGGCAGCACGCCGGCGCGCACGTCGTCGATACCGACCTGTGCGGCGATGGCGCGGGCGGGTGCCTCGGCGTCACCGGTGAGGAGGACGGGACGGACCCCGATCTCCTTCAGCGCGTCGACGGCCTCGCGGGACGTCGACTTCGGTGCGTCGCGCACCACGAGAATGCCGCGCACTTCGCCGTCCCATCCGATCGCCACGGCGGTGCCACCATCGTGTTCAGCGCCTTCGAGGGCCGCGCGCGCGGCGTCGTCGGCGGTGAGGCCTGCGGCCCTCAAGTGGGTGAACCGCCCGATGGTCACGCGCGTGCCCTCGACGACGGCAGTCACCCCCAGCCCGGTCTCCGAACCGAAGTCAGTGGCTACCGGGACGTCGATGTTCGAGGTGGCAGCGCCCCGCGCGATCGCTTTCGCGATCGGGTGCTCGGAGGGCGCCTCCGCGCTCGCGGCCCGGGCGAGCACGGTTTCCTCGGTCTCGCCGGCGAGCGGGATCACGCCGGCGAGTTCCATGACGCCGGTGGTCAGGGTGCCGGTCTTGTCGAGGAGCACCGTATCGATCCGGCGTGTGGCCTCCAGGACCTCCGGACCGCGGATGAGGATGCCTCGCTGCGCGGCACGGCCGGTGCCGGCGAGGAGCGCCGTCGGGGTGGCGAGTCCTAGCGCGCACGGGCAGGCGATGATGAGCACCGCGATGGCGGCGGTGAACGCGGCCTGCATCGCGCCACCGGTCGCGAGCCACGTGATGAACGTGATCACCGAGATCACGAGCACAGCGGGCACGAACACCGAGGAGATCTTGTCCGCGATGCGCTGCACCGGCGACTTCCCGATCTGCGCCTCCTCCACGAGGTGGCCGATCTGGGCGAGGGCAGTGTCGTCGCCGATCCGCGTCGCGCGGACGATCAACGCGCCCGAGGTGTTCAGCGTGGCGCCCGTGACCGCGTCACCGGGGCCGACCTCCACGGGCACGGATTCGCCGGTCAGGAGGGACGCGTCGACGGCGGAACGTCCGTCCGTCACCACGCCGTCGGTCGCAATTTTCTCGCCCGGGGTGACCCGGAACTCGTCGCCGACGCCTATCTGGGCGATCGGCACGCGCACCTCGCTGACGCCCGACCCGGCGCGCACGAGTTTCGTGGCCTCGGCGGGCCGCATCTCGGCGAGCGCCCGCAGGGCGTCACCGGCGGCGCGGCGGGAGCGGGACTCCAGCCAGCGGCCGAGGAGGAGGAACGTGGTCACGACTGCAGCGGTCTCGAAGTACAACTCCGGATGCGCGGCGTGTCCCGCAGCGCGTGGCCAGAGCGTCATCTCCATGCGCATGCCGATCTCGCCGGCTCCGCCGAAGATCAGCGCCCACAGCGACCAGAGCGTCGCCGCGATGACCCCGAGCGAGACGAGCGTGTCCATCGTGGACGAGCCGTGCCGTGCGGCGTTGAAGGCCGCCCGGTGGAACGGCCAGGCCGCCCAGAGCGCAACGGGTGCGGTCAGTGCCGCCACCACCCACTGCCAGCCCGGGAACTGGAGAGCCGGGACCATCGAGAGGAGCGCGATGGGCACAGCGAGGACCGCCGCCACGATGAAGCGTCGCTTCAGATCCGCCTGCCGCCGGACCGACGGATCTGATGTGTCCGTGATCGCCTCGTCGTCGGGTGTGCCGGGGCTCGCGTCGTCGTCGGGGGAACGACGGCGCGTGACCGTACCGCCGTAACCGGCGGCCTTGACCTGCCCGGCGAGTTCCTCATCCGTGTGGTCCTCGGTCATGGTGAGGTGGGCGCGCTCCGTGGCCAGATTGACGACGGCGGTCACACCCGGCATCTTGTTCAGCCGCCGCTCGACATGGCGGACGCACGAGGCGCAGGTCATGCCCTCGATGGCCATGTCGATCTCCGCCACCACGGGAATGGTGGCGGTGGCGTTCTCGGTGAGGGCGGCGTCGCCGGTGAGGGTGGTGCCGCGTTGCTCTTTCGACGTCAACGCTGCTCGACCCCCACGAGGGTGTAGCCCGCCTCGTCGATGGTCTCGCGGAGCGTCTCCTCCGAGACGGGGCTGTTCAGAGTGATCACGATCTGGGAGGGCTCGCCCGTTCTGAGCGTGATCATCACCTCGTGGACCTCGTCCAGCTCGGAGAGCGCGTTTTTGACGTGCTTGACGCAGTTCGAACAGGTCATCTCGTCGACCAGGAGTTGGAGTGACATGTTGGCCATGATGGGCCTCCTTCGTACTTGGATGGTGGATCGGAATGGTTCGGGGCGGCCGGCGTGCGGCCGTGATCAGGCTACGGACTCCGGGGGTGTCTCGGTCAGGACTTCCACAGGCGGGCTATCGCCGCCGTGGCCTCCTTGACCTTGGCCGTGCCTTCTTCTTCGGAGGCCTTCGCCGCGTCGACGACGCAGTTCGCGATGTGGTCCTCGAGCAGCCCGAGCGAAACCGCCTGGAGTGCCCTCGTGACTGCCGAGATCTGGGTCAGGACATCAATGCAGTAGACGTCCTGGGAGATCATGCGCTCGATGCCGCGGACCTGGCCCTCGATGCGGCGTATTCGCTTGAGGTAGGCGTCACGCTGGGGAAAGTAGCCATGGTGGCCGTGGCCGGCGGTCTGCTCCGGGGCATGTACCGCGACCTCTTCCGCCACGCGTTCCGGTGGCTGCTCCGCGACCTCTTCCGCCACGCGAGTTTCCATCTGAGTCATCTGGCCTCCTACTCGCCGCCACGATACCCCCAGAGGGTATCTGTCGCAATGGTGTGCGTGGCCACATCCAGGCCCGGCGTCGAGGGCGCACGTTCGTCACATGAGGGCGCACGTTCGTCACATGGGATTCTTGAGGGCGCACGATCGTCACATCATGGCGCACGATCGTCACACGGGATTCTTGAGGGCGCACGATCGTCACATGAGGGCGCACATCCGTCACATCGGGGCGTGCGATCGTCACCTCATGGCGCACGATCGTCACACGCAGAATGCTGAGGGCGCACGAACGTCACGATGGCGCAGTGACGTCACTGCGCCATCGTGACGATCATGCGCCCTGATGTGACGAACGTGCGCCCTCACGCTGCCAGCGGTGAAGTCTGGGGGCTCGAAGGTGCGCCAGGTTCCGCAGGACCTCTCCGGGGACGCACGATGTCGGTTTGCGGCTGGAATCGGCCGCCGAAACCTGCATTATGCGTCCCCGGAGAAGGCGGGGCTCGAAGTGGGGCCGACGTTCCGCAGCGATCGGATTCGTGGCGTCGAAGCTGGGGGGTGGTTCTGGAGCGGGTCATGAGACCGCCTGTCGGGCGGCGCACTGGGGAACCGGAGAGCGAAGATGCAGCCCTGGGTACCCGCGAGGCCGGCTACTTTCCCGCGAGGCCGGCGGCTTTCCCGCGAGGCCGGCTACTCGCCCGCTTCGATCTCTGCCTCCAGGTCCGTGAACCACTGCGGCCAGGTATCCCGCGGGAACCGCTCGCGCTCGGTGCGCAGCATCTCGGCGGTGACGCCGCGCTGCAGGCGTGGCTGCGTCTCACGGTTGAAGTTGATCGTGAGCTTCCCATCCGACGTCATGGTGACGAGTGCACCGAACCACGGCCCTTCGCCGGTCGTGGGGCTCAGCACTCGGAGTTCACCGAATGCACGAGCCACGTCCTGGGAGATCTGCGGGAGCGGCTTGGTCTCGCCGTCGGGAAGCGTGGCCTGCGCGGCGAGTTCCATGACATTGCCGACGGACTGGCAGAGAACCTGCGCCTGCGTGGCGCCCTGCGGGATGTGGGGCAGGACTCCTTTGGCGATGCGTTCATAGAGAGCCACATGGGTGGCGTCTCCGGCGCCGGGGGTGTCCGAGATCTCAGACCCGGGGACGGGACGCAACACCGGCTGCCCGCCCAGGGCTTGGGCGCCCTGGCTGGGTG
>DASRMP010000036.1:0-30049 GCA_035647855.1 Actinomycetaceae bacterium | reverse complement strand
TGATCGGATAGCGACAATACCAGCGCACCGCCCACAGGATCACATCACCCTGGAAATGGCGCCACTTGAAATCCGTCATCGTTCCGTCCGTCCAATCTCCGCCAAGCATGCTCAAGCTTCACGATTTTTGCAACAGAGCCGAACTCCGCAACAGCAACGTTACACATCGAATCTTGGACTGTAGCGACGCGCATCACTTCTCGGGCTCAGATCAGCACATGCGTCTCGGAGCGTGCCAGACCTGGCTCAACACGACTCCAACCCTTGCTGGCCTTGCGTACGCGATTGAAGAGTTCGAGCACCGCGTCTTTGTCGGACTCGAACCACCCGCGCTCGCAAGAATGCGGAAGAACCCGGAGCGGTTCATAGAGAGAATCCGGGTCGGTTCCGAACAGGAGGATCGCGATCTCTTCAGCCACGACCTCCCACTCAATCCCGGATTCGTTGCCGTCGTCGGGAACAAGGGTCAAGGCAAGTCCGCGCTCCTCGACTGCATCGCACTCGGCGGGAACTCGTCACGTAGTAGCGAGTTCGCCTTCCTGAGCCCCACTCGGTTCCTCAGTCCTCAGAACCAGAAGGTCGCGAGGGAGTATCACGCGGAACTCGTCTGGGCCACGGGCACGGCACGGCAGGCCAAACTGAATCAACCACACGACAACGCGACCCCGGTGCTGGTCGAGTACCTGCCCCAGATGTTCGTCGAGCGAGTGTGCAACCTTGACCAAGCGGCAGACGACGCAGACGAGTTCGAACGCGAGCTTCGTACAGTCCTCTTCACTCACATCCCGGAGGAGGAACGCGCTGGCGAGAAGACCTTCGACGCCCTCTTGACCCAGAAGACTCGAACCTCCCAAGACGACCTGACGAGGCTCCGAGCAGAGCTGCGGACTGCGGTACGTGGTTATGTCGGGATCGCCGCCTTCCGGGCAAGCAATCAAGCACCCGAAGTCCAGAGTCGTCTGGACCTCAAGCAGGCTGATATTGACGCGGCGAGGAAGGACCTCGAAACTGCCAAGGCCGCGCTCGCTGAGATGGACACTGCAAGCAAGGATGACGGGCACCTCGCTGGGCTGATGCAGCGCTCGGAGCAGATTGAGGCTTCGCGGTCTGAACTGGCGACCCGCCGAAGTGCCAACGAACAGCAACAGGCCAAGTCACGCCAGCGGCTCAGCGGAATGGAAGCGATCGCTCACCGGACAGAAGCGATTCAAGCCGACGTTGCCTCGCTGAACAGCGAGGCGGAGGCCCTTCTTGGCGGTGGAAGAGCCGAGAGCCCCTATCTCCAGCTGACTGTCGACGCTGGGAGATACCAGACTTGGCGCGCGACCGAGGAAGAGTCTCTCGCCGCCCTGAAGCGAGAGCGCGATCAGATCGATCAGGACCTCGAAGTGCAGGAACAGGCGAGGCGCGAGAACGCAGATGCGCTCGCCGCGGCCGACAGTGCACGTGAACGCGCCCGACAACGAGTCCTCCAGTCAGAGGAACGGGTTGCGGCGCTTATAGGCGACGAGGATGACGAGGAGTCTCATGCTGGACTCTCATCCTTGCTACGCCGTATCGGCGAAGCGCCGACGAAGATGTCTGAACTGCGTGACGAGATCATGCTGTGTTCACGCCGCGTCCACGAAGCACTGGAAGCGCAGTTGCGCGCGGTTGAGAGTCTGTACACTCCGGCGTCCACGTTCATCGCACAGTCCGATGTGGTCAAGAACGCAGGACTTGAGTTCAACGCCGAACTACGTATTCTCCCCGGATGGAGGAGTGTCGCAGCCGGCTTGGACGGGCGCAAGAACGGCGAGTTCTCCGACTGGCTTATCGACCTTCCACAGCGCGTTGAGGACACGAGCTGGGACCAGCTCGCGGCCCAACTCCATGAGGCATTCGAGCGTTTAGAGCACGAACGCGGAGAAGCAGGGGGCGAGTACCGGAACCCAGCAACCGCACTCCGCAGCAACACGACGATCGACGATTTCCTACTGAGCATGTTCGACTTGTCCTGGCTGGAGGTCCGCTTCGGCCTCACTGGTGACGGGCTACCGCTCTCCCAGCTGTCACCCGGACAGCGTGGTCTCGTGCTCGCGCTGTTCTACCTTGTCGTGGACCGGAGAACTACTCCGTTGTTGCTGGATCAACCTGAGGAGAACCTCGACAACGAGACCATCGCGTCCAAGCTCGTACCAGCAATTCATGAAGCCGCAGGACGCCGACAGACGATCGTCGTTACTCACAACGCCAACCTCGCCGTCGTCGGTGATGCCGACCAGATCGTGCACTGCCAAATGAACGATCGACGCTTCACGGTAAGCAGTGGAAGCATCGCCGAACTCGACGTGGCGAAGTTCGCGCTCAACATCCTCGAAGGAACCAAGCCAGCGTTCGACAATCGGCGACACAAATACGAAGCGTTCCCCGAGCTGTCCTGATCCCTAGGTCTCCATGGCTTGTGTGTCACCGATGAGATGCGCTCGGCCCGCCGTCCATAATGACACCAGCCTCGACCAACGCTGCGCGTACGGCCTTGCGGTCTACACCCATCCGACGAGCGATCGCCCTCATCGAGACTCCCGCTCGGGCGAGGCGCACAGCCTCGGCTCTCTCGTCGGGGCAGAGCCCTGGGCGGCGGCTCGGCACGTTGCGACGGCGGAGGTGGGAGAACACGGTGGAGCGGTGGATGCCATACCGTTCGGCTAGGGACTTCACACTCATCCCGGCCAGGTAGTCACCGACGAGCCGGTCCACCTCGGAGGCGGTGAGAAAAGTTTGAGCCGTCTCGATAGTCCTCACGACAGGCCCCCGATCATCCCTCGGAGCGCCACTCTGGGGCCGTCTGGACACCTGATAGACGCCTCGCAACAGGCGGTTGACCAGGGTTTTTGTCTTGGGGACAAAGTTGCCAAACGTGCTACTTAGGCACCCCAAACGGGTCAGGTGTGAACTTTCGACCAAGGGGCCACCCTTGATCGAGGGTTCAGCCTGGCCCATCTTCTTTGCCTCGGCCGCCCAACTCAGCGCGTCGGCATGAAGGCCGGGGACGCTCAGCCCGTCGTAAGGGTCGCGGTAGCCGACCCGCACGTCGTTGTCCTCGTCAATGTAGATCGTCTTGAACAGCGCCTGGTTGAGTAGCCGACGGTTCGCGTCGTCGGCGTGCTCGTAGATGTCTGCGGCGTTGGCCAGCAGTTTCAGTGAGTCGTCGAGGTTCTCTCGCGCGTCGGCATAGTGGCCGTGGTGGGCGCCGCCACCCCCGAGAAGGTCGCCGCTCAGCTCGACCTCGTTCGGTCCATGCGGGCAGCGAAGGTGAAGTCCTACGCCGCCCGCACCCTCGGCGACATCTCGCCGAAAGCACTCCAAGCCATCACAAAGTTCCTGGACGAGGAAATGAGCCACATGCCCGAGCACTGACCGGCATTGCGCAACACAAAGCCGACACCGGTGGGACTGCTGAAGGTCTTGGTGACTCTTCTCGTTAGGCCGCGGATGCGGCCGGTGTGGTCATGATGGCTTCGAACTCGACGGGCGTCAACTTGCCGAGGACACGTTGCCGGCGACGCCGGTGATAGGTCCGCTCGATCCAGGTCACGATGGCGAGGCGGAGGTCGTCTCGGGTGGACCAGCGGCGGCTGTTGAGCACGTTCTTCTGCAGCAGCGCGAAGAACGACTCCATCGCGGCGTTATCACCGGCCGCGCCGACTCTGCCCATGGAACCGACGAGCCCGTGCCGGTCAAGTTCGGCTTGGAAGCGCCGCGACCGAAACTGACTGCCCCTATCGCTGTGAACGGTCGTCCCGGTCGGGCTGCGACGCTGGATCGCCATCCGCAGGGCCGAGACAGCGAGCTCTGACGTCATCCGTTCGTTGATCGAGTAGCCGACGATCCGGTTCGACCAGACGTCCTTGACGGCGCAGAGATAGACCTTCCCCTCGCCGGTCGGGTGCTCGGAGATGTCGGTAAGCCAGAGCCGGTCAGGCCCAGTCGCGGTGAACTCCCGTCTGACGAGATCGTCGCGCACGGGCGGGCCGACCAGGCGCCCCTTGCCGCGGCGTTTGCGGACGAACGCGCTGAAGATCTCGTTCTCCGAACACACCCGCCTCTCCGATGCAGTGAACCCCGCCTCGGCGAGCTCGTCGGCGATGAACCGGTATCCGAACGCGGGATCGTCGGCATGCACATCGATCGCCGCGTTGATCAGGTGCGCCTCGTCCCAGTCCCGTCGCGAGACGGGAGCCTGCAGCCACCGGTAATAGGGCTGTTTCGCGAACTTCAGCACCCGACACGTCACCGCGACGGGAATCCCGTCGGCAGCGAGTTCACCTACGAGCGGGTAGAGCCTTTTGGGCCGGACAGGTTCGCTTGCGACAGATACGCCGCCGCCCGGCGAAGGATCTCGACCTCCTGTTCGAGCAGCTTCACCCGCTTGCGCAGCTCACGGTTCTCGGCCGCTTCGCTCGAGCTGACACCGGGCCGCCGACCACCGTCGACCTCGGCGATCTTGACCCATCGCTGCACGCAGGACTCGGAGATCCCGAAGTCCTTCGCGATCTGCGCGAAGGAGGACTCCCGCTTCAACGCGATAGCAACGACGTCGTCCCGGAACTCCTTGGGGAACGGCTTAGGCATGAGGACATCCTTCCAGCGGTGACGAATCACCACAGATCAGGAGTCACCTAAACCTTCAGCAGTCCCTTCTGAAGCTCTCCCGCCAGCCCTACTACCGATGGCTGAAGGACCCCATCACCAACGGCGAAGTGGTGGAGGCATATCGTGCGAACGCCCTCTTCGACGCGCACCGGGAAGACCCGGAGTTCGGACACCGGCTGCTCGCAGACGAGGCCCGCGACGCTGGCGAGCTGATGTCCGACCGCACGGCGTGGAAGATCGCCTCGTCCAACGGCTGGTGGAGCGTGTTCGGGAAGAAGAAGGGCAAGAACGGCCGCCAACCCGGGCCACCCGTTCACGATGACCTATGCGCTGTCATCGACGAGCACGGCAGAACACGACACGTGTTCACTGCCGGGGCGCCGAACGAACTCTGGCTCACCGACATCACGGAACACAAGACTGCCGAAGGCAAGCTCTACCTCTGCGCGATCAAGGATGCCTTCTCCGGTCAAATCGTCGGATACTCGATCGACGCGCGAATGAAGTCGCGCCTGGCCGTCACCGCACTCGAGAACGCCGTCGCGATGCGTGGAGACGTCGCCGGTTGCGTGACGCATTCGGACAGAGGCGGCCAATTTCGAAGCAGGAAGTTCCTGCGCGCGCTGGCCCGTCACCGCATGGTCGGATCCATGGGAAGAGTGGCCGCTGCCGGGGACAACGCCGCCATGGAGAGCTTCTTCGCGCTCCTGCAGAAGAACGTCCTCGATCGTCGCTCGTGGGCCACCCGGGAGCAGCTACGGATCGCGATCGTCACGTGGATCGAGCGCACCTATCACCGTCGGCGACGCCAACCTCGGCTGGGACGTTTGACGCCCATCGAATTCGAGACGACCATGAACACGACCGTCGCACTGGCGGCGTGACTAGAACATGTCACCTATCCGTGCAGCAGTCCCAGAGGATCTATACGAACTGGCTGCTAAGATAAGGATGATTGGTGTACGGCCGTGAGGAGGTGTGTTCGAGTGAACAGCGACAATTCTCGTTATCGATCTTGTT
This sequence comes from Actinomycetaceae bacterium, assembly GCA_035647855.1. Classification (GTDB taxonomy): domain Bacteria; phylum Actinomycetota; class Actinomycetes; order Actinomycetales; family Actinomycetaceae; genus JAAZBW01. Next base: position 24,394 of record DASRMP010000036.1, on the reverse strand, counting down.
TCACCGTGCCCTCCTCGCAACACGATTCAGCGTGCCACTGAATCGCAGTTAGTTTGTGGGCGCGGTGATCCCAACCCCCGCAGATGCGTAACAACAGATCGCATCATCGCCCGCAAAGGACACCATGATGACTGCCAAGTCGAACGCAGTAACGCTTGACCGCGAGCTTTTCGAGATCGTGCCGCCACTCATCGCCGCCACAGACCTCACAGCGATTGCTGAGGCACTCACCTCGGCCACGACGAAGCAGGTCACTTCGTTACTTGAACGTTTATCGGTTGAGCAGCGGGCGATCGTGTACCGGCTGCTCTCAAAAGACCGCGCCATTGAGGTGTTCGAAATGCTCTCCCCGGGCATGCAGAGCGACCTGATCCATGGACTTCAAGACGCCGAGGTCGCTGCAATCTTCACCGACCTCGACCCCGATGATCGAGTGTGGCTGCTCGATGAGCTTCCCGCGGCACTGGCCCCCAGGCTGCTACAGGGGATCTCGCCGAAGGAGCGGCAGCTCACTGCGGAAGTTCTCGGTTACCCGAAGGGCTCTGTTGGTCGTCGCATGACGCCCGAGTATGTGTCGACCCGAGCCGACTCCACAGTCTCTGAAGCCTTAGCTCGTGTGCATACTCGGCTTGATGACGCGGAGACCATCTACACGTTACCGGTGCTCGATGATTCCCGTCATGTCGTCGGTATCGTCAGCCTACGCAACCTGCTCCGTGCTGATCCAAACGCGCAGATCTCTGAGGTGATGCAGGATCCGGATGTGGCGACGGCGTACCAGTCGGCTGAGGCTGCGGCTCGAAGATGTGCGAGCCTCGGACACATCGCGTTGCCCATTGTCGACAATGAGTCGCGGCTGGTCGGCATGCTCACCATTGATGACGCCGCGAAGATTCTCCAACACGAAGAGACTGAGGATGCCGCACGTCAGGGCGGAGTCGAACCGCTTCGCCGCCCTTACTTCGCGACACCGCTACGGAGGCTCGTAAGCACCAGAGTGGTGTGGCTACTCGTACTCGCTGTCGGGGCGACACTCACCGTGCAGGTGCTGTCGGTGTTTGAAACCACACTCGCCCAAGTGACCGTACTCGCGCTGTTCGTCCCGTTACTGATAGGTACCGGTGGCAACACCGGGAATCAGGCGGCGACCACGATCACTCGCGCGCTCGCCCTCGGAGATGTCGCACCGCGAGACTTCTGGCGAGTGCTCGTTCGCGAGGTGTGCGTCGGCGCGGGGCTCGGTGCGTTGCTTGGCAGTATTGGCGGTGCAATCACTGCTCTGATCTTCGAGCCGAGCATCGGGGTGATCATTGGGCTCACACTCCTCGCGGTGTGCGCCATGGCCGCAACCATCGGGGGGATCATGCCGATCGTAGCTCGTGCAATTCGTGTAGACCCCGCGGTGTTCTCCAACCCTTTCATCACGACCTTCGTTGACGCGGCGGGGCTCATTATTTACTTCCTTGTCGCACGCGCCGTGCTCGGCATCTGATCCAGGCAGGAGGCATCTCATGAACGATCGTGCTCCGCATATCGTGGTCGGGGTACTCCCATCGCAGGCGGATGATGTTCTCGGTCAGGCAGTCGTGTTCGCTGAACGCTTCGGTGCCGTGCTTGCGTGCGCCAACGTTAACCCTGCACGTCGCACTGCTTCATATACGAGCGAGGGCACAGTGATCTCTGTACCACTCGTACCCCGCGGTTTGACAACGCCACCGGAGCTGCGGGAAGAAGTCGCCCCAGAGTTCACCGCGGAAATGCAGGAGATCTTGCATGGCAGTAGCGTCGAGTGGACACTCCACGCGCTCGCTGGCGACCCCGCACGCGAACTCGAATTGCTCGCCGACCGCCTGGACGCGGCCATGATCATCGTCGGTACCCGAGGCCCGGGTGCTCGGGAGATGTTGCGTGAACTGTTCAACGGATCCGTTGCTGACCGGCTCATCTTTCGACAGCACCGTCCCGTCGTGGTCGTGCCCTTGAGAACTCAAAAACACGAAAGCTTATAGCCTGGTAGGCCACTAGAAAATCTGACACAAAATGTCTCAAGTGATCGAAAGGTGAAGCGCATGACACAGCACTCCCAAGGAATCGTCGATCCACTCGATGTCAACCAGGTTCTCGCACACCAAGAGCAAGAAGGCATCAAGTTCACTTTCACCGTGTCGACGAATGTCACTGGCCATGATGAGAAGCGGGCAGTGATCGCACTCAAGAATCAAGTGCGCGACGTGAAAGCACAGCTGCTTCAATCAGGACTACGCGAAGCGGCCGCCACCGAATTCTTGGCTCCTGCAGAGGCGCTTGTCGAGGATTCCTCCTACTGGCGGTTGCAGAGTCGCGGCCTCGTGCTGTTCCTCGCCGATGGCTTCTTCCTCTCGGTCCGAGTGCCGATCGAACTCGGCGACAGTCTCACGGCCGGTGAACGTTTCAACTTGCTCCCACTCGCACCGGTTCTCGCGAGCGACCGAAGACTGTACGTTCTCGCGCTCGCGCAGAACTCGGTGCGGCTATTCGATTCGACACGCAACATCATCGAAGAACTCCCGCTGGAAAACGTACCTGCCTCATTCGATGAGGTGATTAACGAACTGCCCGAGCGGGCGTTAGATGTGCGCCCAGGATCGGCCGGTACCGCAGGCACCCCGAGTTTCCATGGCCCTGACGGGGATATCGACCGCATGCTAGTCGAGAAGTATGTCCACGCCGTTGGCCAGGCGATCGGCACTCGCCTCGGTACTGCACGCTCCCAGCAGCTCGTGCTCGCCGCCGTGGCAGAGTATCTGCCCATCTTCAAAGCCTCATGCCCGTATCCGGCGATCTTTGACGACGTTATTGCCGGTAATCCCGAGCATGCACAGGCTGATGATCTGCGTTCGGCTGCGTGGCAACTCGTGAACACCGCTGAAGCGGCACGGGAGGCAGAGGAACAGGAACAGGCACGATCCCTCATTCATTCCGGAAAGGGATCGTTCGATCTATCCGAGATCGCAAACGCAGCGGACGAGGGGCGTGTCGATACGTTCTTCCTGCCCCGCGACGACACACGGATCAGCAAGATCGCTCGGCGAGATCTCGCGAACCGCGCCCTAATCGGAACGTTGAAGGGATCAGGCGTGCTACGCACTCTTGGCGAGATCGATGGTGAAGGCTTGGCGACATTCCGGTATTGAGCGACGACATATATGCCAAGAGTTCAAGAGTTTTCAAAGGCCGTGCCCGCGAGTCGAATCGCGTAGACCACGAACTTGCCAGTTATCGAACCTGGGACGGAACGGCCTCCGAAACAATGACCGGTGAGACCATCCTCACGGTCTTAAGATCCACACCGCCGGGAAGGGTTACAGCGTCGGCGTCTCGCACGAGTGCACCACCCGATCCACACATGGTGGACGGATCTGAAGCCAGAAACCGAAGCTGTCGATTGCCACCCTGCTCGGGAGAGAACGAGGACGACGGTGTCGGTGCATGCAGTCCCAACGAGGGTTCCGACCGAATCGCATTACCGCGTTGGTTGGTGCTGATTGGCGGTTTCGTGCTCCTCGGAGGTCTCCTCTCTCAGCCGCACCTGGACCATTCGGACTCGCGAAAGGCGAATGGGTTAGAGCTGAGTGCCCAGGTTGATTAGCCAGTTGATCCAGGCCACACCGCATCCGGCGAGGGCTGCCGCTCCGACAGCAACGAAGACTCGGGACTGCTGCACGGGTAGGTGACATCTGAGTTGGCTAGCTCTGTGGGCTGGCCTGGAAGGATGTCATCATGCCCAAGCCGTTCCCGAAGGAGTTCCGCGAGGACGTGGTCCGTGTCGCGCAGAGCCGTGATCCGGAGGTCACGCTCGCGCAGATCGCGAAGGACTTCGGCATCCATGTCGGCACGCTCGATAAGTGGATGCGTCACGCCCGCGTCGAGGAGGGTGAGCAGCCCGGGGTTACCCGGTCGGAGAGCGCCCTCCTACGTGCTTGAGTACCTGCTCGGTCAGTACGCCGCGTCTGATGATGAGGCGACGATCCAGGCCGGTATAGAAGCAGTACGCAAGATTCTCGCCGACCACTACGTGCATCGCAACGAGTCGGAACTGGTGAAGTCCACCATCCGCGAGAAGGGACGCCACCGGATCATCGACAAGGTCACCGTGACCCTGAACGACAAGCAGGACGTGTACCAGGCCTCGTTCGCGAACCTTGGCCTCAGTGAGGCCTATCACGACTCCGCCTTCCTCGACCGGCTGCATTTCTACATCCCCGGCTGGGAAGTAGACACGATCCGCAACGAGATGTTCTCCTCCGGCTACGGTTTTGTCGTTGACTACATCGCCGAGGTGCTGCGGTCCATGCGCAACACCGACTACTCCGACCGCTACCAGCAGCACTTCACCCTCGGCTCGGACATCTCCACACGCGACCGCGACGGCATCCGCAAGACCTTCTCCGGTCTGATGAAGCTCATCTACCCGAGCGGCGAAGCAACCCAAGATGAGATCGAGGAACTGCTTCGTTTCGCCATCGAGGGACGCAAGCGGGTAAAGGACCAGATCCTCCGGATCGACACGACCATGGCCGCCGTCAACTTCGGCTACACCGACAAGACAGGCGCCTAGCACAACGTCACCACCCTGGAAGAGGACGAGTACCCCGACTACTACCAGGCTCAACGCCCCGAGACTGTGGGTCGCGAGGAGTCGCTCGACGCACCAGCGCCCAAAGACGAAGGCGCCATAGTGCCGGCCCAGATGCCGGCCGAGGTAGTGCCTCAACTCTTCGAGGGCCACCGCGAATTCCAGGAGAACCAGCGCGGCGTCTCCTACGAAACGCTGCTCATGCCGTACCTACGGGGCGCGACCGACATCACCATCGTCGACCCATACATCCGGCTGCCGCATCAAGGCCGCAACCTCGTCGACCTGCTCGCGCTCCTGGCAGCCGCCAAAGACCCTGCCGACGAGATAGCAGTGACACTGGTGACCAAGGAAGACCGTGGCGAGTACGCCCAGCAGCACCTCCTCATGCTCAAGGACATCCAGGACAGCGCCGCCACCGCCGGCATCCAGTTCACCGTCACCTGGGACGAAACGATCCACGACCGGTCGATCCGCGCCGACCACGGCTGGAAGCTCCTCCTCGGACGAGGGCTCGACATCTTCCAGAAGGGGTCAGGCAGCCAGTACGAACTCGGCTCCCGCCGCCAGTTCCGGATGACGAAGACCGACCTGCGCGCGAGACCGATGTTTCATCACCAGCACGACTCGATCCACGCGCACCTCACGATCGTGTTCACCGCGCTGGCCGTCGCCCGGCATCTTCAAGATGCCACTGGGTTCAGCATCCGGCGGCTCGTCCGTGCACTCCGGCCGCTGCGCGATGTCACCGTCAACATCGCCGGGCACGAGATCACTGCCACGACGCCGGCCGAGGGCGATGCCGCCGCGATCCTCGACTCACTCGACCCCGCGAACTTCACGCACTAAAACGGCACGAGTCAGGGCGTCCAAGCTCGTGCCAGCGATTCATGAAGCCGCGGGACGCCGACAGACGATCGTCGTCACTCACAACGCCAACCTCGCCATCGTCGGCGATGCCGACCAGATCGTGCACTGCCAAATGAACGATCGACGCTTCACCGTGAGCAGTGGAAGCATCGCTGAACTCGACGTTGCGAAGTTCGCTCTCAACGTCCTCGAAGGAACCAAGCCGGCATTCGACAACCGGCGACACAAGTACGAAGCATTCCCCGAGTTGTCCTGACCCCTGGGTCCCCATGTCCTGCGTGTCACCGATCAGTAGCTCTCGGCCCGAGGTCCAGGATGACGCCAGCGTCGACCAGCGCCGTGCGTACAGACTTGCGGTCCACGCCCATCCGGCGTCCGATCGCACGCATCGAGACGCCCGCTCGCGCCAGACGCACGGCCTCCGCCTTCTCATCGGTCCCCAGCCCCGGTCGGCGGCTCGGGACGTTGCGACGGCGAAGGTGAGAGAACACCGTCGCGCGGTGGATGCCGTACCTCTCAGCAAGAGCCTTCACACCCATCCCGGCCAGGTAGTCACCGACAAGCGCGTCCACCTCAGCGGCGGTGAGAAGAGTTTGAGCCGTCTCGACAGTCCTCACGACGGGGCCACGATCGTCCTTCGGAGCGGTATCCTGGGGACGTCGAGATACCTCGTAGACCCCGCGATTCAAGCGGTTGACAAGGGTTTTCGTCTTGGGGGCGGAGTTGCCAAACGTGCTACTCAGGCACCCCGACGCAACGGCCCCGGTTCTCGGATCGGGGCCGTTGCTTTTCTGGCATAACCCCTGGTCGGACCCGGTTTCGCAAGTGGTGCGCGATGGTGATCGCGCACATGGATACACATGCATCAGCGGTACGGAGTGGGGCGCTATGAAGATGTCAAGTACCACAAAGACCGTTTTGAAGATTCTGCTCGCTTTGACGCTTCTTCCATTCGCATCGTTCTTGTTGCTCTTCGCAGGCGCGAAGGCTAAGAACAGAAACCTCATGGTTGAAGGCGCGGTTTACGCAACGATCTTCGTCGTTTCGGTTTACCTTCCCTCCGGCAGCGCCATAGGCGCCATTCTCTTTCTCGGATCAATAGCCGCGTCAGCCGCAAGGTCCGTCCAGGTCCGCGACTTGTGGCTCAAGAAGCCCACTCCTCAGCCCCAACTCCAGCCAGCCTCGGTCTACGGGACTCCACCTGTCGCCCAGTTCCCGCCACAGGTCCTCGGCACACCGTATCCACCTCAGCCTGTTGCTGCCCCCTTTCCGGCGGCACCTATTACCTCCACGACTACAGTCAACGATGACCTTTTGTCGGCTCTGGCTTGGGTGGTCTCGCGCGCCAAGCAGAATAGGCACCGGCTTCCGGCCGATGCATACGTCACGATCCTGGAATGCTGCCAAACGCTGAATTCAGTCGAAGACGCCGAAAAACAGCTCCCGTCTGTGGACACGGAATTTCAATACGAACTGGAAGCCATGGTGCGCGAGTACTTGCCTTCGGTTCTCAAGAACTACTTGGCGATCCCAGCGAGCATGGTTAACGACCCGCAGGCAAATGGAAGAACTCCTGTTGAGGAGTTGTCCGAACAACTCCAACTCCTCAACCGGCAAGCGGAGACGCTCCACGCCAGCCGTCACGGTCACGCTTCAGCCGAACTCACAAACACTGGGAACTTTCTGAGAGAGAAGTTCGGGCACCAGGCGGCGAAGTTCGATTTCGGAATTGAGTAAAACGGGACTCGGCAATACCTGCACCACGGCCGAACGACATCGGCATGCACCGGATTTCGTTCGAAGTCGACGACATCGACGAAGCACTTGCCATCGCGGCGAAGCACGGCTGCTACCCGCTCCGCGGCGTGGCGAACTACCGGGGGCGTCGCCAGGCGCTCCTGCTCGTCAGTGGTTGCGGAGCATCTCGATCAACTCCGCCTTGCGTTTGCCGGAGTAGCCGGTGATTCCCAGTTCCTTGGCGCGTTCGTGTAACTCCTTCACGGTCCAGTCCTCATAGCTCCCGGACTCCCCGCCCCGCTTGCCCACAGCTCGGCGTCCGTCCCGGGCTGCGGCATTGGAGATGCGTGCGGCCTTCTCCTTCGACGCGCCGTCATCGCGCAGCTCTTCGTAGAGCTCCGGGTCTTTCAGGCTGTTCGATCGGCGACCTTGCGGCATGATGTGCCTCCCGATTTCGACGTCCTCGCTGACGATCCTAACCGCGGTACCCCAACGCTGCTCGGGTGAACGCCGCGCCGATCACTCCTGGAGCAGCAGCTCGCGCAACTGCGCCTCGACGGTTCGCCGCGACGACGGATCGATCGTGCGGCCGTTCGGGTCGGTCGACACGGTGAGCCCGCACCCCGTCGTTGTCAGCATCACGAGCGCGGTTGCGGCGATGAGGCTGCGGCGCCGGGGAGAGCCTCGATGCTTGCGCAGAACCATGACGGTATGGTGCCGCGCGGCATGGGACTTGTCATCCGCAGTCACCGGCAGTGAGCACGGTCGGTGCAGTAGCTGACGTTGGAGGATAGGTGCATCGACCCCGGCCTGCTGGCAGCCGAGTTGCCGTTTGTCTAGAGTGCCTCTTCAGCGGCCGCGAGATTCGATTCGAACCAAGGAGCCAGCCCATGACCCTGGAAGAACAGCGCCAGTTGATCCTCTCCGGTGCTATGTACAACGACCTCACCGACGAACTCGTCGAGGCACGGCAACGGACGGTGATCGCGACCGACCGGTACAACGCCAGCTTCGGACGGCCGACCGAGGAGCGGGAGGCGCTGCTGCGCGAACTGCTGCAGAGAGTCGGCCGGAATGCGCACTTTGAACCAACGTTCCGCTGCGAATTCGGCTTCAACATCTCTGTCGGTCACAACTTCTACGCCAACTTCGACTGTGTGATGCTCGACGGGGGCGGCATTATCATCGGCAACAACGTGCTGTTCGGCCCACGCGTGGGCATCTACACGTCGAACCACGCGATCGACGCCGCCGAGCGTGCGGCGGGCGCGTGCTACGCGAAGCCCGTCGTGATTGGCAACGACGTCTGGATCGGTGGCGGCGTCACGATCAACCAGGGGGTAACGATCGGTGACGGCGCGATCGTCGGCTCGGGCAGCGTCGTCACGCGCTCGATCCCGGCCCGCACCATTGCCGCCGGAGTTCCCGCGAGGGTGATACGCGAGATCACGGATGCGGACCGCACGGGTTTCGGAGGCCATTGACCTCGAAACGAAGGACTCCGATGGCGAACACTCCGATGGCGAACACGATACCGATCGAGGCGACGAATCCGAGCGTGCTCCTCAGCGTCGGCAGTTGAATCGAAGAACGTGGGCATCATGGACCTCTTGGCATCGCGTGCCAAGTGGGTGCGCGCAGTGCGTGAGGCCTCGATGGCGGGACGACGATCCAGAGCGTCGGTGGTGATCCATCGCGCTTGGCTGGGGTTGCTGGGAAGATTGGCGCATGGATCAACGCCTGCACTTCCTCACCCTCGCGACCGCTGATCTTGATGCGGCCAAGCGGTTCTACGGCACCGTCGTCTTCGGATAGGAGCGTTCGCATGGCCATCAGCAACGAACAGCTGGATGACTTCCTCGCCCGGTACGCGAGGACGCTCACCGATCTGGACGCCACCGCCGCAGCCGAGTTGTGGTCGATGCCCGGGGTGATCGCCGACGACAACTTCACCGGGGTCATCAAGGCACGCGAATCGATGTCGCAGGGGCTGGAGCGCTCCTACCCGCTGTACCAGCAACTCGGTCTCGACTCCGTGGGATACGAGCTGCTTGACGCGAACCACCTCACAGACGCGTTGGTACTCGCGCAGGTGCGATGGCGGTTCCTCGACTCAGACGGCGCGCTCCTCACCGATAGCAACGCCTACTACCTGATCCGAGCCGAGGAGGGCGGTTTACGCGCGTGCATCTGTATTCAGACTGACGATGCCGAGAAACTCCAGGCACTGGCCGCATCCCGCGGAGTAACCCTCCCCCTGCCCAGCGAATAGTGCAGCCCTCCGGTCGCGAAGGCTGCTCATACACTTCGGCGCTTCGCCGCGAATCAGTCGCGTAGCTCCCTGTTCCGTGCCAAGAGATGATGCCGGGCGCGACGTTGGACTACTTGGGCAGGTTGCGGTGGCGTCCGGGGATGAGGCGGGCGGAGTTGAGGATGAACGCGGTCTCGGAGCCGACGTGGATGAACGCGGCGAGCACGGGTGAGAGCAGCCCGAACGCGGCCAGGGCCATGCCGATGAGGTCGACGGCGATGGTGCCGGCGAAGTTGAACATCACGATCCGTCGGGCGCGTTTGGCGACGTGGACGGTGCGGGCCAGGTCGTTCAGGTCGGAGCTGATGAGCACGACGTCCGAGCTTTCTCGGGCGATGTCGGTGCCCGAGCCCATCGCGATCCCGACGTCGGCGCGGGCGAGGGCGGGAGCGTCGTTGACGCCGTCGCCGACCATCGCGAGTGTGCGTCCGGCCGCGCGTTCGGCGTCGATCGCGGCGAGCTTCTGATCGGGCAGCAGACCTGCGCGCACGTCCTCGATCCCGAGCTCGGCGGCCACGGCGTGGGCCGCGGCTTCCTGGTCGCCGGTAATCATCATGGTTCGCAGTCCCCGCCGCTTCAGGTCGGCGACGGCGGCTTTCGCAGAGTCACGGACCGCGTCCGCCAGCAGGATCGTGCCCGCATACGTTCCGTCGATACCGACGTGGACGGCGGTGGCGACGCCCTGACCGTCGCCCCTGGCCGGTGCGTCAGGCACCAGCGAACGATTGCCCGCGGCCACGGCCTTGCCCGCAACTTTCGCGGTGACGCCCTGGCCGGGCAGGTAGACGAAGTGCTCGCACGGGCCGATCGGCAGACCCTGGGCACGGACATGCGACACGACTGCTTGCCCGAGCGGGTGCTCGGAGTAGGCCTCGGCAGCACCGGCGAGCACGAGCAGGCACTTGGGGTCGGCGCCTGGGGCGGGTGCGACGCCGACGACGGTGGGGGCGCCGGTGGTCAGGGTGCCGGTCTTGTCGAACACGATCGTGTCCACGGTCGAGAGTGCTTCGAGGTGGGCGCCGTCCTTGACGAACGCTCCCGTCCGGGCGATACGGGCAATCGCGGCCAACACCGCGAGCGGGGTGCCGGCGGCGATCCCGCAGGCACCGGCGACGACGACCACCGCGATCGTTGCGGTCAGGTCGCGCGTGACGAGGTAGGTGATCGCGGCGCCGGCCAAAGCGAGGTAGACCAGCCACGCGGCGAGCCGGTCCGCCAACCGCTGCGCCGGGGGCTCCGAGGACTGGGCCTGCTTGACCGCGGCGATGATCCGGCCATAGGAGGAGTCGGTGCCGACTCGCTCGGCGCGGATCTCAACCGCCCCGACCTGATTGATCGACCCGGCGAACACCTCGTCGCCGACCGCGATGTCCACCGGCAGGGGTTCGCCGGTGATCCGCGACTGATCCGCGCTTGACCGCCCGGACGTGACGATGCCATCGACCGGGATACGTCCGCCCGGTGCGACGATCACGGTGTCATTCACGGCGACCTCGGCCAACGGCACCACGACAGGTTCACTGCCGCGTCGCACTTGCACGGTCTCGGGTAGGAACGCCATCAGGTCGGTCAGGGCATCGCGGCCGCGGTCCAGCGAGAGGTCTTCGAGGATTTCGGCGGCCAGGACGAACGCGGTGATCACCAGCGACGTCGTCCACTCACCGATCGCGGCAGCGGCGACGATGGCGATGAGCATGGACAGCTCCATGCTCATCTTCCGGTGCCGGGCGTCCTCGAACGCCTCGACAGCGATCGGCCAGCAGCCCACGACCAGCCCGACCACGGCCACGACCGACACGGCTGGCCAGGGCAAGGTCTGACCCAGCGCGACCGCGACCGCGCACGCGGCAACGAAGAGAGTCCGGGCAAGATCGCCGCGGTCGATCCGCCGCCACAGACTTCCTGTGTCTGTCGGCATCGAGGCTCGGATGGTAGCGGTGTCCACGCTCATCCTGCGCCGCCGGGGGTCTGAGGATCGGTCGTGATGGTGCCGCCGGCGCTGCGGTGATGCAATGGCGCGGCGGTGACGACGTGCTGGGCTTGGAACACTGCGTGCGTGACGAGCTCACGGGCGTGTTCGTCGATGAGGCGGTAGAAGGCCCGGTTCCCTTCCTGGCGAGCCTCGACGATCTTGCCCCAGCGCAGCTTCGCCAGATGCTGGGAGACCGTGGTCGGGGACTTGCCAATCTCCTCGGCCAGCTCGTTGACCGACTTCTCCGCATCCCGCAGCGCCAGGATGATCCGCACCCTCGTCGCGTCCGAGAGCAGAGTGAACACCTCGGCAGCGAAGTCCGCGTACTGGCTCTCTGGACTGGACGTGCATCCCTTCGTATCTTCGCTCATGCTTAGATACTAAGATTGCAGGGTTGGGGTCGCAAGTCCCGCTCGTCAGTCCCATTACTGGTGGGGGGGGGCTGTTGCGTAGTCATCCCAGGATGAGTCGGCGAGTGCGGCCTTGGCGTGGCCGTCGTCGCGCGAGCGGGTGAGCACGCGGGTGCGGCCGCAGCCCGCGCAGACTTCCTGCGGGCGGTCGTGCTGGTGGCAGGGTTCGCAGATCGGGCCGTGCTCGTCGGTAGTCTTGATGCGCTGGTCGCGCGAAGCGACCCTGCACGACGACAGCCGCGCCGCCATCGGAGACACCGTGATCACGCGCCGCAACGACCGCAGGCTCGTTGGAGGGCGCAGTGAGCTGCTGGTTCTTTGTCAAGCGAAGAGCAGGGTCGGTGACCCAGCCGGAGGGAAGGCCCAGGAACCATTCGACGAACTCCGGGGAGGGACGTGGTGTTGTTCTGGCCCGTCTTCGCTGTCTCGGCAGCTCAGGCGAGCGCGTCAGCGGTCGAACTGAATAGTGTGGGCATGCCGGGCCTCCCGGACAGTCGTGTGATGGGGAGGCGTGCCACGAAACCCCCGGCTGACACGCGGCCCGATGAGGAGGAGCTGATGGTTGAGGCACCCAACCGGCCAAGGACGGAGCTTGCCAAGTTCTTCGCGCTGGCGGTAGGGACCACCTGGCTGTTCTGGATCCCCGATGCTCTGGGAAAGCGCGGCGTGCTTCCCGATGTGGTGTGGACCAATCTCGGCTTCTTCGGGGCATGGGGACCCTTGGTCGCCGCCCTGTATCTCGTCGCGAGGCAGGAGGGATGGAGTGGGATCAAGTCCCTCTTGAAGAGGGGAATGGACTTCAGATTCGGGAAGAGATGGTGGCTGGTCGCCCTCGCGGTCTTCCCCGTCGTGATCTCCACCGCCTATGTCATCAGCATTTGGACCGAAGGAGTTGTTCCGCCCTCCGAGGCGAGAGGGCAGTACTGGTTCTTGCCCCTCATCTTCTTTGCCGTCCTGTTCACCGGCGGTCCGCTTCAGGAGGAATTCGGCTGGAGAGGCTATGCGCTGCCGAGGTTGCAGGACATGTATTCGCCCTTCGTGTCCTCGCTGATCCTGGGATTCGCGTGGGCGATCTGGCATCTGCCCCAGTTCCTCGTTCCGCATGAGAAGACCGGCATGTTCTACATCACACCCGTATGGTCATTCATCTTGACGGTGATGGCGGCGAGCTTTGTCTACACCTGGGTTTACAACCACACAGCAGGCAGCGTTCTGGGCTCACTCGTGCTGCATACGCAGATGAACCTGTCCTTCTGGGTGTTCCCGGTCCTGTACACCGGGAACGGTCACCTGTGGGTACTCGGGTTGTTCGCGGTGACCGCTGCAGTCGTCGTCCTGTCGTCCCCGAGGTCGTGGCTCGTTCGAGGAGGCGCGAGGTGAGTACCGTTCGCTGGCTGCTGGAGGACGACAACCCGTCGGTCCGCTACTTCACCCTGCGTGATCTACTCGGTCGGACAGACGACGACGGCGACGTCGAGGAGGCCCGGCACGCCATCATGCTGCGCGGCGCCGTGCCGCTCTTGCTGGGGAGGCAGCGGGAGGCAGGCTACCTGGCCGAATACCGACGGTTCTACACCGCCAAATATGCCGGGCTGGTGTGGTCGTTGATCGTGCTGGCCGAGCTCGGGGCACAGCGCAACGATCAGATCGCCGAGCAGTGCGAGTACCTCTTCGCGAACGCCCAGGAACTCCGCGACGGCGGGTTTGCGATGAACACGGCAGCGAGGACGGGCGGTGGCCGGATCACCGAGGTCATCCCCTGCCTGACCGGGAACCTGGTTTGGGCGCTGATCCGGTTCGGCTACATCGACGACCCGCGGCTGCTCCAGGCGGTGGACTGGCTGACCACCTACATGCGCTTCAACGACGGCGTGGAGACCGAGCCACAAGTGCAGCCGTACGATCGCTACGAAATCTGCTGGGGTGCGCACACCTGTTTCATGGGTGTGGTGAAGGCGCTGAAGGGACTGGGGGAGATCCCCGCACCGCGCCGCACAGATGCCGTGGAAGAAACCATCCGCCGGTCGGTGGAGTTCCTGCTGATCCACCATGTCCACAAACGCAGCCACGACTTGGAGAAGGTCTCGAAGCCCGGTTGGAAGCGGTTCAGCTTCCCCCTGATGTACCAGACCGACGTCCTCGAGATACTCGACCTGCTCACGGGCCTCGGCATCGCTGACGCCCGCATGGACGAGGCCGTCTCCCTCGTCCGCTCCAAGCAGGGCACCGATGGACGCTGGCGAATGGACAACACCTACACCACCGACAAACTGCTCATTCCCTTCGAGGCAAAGGGCGAACCCAGCAAATGGATCACCTTGCGAGCGCTGCGGGTGCTTCAGCGGTATGCCCCAGTATCGGCATGAACGGCCACACTTGGCGGAGAAATCCACTCATCGCTATACCCGTGCTCGACGTAATCAACCGTGCTGCGAGGGTTCTGGTTCGTCACGATCGACCAGTGGCATGCCGGTGATGAGGCCGCGGAGGGCGAGTACATCTCGGGGGATGAATTCTGCGAGGGTCAGGCCAACGACTTCCGCCGCGCCTGCGAGATCAGCGACGACTCTCTGTACTTCGGCGCGGGTAAGACCGCCTGGCACCCGGCCTAGCCCGAGTGCGGCTTCATCGCTATCGACAACATCGACATCGAGATGGATCGCGACTTTGGTTGCTCCGGTCTGCGCGAGCCAGTCGAGAAGCGTCTCGCTGGAGGTACGCAGGTCATCCGGGGCGAAGGTGGGCAGGCCCCACTTGCCGACATTCGCGTAAGCATCCTCGACCCAGTCATGAAGGCCGGCGAGGGCCAGTCGGGAGGCGTCGATGGTGGCGGGGAGCATGCCGGTGATCTCGGGGTCGCCTCGCCCGAGCAGGGTGCTCACGGCCATCGCGTGATAGCCGTCGTACCCGGTATCTGCGGTGTCGGTATCGGGGTGCGCGTCGATCCACACCACGGCCAGATCATCGCCATACTTCTGGGCGAGAGCGGCGAACGGGGCGACGCTGACCGAGCACTCCCCGCCGAGAGTGAGGATGCGATCGGCATCGTGAGCGCTGATGGCCTTCTGCGCCGCAGTCAGGGAGTCGATGATCTGCTGCCGCGATTCGACGCCGTTGGTCGAACTGCTTTCGGTGTCGGGGACGGGCACGATCTCGGTGGGCCCGTGGTGCTCGGGCAGGATCGCCTCCAGCACCCGGGAACCGACCGCATAGCCGCGCCGTGCCTCTTCCAGCGGGAGGCCGGGCAGGAGTTCAGCCACTCCGTCGCGTCCAGCTCCCTGCCACTGCGGCCAGACCAGACGTAGGGTCTGGGCGGCATCAGTGTGCTTCAGCGTCTCAATCATGCAGATCACCTCTCTGTCTGTGCTTCGGGGAACTGCCAGGCATCGCTCCAGCCGGCCTGACCGGCCAGCTCGATACGATCGGCGATCCTCACCGCCTGCGAGTAGTGGAACAGGTCTCGGTTGCGTTCCCCATATCCGGGAGTGACGAAGAACTCGACGTTGGTCATACGGGTGCGAACTCCATACTAACTTCACGGATTCCTGCAGCGATCTGCTCGATTGCCGTGACAACGAGAGGGGCCCGAGACTGGCTCGGGCCCCTCTCGTTGGGTAATGCGGAAGGGACGCACCACCCGAGCGGAGACGTTACTCGCGCTTGGTGTCGACCAGCTGCTTGAGTACGGCCGGGTCGAGCTTTCCGAGCTCTGCAAGGTAGGCCTGCTTCTCGATCCTCTCGAGGTCGCTGAGCGAGTACTTGCTGAGGCGGGCGAGGACGGCCTGCTTGGCCTCATCCGGCGGGAGCTGCGGGGACGGAGCCGGCGATGCCGCCACCTTGCCGATGTCGCGGCTGCCGCCGCCCTTCGGCACGGTGAGGGTGATCGAGATGATCGCGAGCAGGGCGAACACCATGTTCACGCCGATGGCGACCATCGCGGCCTCACGGAGGGCGATGTTGTCGGTGCGGCCTGTCATTTCGACGATGTCACCGATAATCGTGCTCTCCCCGCCTGCCATGCCGGTGAAGATGGACAGCGAAACGGCAGCACCGATGGCGCTTCCGAGCGAAGACGCCATCTTGTAGATGCCCGAACCGGAGCCGGCCTTGTCGGCCGGGAGGTTCGACAGCGCCGCGTCCGTGGACGGAGTCGCGTAGAACGCGAGACCGAGGCCGAACAGGCAGTAGGCGATGACGGCGAGGATTACGTACTGGCCGATCAGGAGCTGCGTCTGCATGAGCAGGAGACACACGAGGACGACGATGAGGCTCGCCCAGATCATCGGCTTGCGCGGACCGTAGCGCTGCAGGAGCTTCTCACCGAACCGGATGAAGGCGATGATGAAGACTCCGTAGCCGATGGTCAGCAGGCCGGCGTCCCACGCGGTGTAGAGCTCGCCGTCGGGCTTGTGCCCGGCCAGCTGGATGAGCTGCTGGCTCACCATCAGCAGACCGATGGTGCAGTTGATCAGGAAGTTCGAGATCGTCGCACCGGTGAAGGTCGTGTTCTTGAACAACGAGAAATCGATGAACGGGTGCTTCTGGCGCCTCTCCCACAGGTAGAAGAGCGCGTAGCCCACGATTCCGGTTGCGAGGAGGCCGAGCCCGAGGGGGCTGGTCCAGCCGATGGTACGGCCGAAGATCATGACGAGCATGAGTCCGAGCGTGCCGACGATGAACAGGAACAGTCCGAGGTAGTCGAACCTCTCCTTCCGTCCGGCGGCGGGCGCGTTCTCAGGCGTGCCGACGATCAGGAGAAACGCGATGACCGCCACACCTGCGGAGATCGCGAAGATGCCCCGCCAGCCGATGAACTGAACAACTGCGCCACCAAACAGCGCGGCCAGACCCGAGCCACCCCATGAACCGATCGACCACATGGAGACCGCACGTTGACGGCCGGCGCCGTCCCAGTACGCCTTCACGAGGGCCATCGAGGCGGGCATGATACAGGCGGCGCCGAAACCCTGGAGGGCGCGGCCCGTAACGAGCAACGGCAGCGCGATCGCGCCGGACGCGAAAATCAGCATGAGCGAACCGGCAAAGTTCATGATGATGCCGAACAGGGTGATCTTGACGCGCCCTACTTTGTCAGCGATTCCACCCATGAGCACGATGAACAGACCCGACATGAGAGCGGTGACCGAGACCGCGAAGTTCATGGCGGTGGCATCGATGCCGGTGTCGGCGACGATCGCCGGCGCCACGGTGCCTGCGGTGCCGGCGAAGAGCCAGAAGCCCGCGACTGCGAGGACGATACCCACGAGGAGCTTGTCGTTCCCCTGGAATCCTTGCTTCTCCGCCTTCTTGGCGGGAGCTGCGGTGGTAGCCATCAGTTACCTATGCCTTTCCGAGGTATGCGAGAGCCGCAGTGACGGCGGCTTCGGTGCCGGTGCGGAGCGTGGGCTGCATGACCGGTCCGAATTTCGGGTTGTGGTTGGGGTAGGTCGGCTCGCCGGCGGCGAATCCGCCCACGCCCCAGTAGCAGTACGGGGTCCCGAACGCGTCCGGGACGTTACTGAAGTCTTCGGACGCGGTCTGCGGGTCGATGTTGATGACCCGGTCCTCGCCGAAGTACTCGGTGAACGCCTCGACCACCTTGTCGGTGACTTCGGCGTCGTTGTTCGTAAGGGGGAAGAAGTCGAAGACCTCGATGTCGGGCTCTCGCGGTGAGCCGGAGGCCTCGCACTCGGCCTTGACGATCCGCTCGATCGCGGCGATCAACTGGTCGCGCACTTCGAGGTCGTAGGCCCGGATGTTGAGCTGCATCTCGGCGGTGGCGGGGATGATGTTCGCCTTGGTGCCGGTGTTGAGGCTGCCGACCGTCACAACGGCGAAGTTGAACGGCGAGACCTCGCGCGCCACGATGCCCTGGAGACGAGTCACGATCGACGCGGCGAGGACTACCGGGTCGATTCCCAGGTGCGGCATCGAGCCGTGGGAGCCCTTGCCGTAGACCGTGATCTTCAGGCTCGCTGCGGTGGAGAGGATCGGTCCCTTGACCCAGCCGACCTCGCCGGACCTCGGGGTCGTCAGAACGTGCGCGCCGAGTGCCACGTCGGGCCGCGGGATCCTGTCCACGAGACCGTCATCGACCATCGCCTGCGCTCCGGCCGCAGTCTCCTCTGCGGGCTGGAACAGTGCGATGTAGGTGCCTGCCCAGGCGTCCTTGCGCTCTGCAAGCAGGTAGGCGGCGCCCAGACCGGCGGTGATGTGGAAGTCGTGGCCGCAGGCGTGCATGAGGCCGGGCCTCTCGGAGGCGTACGGGAATCCCGTGTCCTCCTGGACGGGCAGTGCGTCAATGTCCGCGCGGTAGAGGACTGCGGGCCCCTCGCCGTTCTTGAGGACACCGACGACGCCGGTCCCAGCGAACCGTTGCACCTCGTAGCCGTACGACTCGAGGCGCTTGTGGATCTCGTCCGCTGTCTCGTGCTCCTGCATGGACAGTTCAGGGTTCTTGTGCAGGTGGACGTACAACTCCTCTTGCCATGCAGTCATCTCATCGTCCAGACCGCTGAGGACGTCCCGTGCTAAGCCCGCTCGGGCATCTGTCGACATTTCCGCTCCTTTGTCAAGAAATGGTGATCATCTAATGGTGGCCCTGCGAAAGTTCCGGCGGAGACGAACATTGGCAAGTTGCCGCCCGAACGCGCGAGACAGGAACGCTCCGGCCGTACGGCCCGTGACGAACGTCCTACGTGCGATCTTATGATTCACGTGGATGGTTCGTGGGCAGTTCGAGCACGTTTCGTGTCCGTGCGGTGAGCGAGGTATTCATCCACGCACTCGGGCAGCAGTCCCGTGTGGACCTCGTCCACGCCCACCGGCAGACCTCCGACGCCTGTGCTTCAGCCTGCGGCGGAACGGTCGACCTTGGGGGATAGCTGGGGTGCCAAGCCGCGCGCGCACGCGTACCGTGGTTTCATGACTGCCACCCGAACCCGCCTCCGTTGGCTCGTACCCGTGGCCGCGCTCGCGGTCGCGATCGGCGCACCCGCCGCATACTCCGCCGTTGCCGCTGCCGATCCAGCGCTCCCTGGCAAGACAGCAGAAGAACTCCTGACGGACCTCGCAGAGGCCGAACCGGTGGCGTTCTCGGGTGAGGTCACCCAGACCGTCGATCTCGGACTGCCGGACCTTTCCGCTCTCAGCGGCTTCACCGGTCCGGGCGGCCGCCACGGCGGCGCCGCGCCCTTCGATCCGATGACGCTCGCCTCCGGCACCAACGACTGGCGCGTCTGGACCAACGCAGCGGACGCCGCGAAGCTCGCGCTTGTCGTCGACGGCGGCGAGTACTCGCTGACCTACAACGATGGTGACGTGTGGTTCTGGGACAGCGCCGCCGGTGAGGCCGCCCACGGCACCGCGCCCGAGCATGCCGGCACCGCGAGCGAGGCTCCGTCCGTCACGCCTCAGCAGTTCGCCGAGGACTTCCTCGCGCACGTCGAGCCGAGCACCACGGTCACCACCTCGGGGACCAGCACGGTCGCCGGTCGCTCCGCGTACGATCTCGTCCTCATGCCCGATGACGCCGCCACCAAGATCGGCGAGGTGCGTCTCGCGGTCGATTCGGAGACCTCGCTGCCGCTGGCCTTCGAGGTCACGAACACGTCCGGGCTCACTGCGATCGACGTCGCGTTCACGTCGATTGACTTCTCCGCTCCTGACGCCGCCGTCTTCGAATTCGCTCCGCCTGCCGGAGCCGCCGTGACGGAGATGCCGTCGCATGATGAGAAGCCGGATCGTGACGGCATGCGCCACGGCACGACCGGCGAACCGGACTTCGATGAGCCGGTCAAGATCGGCGAGGGCTGGTCCACGGTCTTGGTGATGCCCGCTCAGGACCTTTCCCAGCAGGGATTCGGCATGGGCGACATGGCGAGGCCGCGAGACGAGGGTGCCGAGAGGTCAGAAGATGACGCCACTGCCGGCCTCGAGGCGATTCTCATGCAGCTGCCAACGGTCTCGGGTGACTGGGGCAGCGGCAAGCTCTTCGACGGCACGCTCTTCTCGGCGATCCTCGCCGACGATGGCCGCATCGCCGTCGGCCCGGTCGCCCCGGAGGCGTTGTACGACGCTCTCGCCCAGTGAGCGAACTCGCCGTCGCCTCGGCGGGGCTGACCAAGCGTTTCGGTCACCAGACCGCGGTCGACGGCGTAGACCTCGCCGTTCCGGCCGGTGCCGTGTACGGATTCCTCGGGCCCAACGGCTCGGGCAAGACCACCACGATCCGCATGCTCATGGGCCTCGTGCGCCCGACCGCCGGCGAGTGCGGCATCCTCGGCGAACCGATGCCGGCGGCGGGCCGCGAGGTCCTGGCGCGGGTCGGGGCGCTCGTGGAGGGACCGGCGTTCCATCCACATCTGTCGGGCCGCGCCAACTTGGTGCGGCTCGACTCCGCTGATCTCCGCGCCAACCCGCGCACCTCACGCGCGCGAGTTGCCGAGGCTCTCGACCGGGTCGGACTCGCGGCGGCCGCGGGCAAGCGGTTCCGCGCGTACTCGCTCGGTATGAAGCAGCGCCTGGCGATTGCCGGCGCACTGCTCCAGCCGCGCGATCTGCTCGTCCTCGACGAGCCCGCCAACGGCCTGGACCCGCAGGGCACCCGGGAGATCCGCCGCCTCGTGGGGTCGCTGGCCGCGGACGGCACCACGGTCCTCATTTCCTCGCACCTGCTCAGCGAGGTGCAGCAGATGTGCGATCACGTCGGCATCATGAGCCGCGGACGTCTCCTCGCACAGGACGGCATCGCCCGGCTTCTCGACGACGTCGGCGGCCGGATCCGGCTCATGACCCCCGATCCCGGCGTGGCGCACGGTGTGCTGGAGGCGCTCGGATTCGGTGACATCGAGACCGCCGAGGCGGGCGACGGCGCCGCCGTCGTGACCGCGCGGCGGCCCGCGAGCGATGGTGCCGGCCCAACGGAGGATGTGGTCGCCGCGCTCGTGGGTGGGAGCGTCCGGGTGCGGGAATTCCGCGCCGTGCACGCGAACCTCGAGGACGTGTTCGTGCAGCTCACGGGGGAGGGCTTCGATGTCTCAGGCTGAACGCCTCTCATGGGGCCGATTCTTCGGGTCCGAGGTGCGGCTGATGCTCGGGCGGCGCCGCAACCAGATCGGGCTCGCGGTCCTGGCCGCGGTTCCGGTGATCATGGCGGTGGCCATCCATTTCTCGGGCAGCACCGGCAACCTCTTGGGACTACTCTCGGCGAACGGCGTGATTCTGCCCTTGGCCGCCATCGCCGTGCAGATTGCCTTCTTCCTGCCTCTTGCCATCGCGCTCGTGGCGGGCGACGCCGTGGCGGGGGAGGCGAACGTCGGAACACTGCGCTACCTGCTCACGGTGCCCGTCTCGCGCACTCGTTTGCTCGTGGTCAAGTACGCGACCATCGCGCTCGGAGCCGTGATCGCGACAACGCTGATCGCCGTCGTCGGGACGATTGCGGGCGTGGTGATCCTCGGGGCGGGTCCGATGACGACGCTGTCCGGAACGGAACTCAGCTTCGCGGAAAGCCTCGGGCGGCTCGCGATCGCGGTCGCCTATGCGAGTCTCGCCATCGCGGCGATCGGAGCGATCGGGCTTGTGATCTCCACGCTCACCGAGAGCCCCGTGGTCGCGACGATCACTCTGATGGCCGTAATCATCGTCGCGTGGATTCTGGAGGCGATCGAGCAGGTGTCGTTCATGCACCCATACCTGCCGACGCACTACCTCTCCTCGTTCACGGGTGTCCTCTTCGATCCGATCCAGTGGGGGGACATGGCCACGGGCGCCGGGTACTACGGCGCCGTGATCGTCATCTTCTGGCTGGTGGCGTGGGCGCACTTCACCACGAAGGACGTGACGAGCTAGCTACGTGCACGGTCACCGCATGGCGTCGTCGGCGAGGCAGGACGTCGAGCGGGAGACGAAGTGGCCGCCGTCGACCGTGCCGAGCGAGAAGCCCTCGGGCCCGCCGGGAGCGACATCGAGGACGAACGAGGGCCGGCCGAGCGCCTCGTCGAGGCTCTCCTCGATGTAGAAGGGGGCGCCGTCGACGTCTCCGAGGAGAGTATCGCCGTCCCCGGTGAGGAACTCGCCGAGGCCGAAGCACATCGGGACACTGCCGGCGCAGCAGCCGCCCGACTGGACGAACATCACCTGGCCGCCCTCGCGGGCGCGTACGGCCTCGAGGGCCGCACGCGCCGCGGGAGTCGCCTGGATGCGTGGCGTATCGCTCACGCGATCCTCCTGTCTGTCAGAAGAACCCCATCTTCAGGTCGGAGTAGCTGACGAGCAGGTTCTTCACCTGGGTGTAGTGCTCGAGCATCATTCGGTGGTTCTCCCGGCCAACGCCCGAGATCTTGTACCCGCCGAACGCTGCACCCGCTGGGTACGCGTGGTAGCAGTTCGTCCAGACACGGCCCGCCTTGATGCCCCGGCCCATGCGGTAGGCGCGCGTGCCGTTGCGGGTCCACACGCCGGCGCCGAGGCCGTAGAGGGAGTCGTTGGCGATCTCGAGGGCGTCGTCGTCGTCCTTGAAGGTCGTGACGGCGAGCACCGGCCCGAAGATCTCCTCTTGGAAGATCCGCATCTTGTTGTGGCCCTTGTACATGGTGGGCTGGAAGTAGTAGCCGTCGGCGAGATCGCCATCGAGGTTCGCGCGCGCGCCGCCGATGAGGCGCTCCGCGCCCTCCTGCTCCGCGATCTCGCAGTAGCCTGTGATCTTTTCCATCTGGTTTGTGGAGACCTGGGCGCCCATCATGGTGTCGGTGTCGAGCGGGGAACCCAGCTTGATGGCGCGGGCGCGCTCGAGGCAGAGATCCATGAACTCGTCGTAGATGTCTTCCTGAACGAGTGCACGCGACGGGCAGGTGCAGACTTCTCCCTGGTTGAAGGCGAAGAGCAGCAGTCCTTCGATCGCCTTGTCCCGGAGTGCATCGTCCTCTTCCATGATGTCGGAGAAGAAGATGTTCGGGCTCTTGCCGCCGAGTTCCGTGGTGGACGGGATGATGTTCTGTGCTGCGTACTGCATGATGAGCCGGCCCGTGACCGTCTCACCCGTGAAGGCGATCTTGGCGATCCGCTTGTTGGTGGCCAGGGCCTTGCCGATCTTCGCTCCGGGCCCGGTGACCACGTTGATGACGCCCGGCGGGACGACGTCCGCGATGACCTCCATCAGTTTCATGATCGACCACGGGGTGGGGGAGGCGGGCTTGAGCACGACTGCGTTGCCGGCGGCCAGCGCCGGCGCGAGCTTCCATGCCGCCATGAGCAGCGGGAAGTTGAACGGGATGATCTGGCCGACCACGCCCAGCGGCTCGCGGAAGTGGTACGCGACCGTGTCCTTGTCTATCTGGGTGAGCGTGCCCTCCTCCGTGCGCGCGGCGCCGGCGAAGTACCGGAAGTGATCGATGAGGAGCGGTATATCGGCGCCGAGCGTCTCCCGCACGGCCTTGCCGTTGTCGTAGCTCTCGGCGATCGCGATTTCCTCAAGCTTCTCCTCGACGGCGTCCGCGATGGTGTTGAGCACTTTCGCTCGCTCTGCGAGCGATGCCTCGCCCCAGGCGGGCGCGGCGGCGTGGGCGGCGTCGAGAGCGGCCTCGACATCGGCTTCAGTGGATTGGGCGTACTTGGTGAACGGTTTCCCGGTGACCGGTGTCGGGTTGTCCGCGTACTGACCCTCGATCGGGGGCTTGAATTCGCCGCCGATGAAGTTGCCGTACTCGGGCAGGACTTCGATCTTGGAGTCTCCGGTTCCAGGTTGTGGATACAGCATGTGAGATTCTCCTATCCGCATCATTGCGTTCTTCTATTCTTCCACATACTGTGCCGATTCGTGTATAATCTGGGCGCTCGTCCGGCGGGGGTTTGCGCGCCCCGACGACGACTGTCACGCTGACCAGTATTTTCGCCGCCGCCGACCAGTCTGTTCGCCGCCGGCGACCAGTCTGTTCGCCGCCGGCGCGGCCGTTGTCGCTGGCATCGCACTCGTCGTCGCCCTCGCCCTCGCCGGCGCGGCCGTTGTCGCTGTAGCCCTCGCCGTCGTCGCTGTCGCCCTCTCCACCGCACTCCGGAGACCCAAGATGCATGCTTGAGCATCCGATTCCCGCCGCAAGCCGACATGTTGCGTCCCCGCAGCGGGCTGCGGAACGTCGGGCACCCTGGTAGGCGTCAAATCACGGAGCTGCGGAACCTCGGAGCCGCAGCGGCGGGTCTTGCTGCCGCTTGCGGCATGAGGGCGCGCGTTCGTCACACCGGGGCGCACAACCGTCACCATGGCGCAGTGACGTCACTGCGCCATGGTGACGATCATGCGCCCTCAGCATTTTGCGTGTGACGATCGTGCGCCCTCAGCGTTTTGCGTGTGACGATCGTGCGCCCTCGTGGCCGTGGAGACCGAAGGCCGGTCGCTGGGGAACTTCAGACCTCGTCTGGGTGGTGTGCTGGGGAACTTCAGACCCCGTGGGGAACTTCGCACCCCGTAGTCGGGGTGTGGA
>DASRMP010000035.1:0-25214 GCA_035647855.1 Actinomycetaceae bacterium | reverse complement strand
GCCGTCCCACGCCCACGACAGGTCATCGGCAACAGGCGAATCCGGCCGCGCCTCGGACGTCACCGTGCAGATGGATCCCAGCGGGATGTTCGCAGTGTCCGGGGACGTCCATGTGTCCTCACCCGTCACAGACCAGTCGCCACTTATGGTCGCGCCCGCCGGGTCCACACACTCCCAGCCACCGGAGTACACGTTCGTGGCATCCGCCGTGCCCTCGACGTCCTTCGTCACCGAGAAACCACCAAGCAACCGCGCGGACGTGTTCGTCACCGTGATCGTGGTGTCGTCGCTGCCGACCGTGATGCTCGAACCGAGGTTGGCGTCGCCGTCCCATGCCCACGACGGGTCATCGGCCACAGGCGAGTCCGGCCGCGTCTCGGACTTCACCGAACAGATGGATCCCAGCGGGATGTTGTCAGAGGACGCCCATGTGCCCTCACCCGTCACAGACCAGTCGCCGTCCATGGTCGCGCCCGCCGGGTCCACACACTCCCAGTCACCGGAGTACACGTTCGTGGCATCCGCCGTGCCCTCGACGACCTTCGTCACCGAGAACCCACCAAGCAACCGCGCGGACGTGTTCGTCACCGTGATCGTGGTGTCGTCACTGCCGACCGTGATGCTCGTACCGAGGTTGGCGTCGCCGTCCCACTGGTACGACGAGTCACCCGCCACAGGCGAGTCCGGCCGCGTCTCGGACTTCACCGTGCAGGTGGATCCCTGCGGGATGTTGTCAGAGGACGCCCATGTGCCCTCACCCGTCACCGACCAAGTGCCGCTCGCGGTCACGCCCGCCGAGTCCACACACTCCCAGCCACCGGAGTACACGTTCGTGGCATCCGCCGTCCCGACGACGTCCTTCGTCACCGAGAACCCACCAAGCAACCGCGTGGACGTGTTCGTCACCGTGATCGTGGTGTCGTCGCTGCCGACCGTCACCGCATCGCCAAGGTCAGCGTCGCCGTCCCACGCCCACGACGGGTCATCGGCAACAGGCGAATCCGGCCGCGCCTCGGACGTCACCGTGCAGATGGATCCCAGCGGGATGTCCGCGTCCGCAGGCGACGACCACGTCCCGCCCGCCCCCACCGACCAAGTGCCATCAACGGTCTCATCGCCGAGCGCGCATTCCCAAGCACCGGTGTACGTGATGCCCTCATCCGCCGTCCCGACGACATCCTTCGTCACCGAGAAACCACCAAGCACCCGCGTGGACGTGTTCGTCACCGTGATCGTGCCGGTTTCTTCACTGGTTATCGTGACCGATTCGGGACTGACGGTGGGCGTGCCCCACTCGTACGAGGTGTTCGGCAGACCGTCACTGCCGGTTGGCGGTGTTTCCGTCGCGCTACATTCCGCGCCAGACGGGATCGCATCGGGAGCTGGCATCCCGGGGTCGGCGGTGAGTTCGGCTTCACCGGCGCCGGTCCGAGTCCAAGTGCCAGTTGCGACGGTGGCGGCGCCCAGGGTGCACTCATAGGTGCCGCTGAACTCGATATCCCCGGAACCGGACGGAACGGTGCCGTCGAAGGCCTTCTTAATCGCAAGGGTGCCCGGAGTCGGCCTGTTCACGTAAGTGCAATCGACCTGATCGCCTGGGACAATGCCCGCGAGTTCTGTGCCGGCCTCGCTGGCAAGGGGCGTCGTTTCAGTGATTCCGTCCAAGTGCGTGACGGTGCACTCGCCGCTCAGGAATTCGTATCCGGTCTCCTGAGACTCGCTCACTGTGACCGCTGCCGAGTGGGTGTCATCTCCGAAGCTGAGCTGCCAAGAAGCGCTACCGGCCGTGCCCGTCTCCTGAGAAGTCGCGGTGGGGTTGGTGGTCACGGTGCTCCCGGCCGACGGCGTCACCGTTGCGCCGACTGCCCAGCCCTCACGGGGCGCGGCGTTCCCACCGGCACCGTCCGTCACCTGTTTGCTCACGGTCACGCTCGCGATGAGTGGCGAGTTGAAGAACTGGCAGAGCGTTTCCTGCCCCCCGGACGGAATAGTGACCGTGCCGGTCCTCGTGTCGCGGCCCTGGGAGACCTGCACGCCATCGACAAGACAACGGTAACTCGTCATGTAGTCGTCGAGGTTTGTACTTCCTGCAGCGGTTTCCTTGAGCGTCAGTTCGACATTGCGGACGGTGGGCAGCGGGCCGACCCGCTGGTCCTGCACACCGGTCGCGTTACCGGTGGTCGTAGCAGCTCCGATCACCGTTGAGCCTTCGGACAAGGTGATCGTGAACTGGTCGCTGTCATTGACCCGGCCACCCTGGACGTTCTTCTCGATCGTGATCGTCGGCGGCGAGCCACAGGAAGCGAGGTCGGTCGAGGTGTTGCCAGAAACGCCGAGGCTCGAGGTCACGTCGGCCTTACCAGTCCATCCTGGCATGATGTACCGCTGGACATCGTTGCTGCTGCTCAGGAAGCCGTAGCCGTCCGCGTCGAACGCGACACCGTTCACGCTACTCGTTGTATTGCTCACGGTGTTCGAGGCAGCCGAGGGGATCGTCCCTCCGTTTGCAGCCGCCAGGTTCGCGGCCGTCACGGAATAGACGGTCGTCGTGGACCCGCTACCACGGACGACGAAGAGGTTGCCGTCGGCGTCGAAGGCCATGTCACCGTTCGCGGCGGCGCCGAACAATCCGGTGGGAGTGCTGATGGCACCCTTGTAAACGGAGGTATTTGACGTGGGATCGTACTCCCAGAGCCTGAACACCCTGTCACTGCCATCGAAGGCCGACGTGTAACCGCCGAGGAAATACTTGCCCGTATCGAGATTGACGGCGCCGGCCACGAAGGTCACCGTGGTTCCTCCAGCTGCACCGGAATTGACGTTGTGGCCCGTGTCCGTCCAAGTTCCAGCCGCGGGGTCGTACTTGTAGATCGAGACGTCCGAATCGGTGTTCCCTGTGCCTTCACGGGCGTAGGCGAACACGGGTTCACCGCCATACCCGATGCCCAGTCCGTTGAAATCCGAACCGGATTGGGGTGTGTCACCGAGGTTTGTCACGGTGCCGTTGGGCGCGACTTGCCGGATCTGGCCAGCATTCGTTATGCCGTACACGTAGCCGGCTGTGCAGATCGGTTGGGTCTGGAGTTTGACGACTTCGAAGTTGCCGAAGTCAAAGGTGCGGTTCACCCATGCGCCGTTCGCTGGCAGGTGTTGGTTGTTGTTCCCGGATCGGGCCGGAATCTCCTGCCAGCCCGAGGGACTGATGAGTTCGTACGTGTCTGGAGCCTCAGTGAACCGGATGCGGTAGCGGTGGCTATCCGAGATCCTGTGGTTCCCCATCTGCTGGACCGCAAACTCACCCGGGTCCGGATCGAGGTCCGGGCCGCCGCACGGCGCGGCAACGCAGTCCGCGACCGTCGCACGGTTGGCACTACCCCAACCAGAACCGCTCCGCGGGCCCTGGATCTCGAATTCCGCGCCGCCCACCAAGTTGCCGTGATCGTCTTTGACGGTCCAATACACGTAGGGCGCCGTCACGCCGTCAACGTCGCCGACGCCGAACGGCATGATCTCGCCCTGTGGCGCCATGGTGCCGTCCAGTCCGTCGGAGGATGCGTCCAACTCTTTGGCGCCCTCGGTTGCGCTCGAGTCCCCGGAGCCACCGGCGGAGTTCCCGCCGGCCTCCTCGCCGCCCGTGCCGTCAGAAACGTCCGCGCCATCCGGGTTGGAACCGCCGGCCGGGGGCACCTCGTCACCAGCGCCGCCCGGGTTCTGCTCCGAACCCGGGTCCTCAGTCTTTCCCTCATCTTCGCCGGGGGCCGGGCTCTCAAGTTGCGTGGAAGCGACCTCGTCTGACTGCTCTCCGCCGAGCGCTGCCGTCTGTTCACTCGGGGTACCGGCCGGATCGGACGGCACGCCGTCGGCAAAGGCGGCCGGGATCGTGAATCCCATCGACGTGAGCAGCGCGAGTGACGCGAGAATCGCCGGCGTTCGCCGGCGTGCCGTGCGAGTCAACTGACTTTCGCGGGTGCGCTGGTGGCGCGGTGCGACTGCCACTATTCCTCCCCAAAACCTGAATACTGACATGCGTCACTCCCGGTATCGAGATTAGACGCTCCATCAACTTATACCGGCGTTGAGGGGCTCCTCGACTCCTTCGCATTTGAAAAGGTCTCGATACGGTAACGTTCGCGATTCCCGCTTGTCAGGCGCTGTGTGGTGACGCTCACAGGGTCCGAGAGGCGAGACGCCGCCCAGATCCGATCAGGGCCCCGCGCAGATTACGCCAGAACCTCTTGGTACTCGGGATGCCGTCGGACATACCCCGCCACGTAGGGGCACACGGGCGAGATCCGGTAGCCGTCGTCGCGGGTCTGCTTCAACGCCGTCCCAACAAGGCGGCCGGCAAGTCCTCGCCCGGAGAACTGGGGGTCCAACTCCGTGTGTACGAACTCGCGGACCTTTGCGTCCTCGTCGTCGGAGTACTCGGTGATGCCGATCACCTCGCCGTCGAGGCGGAGCTCGAAGCGGGAGGCGACCTCGTTCCTGATGACGACGGGTTCCTGTGCCATGTCACCGAGGCTAACCCACCACGTACCGTCGCGCCGGACCGGCAACGACTTGCCACACCCCGCCACGCCGGACCTGGAGCGCTGCAACATCGTCCATGCCTCCTCCGCCACCGGGCTAGGGTGAAGCGGTGACGACCAACGCCAAAGCCAACGGCTCCGAACCGATCCGAATACTCGCTGACGGCACGATCAAGCAGGTCAATCCCCTCTCCGGAACACAGGTCTGGACGGTGCCTGGGCGTGGAAACCGGCCGATCAAGAGCGCGGCCTCGTCGACGGGCCCCATCAACCGGTCACGCGCCGGCCGCTACTGCGCGTTCTGCTCGGACCGGTACTTCGATACGCCGCCGGAGAAGTCACGAGTCGTGAGGACGAGCGACGGCTGGCGCACCCTCGAGGCCCTCCCCGCCTACGAGTTGCACGCCACGACGGCGGAGTTCCGCCGGGTACCCAACCTCTTCGAGATCCTCTCCCTCGACTACTGGGAGGACAATTACGGCTACGAGATGCCCCCCGCGGCCCGCGAGCGGATGCAGGCCTACCTCAATGACGAGACCGGCCGCCGCCACGTCATGGGCGTCGCCAAGGCCAAGGCGCTCGCCTCCGGCGTCCCGCCCGAGGTGTGGGGCACCATGCCGGATGCGCAACGCCTCGACTACGCCGGCAATTTCTTTGCCGGCGGACACGATGTGATCGTTGCTCGCCGTCACTTCGCCGATGGTGCGACCTCGGAGGATCACCTCTCCTACTCGGGCTCGCTCAGCGTTGAGGAACACCGCGAATACATCGCCTACACGGCCTCGGCCATGCGGGACCTGTACGACTTCCATCCGGAAGTGAAGAACGTGGCAACCTTCCAGAACTGGCTCCGTCCCGCCGGCGCGAGCTTCGACCACCTGCACAAGCAGCTCGTCGCGATCGACGAACGCGGCGTCCAAGCCGAACGCGAGTATGTCAAGGTCCGGGAGCGCCCCAACATCTACAACGAGATGGCAGTGGACTACGCCGCCGAGCACGGGCTCATCCTCGCGGAGAACGCTCACGCCGTGGCGTTCGCCGGATTTGGGCACCGGTATCCCACGCTGGAGGTGTACTCCAAGTCCGCGGAGCGGGTGCCCTGGAGGCACAGCCCTGAGGAGATCTCCGCGGTCTCGGAACTACTCCACGCCTGCCACGCCGCCACCGGGCCCACCGTTCCAACCAATGAGGAGTGGTACTACAAGCCGAAGGACTTCGACGTGCCGACGCCGTGGCGAATCCTCGTCAAGTGGCGCATCTCGACGCTTGCCGGCTTCGAGGGCGGCACCAAGATCAACGTCAACACGATTTCACCGTTCTCTTTGCATGAGCGCGTGTTGCCGCTCCTGATCGAACTCCGGAAGAACGGACTGATCGCGCCGATGCGGCTCGGTTCCGAGTGCAGGATCGAGCCGAACTCGCTGCAGTACGTGAACGGTGGCGTGGACTAATAAGGCGGAGCCGGCCTCAAACCGAGCCAGTCTCAACACGAGGAGTCGCATTGGCTCAAGAAGGCTCGCCGCAACGATTCGACATTGAACTTCCGCCCGAGATCTCCGCGGGCGTCTTCGCTGACTTTGCGAGCATCTGGCATACCCCGAACGTCTTCGGCTGAACCGCTATTCGACATCGGTTTGGCCAACGAGGGCGACGACGACGAGTAGGAGCCGGCAATGTCGACCACCAGCTGTGGTCCCGCTCCGGAGACTCCAGATGTGCGATTCAACCCCCAAAACCCGCCTCAAACCCACATCTAGCGCCCCCGGAACGGCAGGGCCGGCCGGGGGCGCACGAACGTCACGGCATGGCGCACGAACGTCACAACGGGGCGCACGAACGTCACACGGAGATTCTGGGGGCGCACGAACGTCACACCAGGGCTGGCGTCCGTCACGATGGCGCAGTGACGTCACCGGTCCATCGTGACGATCGTGCGCCATCCCTGCGGATCCCGGCGAAGGATCCCCGCTTGTTCAGCAGACTCCCAGAGTCTTAACACCCAAGGATCGCTATACGCCGAGGAACTCCGCGACCGCGCCGTTGGCCGGGGCGGACCAGAGCTCATCCGATGTGGCGACCTGGACCAGTTCGCCGTCGAGGATGATGCCCACGCGGTCCGCGACGGCGCGCGCCTCTCCGTGATCATGCGTCACATATAGAGAGGTCATTCCTGCGACGCGGAGGATCCGCGCGACCTCGCCCGTGAGCCGCTCGCGCAGCGTGCGGTCGAGCGCGGAGAGTGGCTCGTCGAGCATCAGCAATCGCGGGGCCGGTGCAAGCGAGCGCGCGAGCGCAACACGCTGCCGCTCGCCCCCGGAGAGCGTGGTGACCGAGCGGCCCTCGAATCCAGGCAGGCCCACAAGTTCGAGAAGTTCGGACACCCGGACCTCCTGTTCCTCGCGCGTCAATGACTTCGTGGCGGGGCGATCAGCGTCCTGGCCCGCGGTTTCGTGACCTGAGGCTTCGCCGCCCCGGACTGCCGTGCTTGCGCCGTGGTGGCCCGGCGCGCGTGAGCCCGCGCGGCCCACTGTCAGGCCGTACGCCACGTTTCCTGCCACGTCCCGGTGCGGGAAGAGCTGGCCGTCCTGGAACATCAGCCCGAATTCACGCAGGTGCACCGGAACGTTGACAACGGATTGGCCATCCCAGCGGATGTCGCCGCCGGCGAGGCGTTCGAGCCCCGCGACGGCGCGCAGCAGAGTCGACTTGCCGGAGCCGCTCGGGCCCAGCAGCACGACCACTTCTCCAAGCCCGACGTTCAGCGAAACACTGTGCAGCACACGCGCCGCCGGATCGCGGCCGCGGCGCGGGAACTCGACAGAGACGCCGTCGAGGACGAGGCCGTGCTCGGAGGACCAGCGGGACTCTGACATCGTCACCATTCTCCTTGTGTGTCCATGCGCATCTGCTCCGCGAGCGCCATGACTCCGGCGGTCAGTGCCGCCAGCACCACGCACGCTGCCATCGCCATCCCGAAGTTCTCGGCGCCTGGCCGGCCGATCAGGCGGAAGATGACCACGGGAAGGGTCGCGGTGTCCGGACGGGCGAGGAACGAGGTCGCCCCGAACTCGCCCAGAGAGATCGTGAATGCGAAGCCCATGGCCAGTCCCAGGGAGCGCACAAGATACGGGCCGTCCACGGTCGCGAAGACCCGTGCCGGCGAGGCCCCCAGCACCGCCGCCGCTTCGCGTTGCCGGGGGTCGATGGCGCGGAGCACCGGCAGCACCATGCGCACCACCATCGGCAGCGCCACCACGGCCTGCGCGATCGGCACGAGAACCACGGAACTGCGCAGATCGAGCGGCGGGCGGTCCAGAGTGATGAGGAAGCCGAAACCCACCGTCACGGCCGAGACGCCGAGCGGGAGCATGAAGACGGCGTCGAAGGCTTCGAGCCCGCGCAGGCCCAGCCGCGTCTTCGGCCGCCGGGACAGCACGATTGAGACCATCACGCCCAGCAGCACGGCGATCGCCGTGGCACCGAGCGCCGTCTGGACGGAGTTCTGCAGGGCATCCCAGACGGTCGTATTCAAAGGATTGCCCTCGCCGCGGCCGGAAAGATTCGCGTAGTTGCGCAGACCCCATGTGCCGTCGGCCTGCCGCAGCGACCGCACCACCAAATAGGCCATCGGCGTGACAAGCAGCCCGAGCACAACGACTCCGGTCGCGGCCACCGCCACACGGTCCACCACAGTGCCGGGGCCGCGCAGGCGGAGGGGCGCAGTCGAGACGGCGCGGAGGCCCAGCGCGCGCTCGGAGGCTGCGCGGGCGCGGCCCGCCACCGCAAGTGCGGCGGTGACCATCACCAGCTGGACAATTGAGAGAACCGCGGCGGCGCGGAGATCGAGGAACTGGACGGTCTGGAGGTAGATCTCCGTCTCCACGGTTCCCCGGCTCAGACCGCCCAGGACCAGGACCACGCCGTACGCCGTCGAGCAGTAGAGGAAGACGATCGCAGCGGCAGAGGCGATGGAGGGACCGAGGGCCGGCAGGATGACGTCCCGCAGAACCCGCCACGGTGGGGCACCCAGAACGGCGGCGGCCTCGCCGGCGCGCGGGTCGAGGCGGGCCCACATCGCGCCCACCGTGCGCACCACCACGGAGTAGTTGAAGAACACGAGGGCCAGGACTATGGCCCAGAAGGTGCCGTCCAGGTGGAGGAAGCCGAGGGGGCCGGCATCGGCGAGCAGGGCGCGGAACGCCACGCCCACAACCACGCTCGGTAGCACGAACGGGATCGTCACGATGGCCCGCACGAGGTTCCGCCCGCGCCAGCGCCTGCGATACAGGAGGTAGGCGCCCGGGATGCCGAGAAGCAGCGCGAACGCCGTGCCCACCAGCGCCTGGCTCAGCGTCTGCCCGATCACGCGCCACGTGCGGTTGCGGGTGAGGACCTCGGCGAAACCGGTCAGATCGAGGGCGCCGTCGGTGATGAAGCCACGCCCCACCAGCCCCGTGACCGGCCAGATGAAGAAAACCGCGAGGAAAACGAGCGGGATGGCCGCGAGTAGCAGTGCGGCAATCCCGCCCCCGCCCGGCTGGGGAGAAGGAAGACGGGCGGGAGCGGGATCGCCGAGTAGCGGGATGCTAGCCAATGAGCTCCAGCCACTCCTCCAGCCAAGCGTTGCGGTTTGCGGCGATCTCCGCCGGCTCGATCCAGAGCGGGTCCTCCGCGAGCGCGGCGAAACGGCTCCACTCCTCAGGAAGCGTAGCGTCCGGGCTGATCGGATACATGTACATCTGGCCCGGAATGTCGTTCTGGACGGGGGTGCTCAGGAGCCAGTCGACCACGGCCTGCGCGCCCTCCGGGTTCTCCGCGCCCTCGAGCACGCCCGCGAATTCGACCTGACGGAAGCACGTGGCCTCGACGTTCGCAGTGCGTGACTCGCCGTCGTCACCGATTTCCGCCGACGGCGACGACGAGTACGAGAGCACGATCGGACGCGTGCCCTCGCCTGAGGATCCCGAGAAGTCCACGTAGTAGGCGTCCGACCAGCCGTCAGCGACCCGCGCGCCGTTGGCGAGGAGATCCGTCCAGTACTGCTGCCAGCCGTCCTCGCCGAAGTGCGCGATCGTGGCGAGCAGGAACGCATGCCCCGGCGAGGAGGTGGCCGGATTCGTGACTACCGTCAGGTCCTGGTACTCGGGCTCGAGGAGGTCTTCGAAGCTAGCGGGGGCGGCGAGGCTGTGCTCATCGAACCAGACTTTGTCCACGTTGAGGCAGACGTCGCCCTGGTCGATCGCGGTGAGCCGGCCATCGAAGTTCGGCATGTCCGCGACGGCGTTCGGCGACTCGTACGGTGCGAGCACACCCTCCTCGACGGCGCGTGAGGCGAACGTGGAGTCGATGCCGTAGACGGCGTCTCCCAACGGCGAGTTCTTGGTGAGGATCAGCTGGTTGACGAGCGCACCGGCATCGCCGGGCGCGACTGTGACTATCTCGTAGCCCGTCTCTTCCGTGAACTGC
This sequence comes from Actinomycetaceae bacterium, assembly GCA_035647855.1. Classification (GTDB taxonomy): domain Bacteria; phylum Actinomycetota; class Actinomycetes; order Actinomycetales; family Actinomycetaceae; genus JAAZBW01. The sequence continues at coordinate 15,219 of DASRMP010000035.1, read as the reverse complement.
GCGAGCAGGTCCTCGGAGAGCGCGAACGAGTCGTGGGTGACGAGGGTGACGGTGGATTCGGCGGGGGGCGCCGTGGCGGCGGCGGTTTCGGTGGTTTCGGTGGTGGTGGTGGTGCCGGCGGTGGTAGCGGTTTCGGGCTCGTCGCCGGCGTTACCGCCGCCGTCGCCGCCGCAACCGGCGAGCAGCGCCGCCGCGGCGAGCGCCGCAAGCGCCGCCCGCCCAGAACGAATGATTCGCATTCAGGAACCTCCTGTCATCAGGAGGGGTGGCCTTCTGCCAGAGAACTCGACTCCCTACGCCGGTGCTAACCGGTTCAGGTTCGAGGGTCTGCTCGGTTCGAGCACTCTCAGCGCTTGGTGCGCTCCCCTGTCGATCAGGGACAGTCTACCGCACGCCGCAGAAACACTCTGCGAGGAGCCGGTGCGCCTGCGGGAGGATTCCGGCAGGATTGGCACAACGAACTAGGAGGTCGCATGGACGTCGGTTGGACAATCGCAAGAGGCGTGGCGACTGCCGCTGCCGGCCTGGTGGCCAGCAAGGCCGTGGCCCTCGGCTGGAAGGGTCTCACCGGCCGCAACACACCACAGGACGACGCCGACGATGACTTCTCGGTCAAGGAGATCCTTGCGTTCGCCGTCGCATCGGCGCTGGTGATCGCGGTGGCGCAGGTCTTCGCGGCCCAGGGTGCCAAGAAGTGGTACGGCCCGCCCCGGAGGGTGGAAGCGGCCTGATCAAACGCGGGCAGTGGCCCGGTGAGCCGCTTGCTTCGGCTGCGTGACCACGTTCTCGTACCCCGAGCGCCAAACATAGACCCCGCAAACAGTCACGACTCCCCCAAGAATCACCGCCCACCACGGAAAGCGCGGCAGTTCCGGCGCCTCCGCTGCCGCCGCAATCTCCTCGGCAGGAGTGGGCTCGATGCGTTCCCCGGTCACGAGAATGCGGTGCGAGTTGATGCCGAGCGGAGTGCAGGTCACGAGCGTGACCAGATCGCGTTTGGGATCGGCGAAGATCGCCTCGGTCTGGCTGGGCTCCACCTCACGGATGTCGACCACCTCGTAGGCGAACACCTGATCGAGCACCGACACCGAGAACGTGTCACCGATCTGGGCCTTGTCCAACTCGTTGAAGAGCGTGGAGCTGGGCAGTCCGCGGTGGGCGGTGAGGGCGGGGCGCGTACCGATCCCCCCGACGGGCAGCGACGTGCCCTCGAGGTGCCCCACGCCTATCTCCAGTGTCTTCACGCTGGTGCCGTGGTAGATGGGCAGATCGATATCGAGGGCCTCGTAGCGTAGGCGGCCCATGAATCCGGCGTCGGAGAAGTTGATGATGTCCTCGTAGACGAGCGACTCGTCAGTGGTGGTGCCGTCACCGGTGGCAACGTTGGTGTTTGCCCGGTAAACGGCGCCGGACGCGAGTGCGTTGTTGTACTCGTGGGCCAGTTCGAACTGCTCCATCCGGTAGATCTCGTCATCCTGCGGCGGTTCCAGGAGCCGTTCCTGGGCGAGCGCGGTGACGCGGGACTGTTCCTTCTGCGAGAACCACGATGCGATGTGTGGGTAGAGGAAGATGCCCGTGCCCGCGAGGATCACCAGACAGGCGATGGCCGCCGCCCACGGGAATCGCCAGCGCCGGCGGGTGCGCGCGCGCCTCTGATTCTCGACGACGGTACTCACCTACGCTTCTTCCTTCAGTCCGGGATGGCACAAGTCTGGCGGCGGCGCCGAGGGGGAGGAGGGAGGCGCCGCCGCCAGGGTAGTCCGGTTAACGGACTAGCACATCAGCCGATCAGACGGCCGCTGCCTTGCTGCGCTTCCGACGCGACACGGCAATTGCGCCCGTGCCGGCGCCGACGAGCAGCAGACCGCCAACGGTCATCAGCATGGTGCCCTGAGCACCGGTCATCGGCAGGTCGGGGCCCTCGGTCCGGTAGTTTGTGACGACGATGGTGCCGCCTGCAGCAAGCCCCCCGGGCACGATCGTAACCGTGCCCGCGAGCTCCGTGGCGGTGTGGCCGGCCGGGACGACGGTCTCGTAGACGCAGTAGTCCTTGCTCGTGGGCTCATCGCCATCGGATGCGTTCCAGTTTCCGACCCACAGTCCGAGCGGGTTGGTCGGGGTCACACTCGCCCACTGAACGACGCCGTTCGCGTCTGAGGTACCCGTTGCCACGGCATCAGCAGCCGGAGCGTTTGCAGCACAGTCGTCTTCGCCCTTCTCGAACACCTTGAACTCGGCACCTGAGAGGTTCAACGGCTCGTCGGAGTCGTCGACCTTCGTGATCTTAAGCTGGCCCCAGAACGTGCGGGGACTCTCCTTGCCCGGAACCTCGGTGGTACCGCCGGGGTCCTCAGGGCCGCCAGAAGTGGGATCATCCGGATCGTCCTCCGGATCCTTCTGGTCCTTGGTGGCACGGAAGTCGAACCAGTAGTCGTACTCGCCGGGGAACTCGTCATCACCCTGGTTAATGATTTCACCATCGCCGACTGACGTCACGGTGGTCTTGAACGAAACGAGCAGGTTCTTGCCTGCCGCATCATCAAGCTCCTCGAGTCCCGCAGCGGTGAACTGCCAGGTGACCGAGTTTGCGGCTTCATCCTCGATGACCTTGTAGTGGGTCTCCGCGACAAGGGCCGTGCCGTCAAGAGTGAGCGTCGAGGAGTGGTAGTCGAGACGCGAGTCGAGTTCATCCGTCACAGCGGCGTACACGAACCACTCATCTGTCGGGTTCTCCGGAACCGGCACGGTGATCTCCCAGGTGACCTCGGAGCCGATGGCGAGCGCGTCCGGACGTGCCGTGATGATCTTCGAGATGTCCTCAGCGAGACGGTTCTTCGGCTCGGCAACGATGTCGTAGTTCCAGCCTTCCGCTTCATCGCCGTTCGAGGTCGGGATGGAGACGTAGAAAGGATCCACCGGCGCGACGATCAGGTTGTCACCACGGCCCGTTTCCTGGACGTAGTAGAGACCGAGCGGCAGGTTCGAGAAGACGTACTGGCCCTCGAGCTGACCGGCGGAGCCAGTCACGCCCTTGCGAATGTCGGCGGAGTCTGTTGAAAGGACGAGCCCGTCCGGCAGCGAACTGCCGACTGGCAGGTTCTCGAACGCCTCAATCAGTTCCCAGTCCGCCTTGTTCGCCGGGTCGAGTGCCACGAATGAGTCCTCGACCATCCTGCCGACGGTCGTCACAGTGAACTCGACGCCGTCGAGCAGCACCGTGGCACCAGGTGTCCCCGTCTCCGGGTCACCAACCTTCTTGACGATTGTCAGGCTTCCGGTTTCTGGCGCATCCGGCTGGTCCGGGCCGACGTCCGCAGACGCGGCCGTTCCCATGGCGAGCGTTCCCGCCATGGCGAGGGCCACCGCCCCCACGCCGGCGGCAATTCGCCGCACCGCGTTTCCTAGCATGGTCATACTTCTGTTTTCCTTTCTGCCCTCCACCGCAGTTCCGGCCATGTGAGGGGTTTCCTTGTGTGTTTCCTTCGGCGCATCGCCGAAATGGGTGGTCCTTATGTGGTCAAATTCGTTGGCTACTCGTTCCAGGCAACCTCCCTGCGGCGGCTGCGAATCTGGAGGTACCCGACCGCGCCGACCCCGAGGATCAGCACGCCGAATCCAAACATGGCGAAGAAGTCGCGCCCGAGTCCGCCCGTGAACGGCAGAGAGGGACCCTGGATTCGCAGGTTCTTCTGGTCCCCGAGGTTGACATCCAGTTCCTCGCCGTCACCGTTGCCGATGGTGAACTGGATTTCACCGTCGATCGGGTAGTACCCCGCAGGCGCCTGCGTCTCTCTCAACGCGTAGTCACCCCAGGCCAAGCTCTCCAGCTTGAACTGACCCGCGACCGGATCCATGTCCGGCCCCAAGCAACCCTCGGACGTGCAGTCGGTGATCGCCTGACCACCATCGGGGAATCCCGAGCCCCAGATCGTCCACTCGGAACCATTCAGAAGATTCTCGGCGTCGTCGACCTTGGTCCAAATGACCGACCCAAGAATCCGTTCGTAGGTGTTGGTGACGGTGACCAACGTGCTCGCGTTCTCGCCGTCTGTAATCGTCAAAGTCGACTCCGGCGCAAACGTCACGCCCGTGAACCTGTAGCCGTCGATCGCGACCGGGGCTTCGCTGAAAGCGACCTCGGTGCCGACGGGCAGGTCCTGTGGACCCTCCAGCACAGTGCCATCCCCCGGAACAGAGAGAGGCGACTCGGTTGGCTTCGTCTCCCCCTCGACGTTCCAAGATGCGATCACCTCGAACTCGACCGGGATGTCCCCCTCATCGACACCCTCAACGTGTTTCTGCAGGCTGAAACCACCCACAACTCGCTCGTAGGTGTTGGTGACGGTCCAAGCGATGTCATCGTCGTCGCCGTCGAGGATTGTGATGGTGCCGGTCGACGGGCTGGACGAGACGAATTCGTAGCCGCTCGGTGCGGCGGGCCGCTCACCCTCTGCGAGGGTTACCACTGTGCCGGCAGGCAGCGACAGCCCGGAGTCAACCGGCGTGCCATCAGCGGGCAAGCTGAATGTCTTCGTCCCGCCCTCACCCCAGGTGGCGGTCACGGGAAACGTTGTATCCGCAGGGAAGTCAGTCGCATTCACGCCGTCGAGAGCCTTGCGCAGGTTGAACGTTCCCTTGGGCACAGCGCGGTAAGTGTTTGTCGCGGTGACCGTTGGAATATCCGTCAACTCCTTCTGCGCCTTGATCGTCACGGTTGTGGGGTTGAAAACCACTTTGTCGAACTCGTAACCATCGATTGCCGGCGGTTGGGGCTCACTGAAGCTGACCGTTGTGTCGATGGGCAGGCATTGACTCGCAGCGGTGCCGTTCGCGGGAAGCGCGAAGCTCTGGGAGCCGCCGGTCCACGTTGCCTGGATGTTGAACACCGTGCCGGCCGGAACGTCAGAGTCTGCGACCCCGGTGAGGTTCTTCTGCAGGTTGAAGCGGCCCATAGGGATGCGACCCTTGAAGAGGTTGGTGTGCATCTCGTCGCCGCCCTGGAGCGCCTGGAAGTTCTTGGCGATCAATTGCCCCTCGAACTGACTTGCAGGGTTCTGCGGGAAGATGACGTTCGCGTTGGGTGCATAGATCGAACCGCGCACACGGCTGTCAACTATGGGGGTCACCCTGACGTCACCAGTGATCTGGCTGAAGTCAAACAGGACGTAGCTGATGCCCTCGCCATCCGCCGAATTGCCCGCTGCCTGGTACGCTGGCAGCTTCACCGTTCCGTCGACGACGTCGGCTGGTTGCACCGTGACGACGAGGAATGAGCTCGGGGAGAAATTCGATATCTTGAATCTCTCGGGACGAAGCACTTTGAGTTGCGTCAGCGTCACTCTCGTGGGCCCGCTGAGGACGATCGGTTTGTGCTGATCGTCGGGATCGGGATCGGTGAGTGTTGTGATCCAGCCACCGAATCCATCGATGACTGAGGTTCCGTTGTCGGTTGGGAAATGCGAGAGGACGTCGCCACTGATCCCCCAGCTCTCCTGCGCGGCAAGGAGATTGGTCCACAGCTGCGCCATGGAATCTATCTGTGGGCTCTGGTTGTTCCCGTTGGACGGGTAATAGGTTGTGCCGCTGCCACCGCCGAACATCTGTCCGAACGTGTAACCGGCGGGTTTGGTGTGGTCACCGATCTTGGCTCCGGCCTGGGCATTCGTTCCCGTTGCATTGTCGGTCTTCACCTGGACGATCTTGTTGTGCGGGTCGAACTCCTGGATCAGAACGCGGTTCGGTACGCCATCGACCGTGGGCACGTTGTAATTAGCGTTGCCGTTACCGGTTGTGTGCAAGATCGGGTACTGAAGGCTCTGGTTACTGGCGGTGTTGAAAGTCGCCATGCCGCCCACGGCGAGCGTGCCCTCGAGTTCGCTGTTCGAGAGAACCGCGTTCTCGCGGACGAAGATCGTGTAGCCGTTCTCGGATCCGATGGGGGTCGCTGCGCCCATGGGGTTGACGCCCTCGCAGAACCCCGAAGTGTTGAGCACGTTCGCCGGAGCTGCGCCAGGAGTCGGATCAGCAGTCGCCGCCGGCGCCAGTGCCAGCGCGCCCGAACCACCAACGAGGAGTGCCGCGAGTGCGGCCACAAGGCGCGCCCCCAGTGCTCGGGACGCGCGTCTACGAACAATCATCAGCCAACTTCCTCCCGGCATTCCCGGCCCTTTTCGGAGGTTAGTCGCGTGGAGTTCATTGTTTGTTGAAAGTGCCGTGGCTTCACCCGGCGCTCACCCGGCGCTCACCCTGCGAGTCACCCTCCGCATCACCACGAGCTTCCACGGTGTTCGGGTGTGCCCGGCAAACCGCCGCGAGGATGGCGCGGTCAGGTCACCCAGGCGACTGGCCGTACACCTTGGGTCTGTACAGCCCGGTGCGTTCCAGGCGGAGGACTGCTTCCTCTCGTGACGAAGCCTGAAGCTTGCGGTAGAGGCTCCTGACCTGGGACTTCACCGTGTTGATGGAGACAGTGAGTTCCTGCGCAATCTCAGGAAGCGTCAGATCGGTCATGAGCCATCCCGCCATGACTGACTCGCGTTCCGTCAGCTGGAAGGGTTCGAAGTTCGGCCCGGGACGATCCGGGTACTCGTAGTTTGTGGGCAGGGCGGCAGTCACCTTCGCCGCGAACTCTGGCTCGTTCTCGGCCATGCGATCGAACAGCACCTGCAGGGGTGCGCGAGAAAGACCCAACGTTCCGGACAGCAGGCCACACTCGTACGCCAGATGGTTGGCATTCGAGTACGCCACGTCTGCCCGACTACTCAGACCGAGGCCCTCGTAGGCGAGTGCCCGCCGCAACTGGACTGAGACGAGCGAAGCCACCGCGTGATCGGGCTGCTGCTTCACACAGTGGTCCGTAACCTCGAGCGCCTTCCGGAACTCCTTGAGTTGGAGGTACACGGTTGCCTCCAGTAGCGGGTAACACACGCTGTGATCGTGGGACGAGCCACCCACCTGGAGTGCAGCGAGTGCCGCCCCGGGCTCGCCCAGGTGGGTGTGGGCCACCGCTTCCATAGATGCCACGGCGGAAAGGATGCACGGTGGCGAGAGGAGAGCATCGGAGCCGTGGGTCACAAGGCGCGCGGTGGCAACGATCTGCCGGTTGTCCTGCTCGACCGACTTCAGCACCAGTGTGCAGAAGCGCGTGACGCCACGGGAGATAACGTCACGCCCGCCATTCCGTTCCAGGGTCTCGCAGATTCCTGCAATCCCCGCCGCATCGGCACGTCTTGACAACACCAGAATCTCGGCCATCAGGAGAGGGCGGGCCGCGGAATCATTCGTCCACCCTCGCGGCTCACCGATCTCACGCGCCTCGCGCGCGATCACGGCAGCCCGATTGATCTCGCCACTCCACGCCAGCGCAGCACTGAGCAGGCCCTGCGCCCTGAACAGGCGGCCCTCATGACCGGCCTCGCGCGCGTAATCCTTGGCGGAGCTCGCGCACGCGATGGCCTCGCGAAGCCAGCCGTTGAAGAAATACACCTCGGCCAAGATCGCGTAGCAGGCGGATTGATCGGCCGGCGTGTTCTTCCCGGCGGCGCGGTGAAGCGAGATCCTTCCCTCACGTTCGGCCAGTTCCAGGGCGTCCTTTGCCCGGCCGGAGTGGAGCAGACACCACGCAGTAGCAGAGCGGTACGGCGATCTTGTGGCACGCCGTGAACCCACCACGCGGAACCGATCGCCCAAGAGAGTGTCGATTGCCGAACGAGGTACCGGAGGCTGTCCCGGAAGGCCGGCGTCCCGGATCAGCATCGCCGCCGCGTCCACGTCCGGATCTCCCGAATTCGGCGTCAACAACGGCGACGCCGGTTCACTCATCACGATTGTCCACATTAGCCGAGTCGCCCAGACACATCGAACGAACTGCGCGCCAAGAACCGCGCGATTCCGGGCCCAATCAGCGTTTCGAGCCTGAGCCCCCGGACCGGCCCCTCTTGCGCTTCTCCCTCGCACCCTCGGCACGCTCGCGGTCCCGTTTCTTCTGCTCCTGGCGCTTCTCCGCACGCAGCGCGGCTGCGATATCGCGGCGGTATTCATCCGTGTGGAGCGTCCGGGAGTCCACCTGCCCCGTCCGGTATCCGGCCCGGCCCGCGAGGTGCGCACCGATCGGCGCCGTCACGATCTGCAACAGCACGATCAGCACAGCCGTCCACGCAATCGACGGCGACCTCATCGAGATGGAAAAGCCGATCATCATCAGCGCGAGGCCGAGCGACTGCGGCTTCGAGGTCGCGTGCAGCCGCGAGAGCAGGTCCGGGAATCGCAGCATCCCGATTGCCGCGGCAACGGTCAGGAAGGTGCCGAGCACGAGGAAGAACGCGGCGAACGCGTCCCAGAACATGTCCCAGTTCATCGCAGTCCACCCTCCCCGTCTTCGCGTTCGGCCTTCTCGACCGCCGCGGCGAGCCGTTCCTCCTCGGCTTCCGCCAGGGCGTCGACGTCGTGAACCGGCGCGGCGTCGTCGGGCAGTCGCTCATCCTCGACGTGGAGTTCCTCGAATTCCTCGCGGGTGAGGATGTGGCGATCTGCGTCGGACTCGTGGGCGGCGAAGCGCGCGAGCGTGACGGTGGAGAGGAAGCCCACGAGGGCGAGGGCCGCCATGATGTGGGTGAGATCGCTGCGCTTCTGGGCCACCGAGAACACGGCGATGAAGCCGATGATCGCCGCGGTGATCACGTCCACGGAGATGCCGCGGTCGAGCATCGAGGGACCGCGCTCCACACGGACGAGCACCAGCAGCGCCGCGGCGATCAGCGCCAGCATGCAGATGACGTAGATCACGGTCATGCGCGCCGCCCCCGCTTCTTCGCTGCAACACCGGCCGGGGCCGCCGGATCGTGGTGCCAGCCGGGCAGGTCACCCGTGCCGACTCTCCAGCCAGGCCTGTAGCCCGCGTCCGCGAGTTCGGCCTCGGTGGCGAACGCCCGCAGCAGGCGCTCCTCCTGCCGGAGCACCGTCTCCCGGAAGTCCTCCAGGTACTTCCGGGGATTCTTGGCCGGAACATCGAACACGTGGAGATAGATGACGCCGGTGAGTCGGTGCGCGTTGATCGCGACCGAGCCCGGGATGAGGGTGGTCATGGCCGCCGTCGTCGCCAATACGAAGTCGGAGTGGCTACGCAACTGGACACGGATGACGGCAGACTTGGGCGTGCCCGGCCGCAGCGCTACCCAGGCGACGCGGAAGCCCGAGACGAGCACGTCCCAGGCGAACCGCGCCCCCAGGATGACGATCGCGATCGGCCGCCACCGCGTGCCGCCGCCGATTCGCGGCAGCGGGAAGATGATGCCCACGGCGTAAGCGATGATGACGCCGTTGAGGAGGTTGCCCCACGTGATGTCGCCCCACAGCAGGACCCAGACGAGCGTCAGCCAGATGACCGAGGTGAAGGAGGGGATGCGGTCACGGAATCGCCTGCGCGGCATCAGTTCGTCACCCCGCTCTCGGCCTCGGCCTCGAACGGATCATGGTAGATCTCGTCCGGGATCTCGCCTGCGGGAAGCACTGCGGAGATGTACGGGGAGCGGGCCCGCAGGTCGAGAGCAGCGCGCTGCGTGTACTGCATCAGCGGGCCCGCGCCCACGGCGAGCGCGAGCGAGAGGGCGATGAGGGCGGCGGACGAGCCGACCATCGCACGCGGCAGCGGCTGCATCGTGGGCTCGTGCTCCGCCTCCTGCCAGAAGGCCATGTTCCACGCGCGGGTCATCGCGTAGAGCGTGAGGAAGGAAGTCACAAGGCCGGCGGCCACCAGGGTCCACGCCAGCGGCGACCCCTGGTCTGCGGATGCCTCGATCAGCCCGGCCTTGCCGAGGAAGCCCGTCATCGGAGGGATTCCGGAAAGGTTGAACGCGGGGATCAGGTACAGCACGGCCAGCAGTGGCGAGAGCTTCAGCAGAGAGCCGAGGCGAGTGAGCGATGTGGTGCCCGAGATGTACTCCATGATGCCGGCCACGAGGAACAGCGCCGTCTGGACCGTGATGTGGTGGGTCACATAGAAGATCGCGGCGCCGAGACCGGCGTTGGTGGACAGGCCGATACCCCAGATCATGAACCCGATGTGGGACACCAGGGTGAACGAGAGCATTCGTTTGATGTCGTCCTGGGCAACGGCGCCCAGGATTCCGATCACCATCGTGAAGGCCGCAACCACGAGCAGAAGCGTGCTGAGGCTGCCGCCCGGGAACAGCAGCACCTCGGTGCGGATGATCGCGTAGACACCCACCTTGGTCAGCAATCCCGCGAAGACGGCGGTGACGGGCGCGGGCGCGGTGGGGTAGGAGTCCGGCAGCCAGGACGAGAGCGGGAAGACCGCGGCCTTGATGCCGAAAGCGATCAGCAGCATCAGGTGGATCGTCAGCTGAGTACCGCCATCGATCAGCGGCAGCCGCACCCCGAGGTGCGCCATGTTCACGGTGCCGGTGGCGCCGTAGGCCATCGCGAGCGCCACGAGGAAGATCAGCGAGGACACGAGCGACACGACGACGTAGATCGTCCCCGAGCGCATCCTCTCGCGAGTACCTCCCAACGTGATCAGCACGAACGACGCGAAGAGCAGGATCTCGAATCCGACGTACAGGTTGAAGAGGTCGCCTGCGAGGAACGCGTTCGAGACGCCGGCGGACAGGATGAGGAACGTGGGGTGGAAGACCGAGACCGGGGCGCCTTCGCCGGTCTGGTCCACGCGCTGCGCCGTCGAGTAGACGAGGACCGCGAGGGTCACCGACACCGAAATGACGAGCATCAGCGCCGAGAGACGATCCACCACGAGGGCGATGCCGATCGGCGGCGCCCAGCCCGCCACCTCGGCGACTATGGGCCCCTGATCCACCGCGACGAACAGCACCACGGCCACGCACAGAGTGATCGCGAGGGCGCCGACGGCGATGATCCGCTGCGCCAGCAGCTTGCCGCCGAAGATCAGTGAGATACCCGCGCCGAGGAACGGGACGAGGATCGGGAACGGGACGAGCCAACTCATCGGCGCTCCTCACCCCCTCCCAGGTCGGTCGCCGTCTCGTCCACGGTGACGGCGGCGTCCTCGGCGAGGGTGGCGCCGGAGTCGTCGGTGACGCGATCGGCCACCTCGTCAAGGGCGGCGCGGCGGGCGAGCCTGCGGTCCTCGAGATCGTCCTGGACCTCGTCGTTGCCGTTGAGCTGCCAGGTGCGATAGGCCATGGCCAGCAGGAAGGCGGTTGTCCCGAGCGTGATGACGATCGCCGTGAGCATGAATGCCTGCGGGAGCGGATCGACCATGCCGTTCGCATTCTCGGTGGTGTTGATGGGCGGGCGTCCCGCGGAGCCTCCCGACGCCAGGATCAGAATGTTCACTCCGTTTCCTGCGATCGAGACGCCGAGCACGATGCGGGTCAGGGACCGCTCCAGGATCAGGTACGTCCCGACGCCGATGAGCACTCCTGCGAGCACGATCAGGGTAATTGTCGGGTTGGCGGCGTCCGTGTTCATCACCGGGAACCACCGCCCCTCGCCGTCGCGAAGTCCGTGGCGTCCTCTTCCTCGTCATCGTCGTCCTCGATGCCCTCGAGTTCGCCGTGCCGGTCGATCTCGGCGCCGAACGAGCGCAGCAGGTCGAGCACCAGGCCGATGACGATCAGATAGACGCCCGTATCGAAGAAGAGCGCGGATGCGATGTGGACGTCACCGTAGATCGGGAGCGTCAGATCGACGACCATGGTCTGCAGCACCTGCCCGCCGAACAGCAGCGGGGCAAGCGCCGCCGCCGCCGCGACCACGAGACCGCCGCCCAGCAGATAGCCGGCATGGATGGGCATCGTCTCGCCCAGTTCGTAGCGGCCGGCCGCGAGGTACCGGACCGTGAGCGCCGTGCCCGCCATCAGACCGCCAGCGAAGCCGCCACCAGGCTGGTTGTGCCCGGCGAAGAGCAGGTAGAGCGAGAACACGATCATGCTCGGGAAGATCAGGCGCGTGCCGACCTCAAAGATGAGGGAACGCCGTCGCGGGGCGAGAGTTGCGCCGCCCGGTAGCCAGCGTTGACCACGATGGGGTGCACGGATCCAGGGGGCGGGCCCGGTCACGCCGGCGACATCGACTTCCGACTCCTTCTCAGTGAAGTCGAACCCGTCCTGCTCGCTCCACACCTGGACGGCCTTGTCACGGGGAAGACGGTTCCGCGCGGAGTCCACCATGCCGAAGCGGTCGCGGACGAACAGGAGCGAGGCCACGCCCGTCGCGGCCACCAGGATCACCGAGATCTCACCCATCGTGTCCCATGCACGGGTGTCCACGAGGGTGACGTTGACGATGTTCCTGCCGTAGCCGAACTCGAGGGTCCCTTCCGGGTAGTCGATCGAGACGGGATCGAATATCCGTGAGCCCCCGGCAATGAAGGCCATGAGGGCGATCCCGGCACCCGTGAGGGTCGCGATGAGGACGCGCACCCAGCGGTCGCGGGTGAAGGGCCGGTTCGTGAAATAGGTGGGCAGCCGCCGCAGCACCAGCACGAAGATCACGAGGGTGACTGTCTCGACCAGCACCTGCGTCAGCGCGATGTCCGGTCCGCCGTGAACCGCGTAGAGAAGCGCGACGGCGTAGCCGGAGACGCCTGCGAGGACCACTGCCTTCAGGCGGCGGCGGGCTCTTGCGGCAAGCCACGCCGAGATCCCGGCGACGATCGCGATCGGGACCTGGCCCCACCACGCGTAGATCCTCGGTTCCTCCGGAAGGGTGCCGAAGACGACGGCGGCACCGCCGGCGGAGACGATCGTCAATCCGAGGATGACCATCAGGTAGAAGGGGAGGGAGCCGCGCTGCCCGAGAGCAGTGACATCGGCGGAGAAGTTCGTGAGATGCCGCAGAGTGCTGCGGTAGGCGTTGTCCGCGCTCGGGATGGTGAAGCGGCCCTGGAAATTCTCGAGGCGATCACGGATGAGGAAGAGCGCGAGTCCGCCGACGACGACGACGCCCGTGATAGCGAGCGGCAGCGTGAATCCGTGCCAGAGGGCGAGGTGCCCGGGCTCGCCTTCGAACAGCCGGGCATAGGGCAGGGCGCTGTGGTCGAGGGCAACGGGGTAGACGCCAATTGCGACCGTGAAGATGCTCAGGATGACGATCGGAGTGAGGATCAGCCTCGAGCGGTAGCGCGGCTCGGACTGCTCCACGCCCTCGCGGTCCCAGAACGCCCCGAACCAGAAGCGCATCCCGTACGCGAAGGTCAGGATGCTGCCGATGGCGAAAACCGCGACTGCGGGCCAGTCCCCCGCCTCGACGCCGGCCGCGAGCGCGGCCTCCTTCGCCACGAATCCGGCCATCGGCGGCAGGCCCACCATCGAGGCGGTGGCGATGGCCGCGGCCGTGGCGGCGACCGGCATCCTGCGGCCCAGACCGGAGAGTTGGCGGAAATCGCGGGTTCCCACGGACCAGTCGATCACGCCGACGGTCAGGAACAGCGTGGACTTGAAGAGCGAGTGGCCCACGAGGAGGGCCAGGCCGGCGAGCGCCGTCGCCGCAGTGCCGTAGCCGAGCACCGCGATCAGCATTCCCAGCTGCGAGACGGTACCGAACGCGAGGAGCAGCTTCAGGTCATGCTGCCGCAGCGCGCGATAGCCGCCGAGGATCATCGTGGTCAGTCCGACGACGAGTGTGAGCGTATGCCACGTGACGTCCCCGGCGAAGCCCGGCGCCATCCGCGCCACCAGGTAGACGCCCGCCTTCACCATCGCGGCGGCGTGCAGGTATGCAGAGACCGGGGTTGGCGCGGCCATGGCCGCCGGCAGCCAGAAGTGGAACGGCACGAGCGCCGACTTGGAGAACGCGCCCAGCAGGATCAGCACCAGGAACGTGGGGACCACCGCGGGGTGCACGCCCTGGCCCACGCCTCCCTCGGCCGCCCGCGCGACCAGCACAGAGAACTGGAACGAACCGCCGGGCATCGATGCCAGTCCGATGATGCCGGCGAGCATCGCGAGTCCGCCGAACGTGGTGACCAGTATGGCCTGTGATGCGGCACGGCGCGACGCCTGCCGCTCGTGGTAGTGACCGATCAGGATGAACGAAGTGACCGTGGTCAGCTCCCAGAACACGTACATCAGCAGGATGTTGTCCGAGAGGACGAGTCCGAGCATCGAACCCGCGAACGCCACGAACACGCCGCCGAACCGCCCGAGAGCCTTCGCCGTCTTGGAGAAGTAGGCGGCGCAGTAGACGAGCACAAGCGACCCCACGCCCGTGACGATCAGCGCCATCACCCAGGAGAGCGCGTCCAGGCGGAAGTCCAGATGGAGGCCCAGTTGGCCGACCCAGCGGTAGACCTCGTCTATCGCGCCTTCCGAGTAGACCTCGGATGCTTGGAAGAGCAACCAGACGGCCGATCCTGCGGGCACCAGCGCCAGAAGGAGGAAGGCCCGGCGTCCGAGTCTCCCGAGCAGCACCGGGGCGATGATGGCCACGATGCCATGCAGGAGTACAAGGGCTAACACAAGCAGGAGCCTCTTGGGGTGGTGAGCTGACAGGGGGATTCTCGACGATTGTAGCCTCACGTCGCGGGCCCGAGGGAACCTCTGGGCAAGAAACGGTCATGCGAGCGTACGCTGAAGGGCATGAGTTTTCTCGCCGCCGAACGCGAAGCCCTCTGCGACACATTCCTCTCGGCAGGCTCCGCCGCCCCCACGCTGTGCACCGGCTGGGATGCCTACGATCTCGCCGCCCATATGTGGGTTCGGGAGAACCAGATCGGGCGGCGATTCGTGACGATGGTGCATCCGCGACGCTCCGAGGAGGACCTGCTCCGCGCCGCGAAGCGGCAGCACACGTTCGAGGATCTGGTGGAACTCCTGCGGGCCGGCCCGAAAGGGGCGAGCCCGTTCCGAGTGAAGGGCCTGCGTTCGGTGCTGAACACGCTCGAACTGTTCATCCACCATGAGGACGTGCGGCGGGCCGGGTCCGTCCCTTTGCCTCCGCGGTCGCTCGACGAGGAGGCGGAGAAGGCGCTGTTGAGGGCGCTGAAGCAGTCGGCGGGGCTGCTGTTCGCGCGGGCGCCTTTCGGAGTTGACCTGGTAACGGATGACGGAAAGCGGATCTCCGTGAAGCGGAACCGCAAGGTGGGGATCCAGGGGCCTGTGGGAGAGTTGCTGATCTACGCGTCGGGGCGTGGGCAGGTTGCGCAGGTTGAACTCACGGGGCGGCCCGAGGACATCGAGAAGGTTGCCGCCTCGCTCGGGATATAGCCGCGGGCGCGGGCGG
>DASRMP010000034.1:0-10195 GCA_035647855.1 Actinomycetaceae bacterium | reverse complement strand
TTTCGTCGTTTTCCAGAACCAGATCACGCGTTCCCTCAGCGCACCCCCGTCACGCCGAGGGAACGCGTGATCTGGTTCTGGAAAACGACGAAAAGCAGGACGAGTGGCGCGAGGGCGATCGTCGTCGCGGCCATGACGAGTGTCCATCTGCCGTCGTACTGAGACTGGAGCGCCGCCGTCGCGACCGTGATGACGCGCCATTCCGGGGCCGGTGCAATGACGGATGGCCACATGAAGTTGTTCCAGTGGGAGACCACGGTGATGAGCAGCAGCGTCACCAGGATCGGCCGGTTGGAGGGCAGCACCACGGACCAGAGCCGGCGGAGGTAGCCGGCGCCGTCGATCTTGGCGGCGTCGAGGATCTCGGACGGCACGGATTTGAAGTTCTGACGCAGCAGGAAGATTGCGTAAGGGGAGCCGAACATGAGTGGCAAGGTCAACCCGAGGAACGTGTTCTTCATCCCGGCGGACGTCATCATCACGTAGAGCGGGATGATCGTGACGACGGCGGGGATCATCATCGTCGAGAGGTAGATCCAGAAGATGGCGTCGCGGCCGGGGAACTCGAGGGTGGCAAACGCGTAGGCGGCAAGGACCGAGCTGAAGAGCTGGCCCACAACCATCACGAGCACCACCTGCGCAGTCACCGCGATCGGGACATAGAAGTTGTACGGCGCGCCCATGAGGGTGGTGTAGTTCTCCGTGGTCACGGGGTCCGGGACCGTCAGCGGCGGTGTGATCGCGAACTGGTGCGGAGTCTTCAGCGAGGTCATCACCGAGAACACGAACGGGATGACCATCAGTCCGGCGCCGGCGAGCAGGAAGATGTAGACGATCGCCAGCGATCCGATCCGCCCGGGCGTCCAGCGGCGGTTACGCGAAGCTTCCCGACGGCGGTCCTGGGGTCCGGCGGGCGCGGCGGCAGCGCCGGAAGCAGCGGCGGCGGCAGCGCCGGAAGCAGCGGCGGCGGCAGCAGCAGCGGCAGCACCAGCAGCGGCAGCACCAGCAGCGGGGGTGACGGGGGTGGGTGTGCTCATGACATGTCGTAGGTCATTCGGGGCGCGAAGTAGCGCTGCTGGGCGATGGTGATGATCACGAGCACGGCGAACAGAATCAGCGCCATGACCGAGGCAGTGCCGAAGTTGAGCGAGACGAAGGCCTCCTGGTAGATGCGGGCGGCAATGACGTCCGTCGTGCCGCCGGGATAGCCGCGGGCGGAGCCGGTCAGTCCGTAGACGAGGTCGAAGACCTGGAACGATGCCACGATCTCCGTCACGAGGATGAAGAAGGATGTGGGGCGCAGCAGCGGCATCGTGATCCGGAGCAGCATCGTGAAGAGGCCGGCGCCGTCGATCTTGGCCGCCTCGTAGACGGCCTGCGGGATGTTCTGCAGGCCGGCGAGGAAGAACAGCGAAATGTAGCCGATCTTCGACCACACGTACACGAACGCCACAGCCGGGAGTGCGAGATTGACGTCGCTCATCCACTCGATGCGCCGGCCGATGATCGCGTTGATCAGGCCGGTGGAGGGGTCGAACAGCCAGCGCCACACGACTCCCAGCGCAAGCGGCGCGCACACCCACGGCAGCACGTAGATGACCCGGAGCAAGGCGCGGCCGGGAAGGTGCCTGTTCAGAGCGACCGCGATGAGCAGCCCCAGGATCACCGACGCCGGGATCGCCATCAGGACGAACTTCGCCGTCACCAGCAACGAGTTCCAGAACTTGCGATCGCCGAAGATCCGGGTCCAGTTCTCGAAGCCCACGAACTCCGCCGGCGAAATCAGATCCCACTCGATGAACGAGAGAACCGCCACCACGAGCATCGGCACCAGCAAGAACACTCCGACCCCGATGAAGCTGGGAATCAGGAGCGTGTATGCGCTCGCCGTTTCACGACGACGCCGCCTACGCTGCCCCGGCCGGATCGGCTTGGCCCGGCCACGGCCGGAGCCCATACGGGTCGACGACGGCGCCGCCCCCGCGGCCGCAGGCCCGGTGCCTGACGCCATCTCGCCTCCTTGGTCCCGCCCAACTGCCGCGCTGCGCCGCGGCCGGCCACCGCGTTCGACCGCCGGCAGATCGGTTTCAGGCCGCGCGCTTCCAGGCGATCACGTATCGCTCATCGTAGGTGGCATTGCACCGCGAGCAGGAGGCGGAGTTGCTCGGCCTGCGATAGCGCTCGAACTTGTGACCGTTGGGGCAGTGGCCAACCCAGGTCGCGGGAGGCTTGGGGAGAGTCCCCGGAAGAGAAGTGCGGCCGGTGCTTCCCAGACGGCGAGCGGTGGCGGCCCATACAGCATCGTGGCCGTGATGCGGGCCGACAATCGCATGCGCGATCTCGTGGAGAATCACCTCGCGGACCACATCGGGCTCGTACAGCGACATCAGCGGCATCGAGAACGAGATCGTGTGATCGAGGTATCGAGTGTTCCCAGCGCGGCGGCGTGCGTTGTCCCACGCGATTCTCCAGGTGCCATCGAGGCCCGCGGCTTTCAGTTCGGCGCGGGCAAGTTTCTCGACGTCGTGGAGGTTCACGATCCCGAGCCTAGGACAGCGTTCTTCGGGCGCAGTGGAAGGGCTCGCCAGGTGTGGAAAGCGCGGCGTCAGGCGGCCCTGTGTGCAGAGGCGCGCTGCCTGCCGGCCAGGGAATTGTCGCTCTGTATCGCTGACGAACCCCCGGATCAGCGCCGGCGCTGCCGCTGCCGCTGGCGTTGCCGCTGATCCTCCAGCTCGGCCTTCAACCGGTTGAGTTCCTGGCGGCTGTGCGTCACCCAGTCTTCGACGTCACGCGGCAGTTGGGCAGGTGGATTGAATCCGGAGCCTCCGTACGCGCCGGAGCCTCCGGACGCGCCAGCGCCTCCGGAGGTTCCCGAACCAGGGCGAACGGTCTGGACGTCAGCCCCGGCCCATCTGGCAAGTGCCGGCGCCGAGCGGGATGTCGGCTCTTTGCGCGGTGAGGTCGGCAGTGCATCCTGCCTGCGGCTCGGCCGCGCGACGCCGTAATGGTACGTGGGGGAGTACTTGTTTGCCGGATCCTCCAGCGGAGCGCCGTATTGTCCGCGCCTCATCGTGCCACCTCCATGTACGTCCATGGTCTCGTCCATGTTCTCAGAGGTACCGGGGCCGTGCCAGACCGCGGCCAGGAAACCTATGAGCCCTCTCAGGAGTTCGCCTTCAGTCCTCCAGCATCCGCCGGATCCGAACCTCCGACACCTTCCCCCGAGTCCCAAGCTGCTGCGCAAACAGCGAGACCCGGTACTCCTCCAGCAGCCACCGCACCTCCGCGAGCATCGCCTCGCGCGCGGGGTCCGGCGCCATCCGCGCCTGCGCCTCCACGGCTTCCTCCCAGTCGCGGGTCAGATCGCGGACTTTCCACGCCGACGTCGCATCCCCCCTCGGACTCGACGCCGCCCTCTCCACCCGCATCCGCGCCGCCTTGAGATATCGCACCAGGTCAGAAAGCCGCGAGGCGGGTGTCGCAGACGCGAACCCCGGATACACCAGCCCGCTCACCTGTTCGCGCACCTCGCTCACCGTGTCCAGCAATGCCAACGAGGAGGATTCCCTGATCGCCCGATCCGTCTCCCGCCACGCCGTCAGCACCTCCACGAGCACCCCGACCACCCGGAACACCCCGTCCTCCAGACGTTCCCGCAGGAACGCCACGAGCGAGTCGAAGTCCGCGCGCCTGCGCAGCGAATCGAGCGGCACGTGGTCGGCTGCCCATTCCTCCGCGAGTGCGAGCGCCGCGTGCCGCTGCACGTCCTCGACCAACGCCGCGGTGCTCGGATACGGAGAGGTGGCGAGGGCCAGCGCGGCCGCTCCGCCCCAGCGCGTGGTCACGCGATCGGTCCCGAGCCGCACCTGCGACAACGCCAACCCCACCGCGCCCCTCGGATGCGCCCGCGCCTGATCCAGAGCGCTCGGAAGCACCCGCAACGCCACCGATCCGTCCACCCCCGCCATCAGCGCCGGGTACCCGCGCACCTCGAATCCACCCGGTCCCCGCGACGTCACCGACCCCGGAATCGCCTCCCCCGGGAAGTCCGTCAGCTCGGGTCGCTCCTCCATCCCGACGACGACGCCCCCGCCCTCTCCCGCCGCCACACCTGCATCTGGGGATCGGCCTGCGCCGGCAGTCCGGCCAGACGACGCGCCACCGGGGGCGGCGCGCTCCTCCGCGGCGTGCTCCTCCTCGGCACGCGCCGCGCGCACCGCGCCGCGCACCACCGAGCGAACCGCCTCCCGCGACTCCGCCGCGAGTCTCCGCTGGAGCGAAAACAGCGACTTGGACGCCGCCATGACGGTGCCGTTCGGCGCCTCGACCTGGAACGTCGCGCGCAGATGCTTCGGAAGTCCCTCCGGATCGAACTCCTCAGGAGGGATGCCGACGCCCCGCACGGCGCGGGCGGCCCGCGCGAAGGCGTCCGTCCAGGGCTCCTCCGGCGCTACGTAACCGCTCGCCTGCGTCTCGGCCGCGGGAGCGGCGCCGTCGTCGTCGATGAAACGGACGATCGCGGCGGCGGTGTCCGGCGCGGGGACCAACTGGACGCGCGTGCGCTTCGGGAGGGCCTTGATGGTGGCGACCGCCAACTCGTCGCGCATGCCGGGCACCAGCCAGTCGAATCCGGCATCGGCCACGCGCGCCAGCACAGCGATCGGGATGTGGATGGTGAGGCCGTCGTCGCGGGCGGTGGGGTCGAAGTTGTAGGTGATCGGCAGGGTGAGATCGCCCTGGCGCCAGGTGGTGGGGAAGGCGGATTCGTCGATGTGGGCGTTCGGGAGGAGAAGTCCGCGCGAGAAAGTGAGCAGCTCGGGACGGCTGTGGCGCTCGTTCTTCCACCAGGCGTCGAAGTGACGGGAGGAGACGATGTTGTCCGGGAGGCGTTCGTCGTAGAAGTCGAAGAGGGTGCCGTCGTCCGCGACCAGCCCCCGGCGCCGCGCCCGATTCTCCAGTTCCTCCGCCTCCTCGAGCAGCGCGCGGTTCTCCGCCACGAACTTGTGGCGGCTGCGCCACTCGCCGCCCACGAGGGCGTGCCGGATGAACATCTCGCGGGCGTCGGCGCGGGCGAGGTCGGAGCCGAGTGAGGCGAGCAGGATCGTCCGATCCGCGACGACGGTCAGCCCGTACAACGTCACCTTCTCGTGGACCATGGCCGCGCCGTTGCGCGAGGACCAGTACGGCTCCGAGTGCTGCCTCTTGACCAGGTGCGCGGCCGCGGGCTCGATCCAGCGGGCGTCGATGCGGGAGACAGTGCGCGCGAACAGGCGGCTCGTCTCCACGAGTTCGGCGGCCATCACCCAGTCGTAGCGCTTCTTCACGAGGCCGGACCCGGGCCAGATGACGAAGTGCGTGCCGCGGGCGCCCTCGTAGTCGCGGCGTTGCTCGTCCCAGGTGCCGAGGTTGCCGAGCAGGCCGACGAGCAGCGAGCGGTGGACATCGTCCGCGGCGGCGGCCCCCGGTCCCTGCCCGTACGCGACGACGGCGCCCGCTATCTCGGCGGACGTCGCATCCCGCGGGAACTCGTGTTCACGCGGCAGGGAGATGGGCCGCAGCGTCATCCCCAGTGGCCGCGCGAGCTGCCGCAACTGCCCGACCACGTCCTGCCACTCCCTGAACCTCAGGAAGTTGAGGTACTCCGTGCGGGCGAGCCGGCGGAACGCCGAGGAACCGAGGTCCCGCTGGCGGACCCGCAGGTAGCGCCACAGGTTGAGGTACGCGAGGAAGTCCGAACTCGGATCGGTGAAGCGCCGGTGGAACTGGTCGGCCTGCTGCTGCTTCTCCGTGGGGCGCTCGCGGACATCCTGCACCGAGAGTGCCGCCACGATCACGAGCACCTCGGACGCGCAGCCGTTCTTGTCGGCCTCGAGGAGCATGCGCCCCAGGCGCGGGTCGATGGGGAGGCGCGCGAGTTGCCGGCCGATGGTGGTGAGGCGCGGCGCGGTGCCGGAGGGGCTGCCGGGCGGGCTGCCGGGCGGGCTGCCGGTGCCGTCGCGCCCACGCGCCGCGCCCGCCCCCACCTCCAGGGCGCCGATCTCGATCAACTGCGCGACGCCGTCGCGAATCGCGCGTGTGTCCGGCGGGTCCACGAACGGGAACTTCTCCACATCGCCGAGCCCGATCGCTGCCATCTGCAGAATCACCGACGCCAGCGACGTCCGCAGAATCTCCGGCTCCGTGTACTCGGGGCGCGAGGTGAAGTCGGCCTCGGAGTAGAGCCGGATCGCGATGCCGTCGATGACGCGGCCGGAACGGCCCGAGCGCTGGTTCGCCGAGGCCTGCGCAATCGGCTCGATCGGCAGCCGCTGCACCTTCGTGCGGGTGGAGTACCTGGAGATGCGCGCCGTGCCCGGGTCCACCACGTACCGGATCCCCGGCACCGTCAGTGACGTCTCCGCCACGTTCGTGGCCAGCACGATCCGCCGCGGAATGTGCTTCTCGAAGATGCGATGCTGCTCCGCCGCCGAGAGCCGTGCGTACAGCGGCACGATCTCGACGGCGTCCGGTCGCGGATGCCGCGCCCCCAGGTTGACGTGGCGTTCGCCGAGGTGGTCAATGAGGGCGTCCTCGGCGTCACGGATCTCGCGCTCACCGGAGAGGAACACGAGGATATCGCCGGGGCCTTCGGTCATCAGTTCATCGACGGCGAGGCAGATACCGGTGAACTGGTCGATCGGCTCGGCGTCGTCGTCGGGGACGAGGGGACGCCAACGGATCTCGACCGGATAGGTGCGCCCCGACACCTCGACGACGGGCGCGGGCCTCCCGGCCTCGGCGCGATCCCCGCGCTTGCGGGCGGCTGCCGCGGCGGCGGTGCGGGGGCCGAAGTGCGCGGCGAAGCGGGCGGAGTCGATGGTGGCGGACGTGATGATGAGTTTCAGATCCGGTCGGCGGGGGAGGAGGCCGGCGAGGTAGCCGAGCAGGAAATCGATGTTGAGGGACCGCTCGTGGGCTTCGTCGATGATGATGGTGTCGTAGCGCGTCAGCATCGGATCGCGCTGGATCTCGGCGAGGAGGATGCCGTCGGTCATGAGTTTGACCAGGGTGGAACCGGAGACGAGGTCCGTGAACCGCACCTGATACCCGACTACAGTCCCCAACTCCACACCGAGTTCCTCGCTGATGCGATCCGCGACCGAGCGTGCGGCGATCCGTCGGGGCTGCGTGTGGCCGATCATGCCGGTGATCCCGCGGCCGAGTTCGAGGCAGATCTTGGGGATCTGGGTGGTCTTGCCGGAGCCGGTCTCGCCGGAGACAACCACCACCTGGTTCTCGGCGATTGCGCGTGCGATGTCCTCCCGGCGCACGGAGACCGGGAGTTCCTCCGGGTAGCGGATGGCCGGAAGCGAGGCGCGACGGTTGGCGATCTGTTCGGGGGTGTAGGCCGGCCGCCGGCGCGCAAGCTTGGGCATGGGAGCCATTCTCGCCCATGAGCCGGGCGGGACAGCCCGAACCTGCGGCGCGCGTGCGACCTCAACCTGCGGCGCGCGTGCGACCTCAACCTGCGGTTCTGCTTTGTTGTTGTTACCTTTCTTTCGGTGCACCAATCACCCCGCTGGTGCCGGAAGAAGGGAGAGCACAATGCATTGGATCATGTGGCTGATCGTCGGTGGTCTCGCGGGCTGGCTCGCGAGCGTCATCATGAAGAGCGACAACAGCTTCGGAATCATCGGCGACATCGTCATCGGAATCATCGGCGGCATGCTCGGCGGGTTCCTCCTCTCACTCGTTGGACTGCAGGGCACCGGTAGCTGGATAGGCACCTTCGTAACGGCGCTCCTTGGCGCCGTCGTGCTGATCTGGCTGCTGCACAGGTTCACCGGGCGCGGTAACCGCGTGGCGGGGCGCGACCGCCGGTAGGCAACCGGTCCGGGACCTTGTGGGGCCTTGTGAGGTCTTGCGAGGTCCGAGGGCTTCATGTCCCCGCCGACTGTGAAGATAGACGTGTGCCCCCTCGACGATTCCTCCTCCGCGCCCTCCGCTGGATCGCCGCCGCGCTTCTGATCCTGCCGGCGCTCGCGGTCACCGCCGCGCCTCTGCTCCGCCTCCAGCACATCGCCCCATTCGCGCAAGCCGTTTCGGCCCGCGGCCTCGTCGCGACGGCGCTGCTCGTGGCCGCGCTCGCCGCCTTCACGTTCTTCAGCGCCACCGCCATTCGGCGCCGTCGCATCATCCGCAGCATCAACCCGCGCAGTCGCGCGCGCAACAAACCCGTCCCGCCGCCGTTCCCGGCCATCTCGTTGACTCTGGCGCTCGCTCTCGCTGCAACCGGTGGCATCAACCTCGCCGTACTTTCCGCCCGCGGCCTCGATTCCGGCGCACGCACCACGCTCGAAGGCCTCGCCGCCACACCCGCGGAGCCGGGCGAGGTGACCGTCGTCGTGCTGAACACGCAGTGGACGAACGTACCGGTCGCGGACATCGCCGAGTTGATCCGCGCATCCGAGGCCGATGTCGTCCTGCTGCCCGAGACGCCGATCATCGTGGCCATCCACGTGACGGACGTCCTCGCGCTCGATGGCACCCCATTCCAGGCCATCCCGCTCCTCAAGCGCGACTCCCGGGACACCTCTCTGCTCGTCGCCGAATCCTTTGGCCTCTACGACGACGGCGGCAGCCCCATCCTCGGCTCCGCGCAGGCGATCCCCGCCGAGGCAGGCCCCACCATCACCGCCGTCCACGCCTTCCCGCCTCCCACCCCGTGGCCTCTCAGCGCGCTCTACGGCATTCCCGACACCTCCGACCACCAGGCACGTTGGGTCAACGAGGTCCGCGACGCCGTGGGTCAGTGCCGCGCGGACGCATGGGGGATTGTCGGGGGTGACTTCAATGCGACCCGAGACCACACCGCCTGGTTCGACGACTGCGGTTACGTGGACGTCATGGTCGAGGCCGGTGCGGGCGGCTGGGGCACATGGCCCGACGCCGTGCCCGCCTTCCTCGGCGCCCCCATCGACCGCGTGCTCGTCGATCCGGCGCACTGGACGCCGACTGCCGGCTGGATTGTGGAGATGCAGGGGACGGACCACCGGGCGGTCGTGGCGCGGATGATGCCGTTCGAGCCCGGTGCCCCGTAGCTGAGGCGTTGGCGTCGTTGGCCGGACCGGGGTTCACGTCATGGAGGCGGGGGGCTTCGTCGTCGTCGTCGGGACGCGGCGGCGAAAATCCATCGACAGTCTCCGCTCGTCGGTGTCACACTCGTTCCGTGGTGAAGATCATCGAGCTCGCGGTACCAAGTGCGGACGCCACCGCGCTCGAGCCGAACCAGCGCGCCTTCGCCCGGCTGGCCCGTGATGCCGATCTGATCGTCTACGGCCACGGGGACTTCTCCGAATCGGACGAGGCCACGCTTGAGTCCTGGAAGTCCACGAAGTTCTGGACGTCACAGCGGTTCCTCGCTCTCACGGACTCCGCGGATCCGGCTGATCCGCATCCGTCCGAGGTCCTCGGAAACGCGTTCGTTCAGTTCCCGCTGCAGGAGAACAAGCATCTCGCCTTCGTCTACCTCTGGGTGCAACCGCACGCCCGGGGCCGTGGCATCGGCACCGCTCTGAAGGAGGCGCTCCGCGAAGCGATCCTGGCCTCCGGCCGCTCGACCGCCCAGGTGTGGGTCACGGGCGCCGTGGTCCCGCAGGATGCGCCCGGCGCCATCGTCCCGCCAACGGGATTCGGTGCCGTGGACGGGAAGCTGCCGGCGATCCGGTGGCTGCTCGAACTCGGTTTCCAGTTCGAGCAGGTCGAGCGGATCAGCACACTGACCATCCCGCCCGCTGGACCGGATCGCGAGGAATGGCTGGCCGGCGTGCTGCGCTTCCGGGATCACGCAGCCGCGCACGCGAGCGGCTACCGACTCGTGACCTGGACCGGGCCCACGCCCGAGCATCATTTGGAGGGCATGGCGCAGCTGCGCCGTCGGATGAGCGTGGACATGCCAACGGGCGGTTTGAGCTTCGACGCCGACGACTTCACCGCCGAGCGCATCGCCTACAATGACCAGCGCGCCCTCGCCAAGGGCATGATCTGGGTGACGGTGGCTGCGGTCGCGGAGGCAGGCGGGGAACCGGATGCCGGCGGGCGGTCGGAGGCCGGCGGGGAACTGGATGCCGGCGGGCGGTCGGAGGTCGGCGGGGAACCGGATGCCGACGGGCGGTCGGAGGCGAGGGGGGAACTCGTCGCGTACACGGTGCTCGAG
>DASRMP010000033.1:0-55807 GCA_035647855.1 Actinomycetaceae bacterium | reverse complement strand
GGTTTGGGAGAGGTGTGACGGACGTGCGCCCTCATGTGACGTTCGTGCGCCACGGCGGCGCGGGTTCGGGAGAGGTGTGACGATCGTGCGCCCTGATGTGACGATCGTGCGCCACGGCGGTGCGGGTTTGGGAGGGGTGTGACGTTCGTGCGCCATGCCGTGACGAACGGACGCCATCGTGTGACGATCGTGCGCCCTCAAGAATCCCGTGTGACGATCGTGCGCCCCGGCGGCGCGGGTTCGGGAGCGGTGTGACGAACGTGCGCCCCCACCCCACGACACGCCGACAACAACCCTTGAACCCTCAAGCAAAACCTTAAGTTGACGGCATTGCGGCTAGCGTTCCCGCCCGGTGCTCAGCCTGGGGAACGCGTTCCGCTCACACACTCGGCGATCAGGCGGCGTCCAGTTCGTGCGACGTGATAACTGGCTCGGTCGCGTCGGCCGACTCCGTGAACGTCAGCTCGCCGGTCACATGGCCCGCCGAACGCACGTCCGTGAGCGCGGCGGACTCCTCCAGAGCCGCCACCCAGCCCTCGGGAACCGTGACGTGCGCCGAGAGGATCCCAGTCCGCTGCGAGACCCTGGCCTCGGACTTGATCTTCCGCAGCACCGACAACACGGCGCCGGCGATCTCGACGAGAGACGCATCCGCGTCTCCACCGACGGCGGCGAGCGGCTCTGCCTCGGGCCATTCGGCCTCGTGGACGGACCCCTCCTTCCACCAGGACCAGACCTCTTCGGTGGCGAATGGCAGTACGGGCGCGAAAAGCCGAAGCAGTGTGTCGACGGCGATCACCAGCGCCGTGCGGGCGGACAGCGACTCCTCGTGAGTGCAGAACGTGCCGCCGGCGTTGTAAGCGCGGTCCTTCACCAACTCGAGGTAGTCGTCGCAGAACGTCCAGAAGAACGTCTCGGTCGCCTCCAGTGCGCGCGTGTGGTCGTACGCGTCGTATGCCGCAGTCGCCGTCGCGACCACCTTCGCGAGCCCTGCGAGCATGGCGCGGTCGAACGGCACGACGACGTTCGCCGGCTCCACCCTGACCTCGCCCTCACCACGGGTCAGCGCGAACTTCGACGCGTTGAGGATCTTGATCGCGAGACGGCGGCCGATCTTCATCTGGCCTTCCTCGAACGCCGCGTCCGCGCCCAGGCGCGCCGACGCCGCCCAGTAGCGCACGCCGTCGGAACCATGGGTCTGCAGGAGCCCCATGGGCGTGACGACGTTGCCCTTCGACTTCGACATCTTCTTACGATCCGGGTCGAGGATCCATCCGGAGATGGCGGCGTCCGACCACGGCAGGGCGCCGAACTCGTGCTGCGCGCGGACCACCGTCGAGAACAGCCAGGTGCGGATGATGTCCTGCCCCTGCGGCCGCACCGTCATCGGGTAGACGCGCGCGAACAGATCATCGTCGTGCAGCCAGCCCGCGGCGATCTGTGGAGTCAGTGACGAGGTCGCCCACGTGTCCATGATGTCCGACTCTCCGGCGAAACCGCCGGGCGCGCCCCGCTGTTCCTCGGTGTACCCCTCTGGGACGTCGGTGGTCGGGTCGATAGGCAGGGCATCCTCCGACGGCGTGAGCACCGTCTCGTAGTCCACCTCGCCGTGCTCGTCGACGGCGTACCACAGCGGCAACGGGACGCCGAAGAACCTCTGGCGGGAGATGAGCCAGTCCGAGTTGAGGCCGTTAACCCAGTTCTCGTAGCGCACCCGCATCCAGTCGGGGTGAAACCTGAGTTCGCGGCCGCGCTCGAGCAGCGCCTCGCGCAGGTCGCTGCCGTCCGCCGTGGTGGCCGGGCGGCCGCCGTTGCGGATGTACCACTGGCGCGAGGTGACGATCTCGAGCGGCTTGTCACCCTTCTCGAAGAAGTTGGTCTTGCGCATCGTGGCGGTCGGCTCTCCCACCATGTCCCCGGACTCGCGCAGGGCGTCCACGATCGCCTTGCGTGAGGAGAACGCGGTCTTGCCGGCCATGTCCTCGTAGACGTCCCGGCCACGCTCCGAGGTGATCCACTCCGGTGTCTCGCGCACGATGCGGCCGTCACGGCCGAGGATCGCACGCGTCTCGAGGTTCAGCTCGCGCCACCACTGGACGTCGGTGAGATCGCCGAACGTGCAGCACATGGCGATGCCGGCTCCCTTGTCCATTTCGGCGGCCGGGTGCGGCAGGACCGGGAGTTCGACGTCGAAGAGCGGCGAGGTCACCGTCGAGCCGAAGATCGGCTGGTAGCGCTCGTCGTCGGGGTGGGCGATCAGGGCGACGCAGGCCGGGAGGAGTTCCGGGCGGGTCGTCTCGATGGCGACGGGCCGGCCGTCGGGGAGGTAGAAGTTGACCGTGTGGTAGTGACCCGGGTGGTCGCGGGCCTCGAGTTCGGCCTGGGCGACCGCCGTCTGGAACGTGATGTCCCACAGTCCGGGCGCGGCGGCGGCGTAGGCCTCGCCACGGGCGAGGTTGCGCAGGAACGCCGTCTGCGCCACCCGCTGCGAGCGCGCGTTGATGGTCTGGTAGGTCTGCGACCAGTCCACGGAAAGCCCGAGGTACTGCCACAGCTCCTCGTAGAGCTGCTCGTCCTCGGAGGCGAGGCGGAGGCAGAGCTCCACGAAGTTCTTGCGCGAGACGGGCACCTGATCGGCGGCCTTGATGTTCTTGCCCTCGGTGCCCTCGTGGGGCGGCGTGAACCCGGGATCGTATGGGAGTGAGGGATCGCAGCGCACGCCGTAGTAGTTCTGGACGCGCCGCTCGGTGGGCAGGCCGTTATCGTCCCAGCCCATCGGGTAGAAGACCTTCTTGCCGCGCATGCGTTGGTAGCGGGCGACCAGGTCCGTGTGCGTGTACGAGAACACGTGCCCGACGTGCAGCGAACCGGACGCGGTGGGCGGCGGAGTGTCGATGGAGAAGATCTCGGCGCGCTCGGCGGCGCGATCGAAGGCGTAGACGGCGTCCCGCTCCCAGTTCTCGCTCCACTTCGCCTCGAGTCCCTCTGCTGCCACCTTGTCCGGAACTCGCGGGGGAGCGTATGTTGCGGGCGTGGTGGGGAGGGACCGGGCCGAACCGGGCTGCGTGGAACTCATGGCGCTCATTCTTCCATGGCTCCCGGGCGGGTTCTGAACGCGCCCGAGTGGGGGATGCGGCAGAATCGATGCGCCGAGACAACCCGCTGGGCATTGTGGCCCGGGAGGTAACCCTGCTCGTCGCTGCAACGGGAGAGGAACCATGGAAATCATCATCCAGCCAGACATCGAGCTCGCCGGCGACCTTATCGCCCAAGAGATCGTGCGCCTGTTCAACGAGAAGCCCACGGCCGTACTCGGGCTCGCGACGGGTTCGACCCCGCTGCCCACCTACCGGGCACTGCGGCGCCGGTTCGAGGCCGGCGAGGTTTCCTTCAGCCAAGGCACGGCGTTCATCCTCGACGAGTACGTGGGTCTGCCCGAAGGCCACCCCGAGAGCTACCGTACGGTCATCCGGACGGAGCTCACGGACTATCTGGATTTCCCTCCTGAGGGCCTTCACGTGCCCGATGTCTACGCCGAGGACGTCCACGCTGCTGCCGCTGCCTACGAGCAGGAGATCAAGGACTCCGGGGGAGTCGATCTGCAACTGCTCGGCATCGGCGAGAACGGGCACATCGGCTTCAATGAGCCCGGCGCGTCTCTCGTGTCACGGACACGCGTGGAGGATCTCACTCCGTCGACTCGCCGTGCGAATGCCCGGTTCTTCGGCGGCGACTATGACGCAGTCCCGCCCCGCTGCGTGACCCAGGGCCTGGGGACGATCATGGAGGCTCGCCACCTGGTGCTCATCGCGACGGGTCCGAGGAAGGCACGCGCGGTGGCCCAGCTCGTGGAAGGGGCCGTTTCCTCCCGCTGGCCGGCCACGTCGCTTCAGTTCCACCCTCACGCGACCCTGCTTGTGGACGAGGCGGCCGCCGCGGTGCTCGAACTCGGCGACTACTACCGGGAGTCCTACGGCGAGATTCCGAGCTGGCGGTCGATCTAGGCCGGTCCGAGCCAGGCCGGATCGGGCCTACGCGCCGAGTTCGCGGTCGCGCGCCACCACGCCGTCGACGAATTTCACGACGGCGGGCGTGAATCCCGCGTCCTCGGCCTCCACGAGCCCGGCGATGGTGGTGCCGCCGGGCGAAGTGACGGTGTCCGTGAGCGTGGCCGGTGTGATGCCGTCTGCGGCGCGTTCGAGAACCAGCCGGGCGGAGCCCAGGACCGTCTGCGCTGCGATCTCCACGGCGAGATCCTTCGGGATACCGTGGCGCAGTGCGCCGCGGGCAAGGGCGTCGATGAAGTCATAGGTGAGGGCCGGGCCCGCGCCGGCGACGGCAGAGAAGGCGGACATGTCCTTCTCCGCCACTTCGATGGCGCGGCCGACGCTGCGGAACAGTGCGAGAACGGTCTCGACCTGCTCGGGAGTGGCCGCGGCGTTGCCGGCGACGGCGGCCATGCCCTCGCCGATCTGGGCGTTCACGTTCGGCATCACCCGGATGACCGCAATGCCCTCCGGCAGCCAGCCCTCGAGCCGCGAGATTGGTTGACCGGCGGCGATCGAGACGACGACCGGCCCGCGGTCCGCGAACTCGCCGGTGAGCCCGGTGAGCACCGGTCCGAGCATCTGCGGCTTCACGGCCGGCACCACGTAGTCCGCCGCGTTCACGAGCTCGGCGTTAGAGGCGAGGAACCGGACGCCCAGCTCATCCGCCAGCGCTGCGGCCTTCGCGGCGTACGCGTCCGTGACGATCACGTCCTGGGGCGGGGTGCCCGCAGTCACCATGCCCCGCACGATTGCGCTCGCCATGTTGCCGGAGCCGATGAAACCGAAAGTCGTCATGTGGCAATAGTAGGGCGCGGTCCCCGGGGGATACGGCTGCGGCGACCGCCCGGCCCCATGGGGGAGGATGATGCCATGACCACTGAGAAGCGACGCGCCCTTGTCACGGGCGCCTCCACCGGTATCGGGCTCGAGACCGTGCGCGCCCTCGTGGCGTCCGGCTGGGAGGTGATTGCCTCCGCCCGGCGCGAGGATCGGCTCCGCTCGCTTGCGGCAGAGACGGGCTGCGACTTCTTTGCGGCGGACCTCACCGTCGGCGACGACGTCGCCCGCCTGACCGCGTTCGCCACGTCGCGCCCGGGGGCGCGGCCAAGTGCGCTCGTCAACGTGGCGGGGGGCGCGGAGGGCGTGGATACCATCGCCTCCGCTGACATCGACCGCTGGCAGAGCATGTACGACAAGAACGTGCTCGCGACGCTCCGGCTGACCCGTGCGCTGCTGCCGCACCTCCGTGAGAGCGGCGGAGACATCGTATTCGTCACCTCCACGGCTGCGCATGACACGTATCCCGGTGGTGGGGGCTACGCGGCCGCGAAGCACGCGGAGCGGATGATTCCGCTGACGCTGCGCCAGGAACTGGTCGGCGAGCCCGTGCGCATCATCGAGATTGCCCCGGGCATGGTGCGCACTCCCGAGTTCTCGCTGAACAGGCTCGGATCCCAGAAGGCCGCGGACGCGGTGTACGCGGGAGTCGCGGAGCCGCTCGTCGGCGCGGATGTGGCCGAGGCCATCAGGTGGACACTGAGCCTGCCGCGGCACATGAACGTGGACTCGATGATCCTGAGGCCGGTCGCGCAGGCGACGAACACGCTCGTCGCCCGGGTGGTGGAGTAGCTAGCCGCCGGACACCAAGTCGCGCATCGAACGCATCTTGTGGTCACGGACGGCCTTCTCGATCTCATCGCGCGGCACATCGCCCGCGATGAGATCGAGGATCTGCTCGTGCTCCTCCACAGACACCAGCGCGTGCTGCGCTCGCCGGAACTGGCCGTCCCGCCGGATGACGGCGACGAACTCCCACTCCCTCTCCAGCAGATCGAGCATGTGCCGGTTGGGGCACGCCGAGCAGAGTTTCCGGTGGAATCGGGCATTGAGTTCGGTGAAGGTCCTCGGTTCGAACTCGGCGGCGTCGAAGACGCTGCGCAGTTGCTGGTTGGTGGCGCGGGCGTCCGCGAGCAGTTCCTCACTCATGTGGTCGGCAGCGAGCGAGGTGGCGGCGCCCTCGAGGTAGGCAAGGGTCTGCATGGCGTCGGCGTAGCCCTCGACGTCGAGTCCTGCGACCTCCGCCCCGACGTTGCGAGTGAAGTTCACCAGCCGCTCCGCCTCCAGCCGGCGGATGGCCTCTCGCACCGGCACGGGGGACACTCCCAGCTCTCGCGCGATCTGGTCCAGCACGATCCGGTATCCGGCCGTGTAGCGGCCCGCGATGATCCTGGCGCGAAGCTCACGGTAGACGGCCTCCGACTTCGAGATCGGGGGCCGGGTCGATGAAGGCGGGATTGGCATGAGAAGTCCTGATAAGGGCGGGTGCTCAACGATTCTACGGATCTGGCCGGGGGATCAGATCCAATTGCCGATCTTCCACCACTGTAGGAGTTTCGCCTCTGTGGACCGGCGCCTACGCCGTCGAGAGGTGGATCGTGCGCGGGCCCTTGCCTGCACCGATGCACAAATGCCCCGCAGTCAACACGCGGCCTCCGTTTCACCTTCACAATTTGTGCAACTTCGTGGCAACTTGCGGAGGTATTTCGTCCAGTAGAGAAGAATCCCATCTATCGGCACACCGTTGTGCCCTGGCACCAACGGACCGGACTCAGAACGTGGGTCGCTACAACCCTGAAGGGAAAGGCAAGCGCCATGACAGATAACCGCTCCGACGGCATCTTTGAAGCCGCCGTCACCGAGGTCCCGGGCACGGATGACCTCGTCGCGTCGTCGAAGACGATGGGCGTCGCTCACGTCGACGCTGACGAAAGCATTCAAGACGATGACTGGGTAGACCCCGAGCTGAAGAAGGGCCGCGGTCGCGCGGTCGTGGCGCTTGCGGCGTCCTCGGCGATCGACAACTCCGAGGGTGGGGTTGTCAACACCGTCTTCCCGCTCCTCATCGAGGCCTTCGGCATCGACAGAAGCCAGCTCGGTATCATTTCGTCGATCTCGAAGTTCGCCCGTGGCATCCTCGGTCCAACATGGGCGATGCTGGCCGACCGCTTCGGCAAGAAGCTCGTCCTCTTCATCGTGACCGGTCTGTGGGGCTTCTGGACCGTGGGTACCGGCTTCGCGCCGGACTTCACCTGGTTCCTCATCCTCTACTCGATCGCGGTCCTGGGCACCGTCGCCTCCGAGCCGATCCTCAACGGCCTCATGGCGGACTTGTTCTCCCGCAACGAACGCGGTAAGGCCTTCGGGTCGATCCGCGGCGCAGGCCAGCTTGTGGGCATGCTCCTCACCCCGGCCATCGCGGCGTTCGGTGCGGAGGGGTTCCGCAACCCTGAGACAGGTGTTCACGACGGTTGGCGCTACGCCATGTGGACGATGGGCGCCCTCTCGATCGTCTCCGGCCTCCTGATTCTGATGTGGGTCAAGGAACCCAAGAAGTCCGCCACCAAGGTCGCGGACGACCCGGACGCCGGCATCTTCAAGCTCTCGGACGGCTTCAAGCTCTTCAAGATCCCGACCTACGCCCTGCTCGCGCTCATGCTCCCGCTCGTCACCTCGATGGTGCTGTTCGCCTTCATGCAGACGTTCTGGGTCCAGATCAACGGCTTCACCGTCCCCGAGGCGGGCCTGCTGTACACCGTCTTCGCCGCCTGCTCGGTCGTCGGCTCCATCCTCGGCGGGCTCTTCGCGGACCAGATGGTCCAGAAGTTCGGTCACAAGGGCCGTATCCTCATGATGCAGCTGTACCTTGCCTCGTTCGCAGCGGTCACCTTCCTGGGCTTCTACCCCAACTGGGGCACCGCCTGGTACTACTGGGTGATCGTCGGCCTGGTGGGCTTGGTCTTCCCGATCGGCTGGTCCGCCTGCGTGCTGCCGATGGTGTCCTCGATCGTCCCGGCGCAGCTGAACGCAACCGGTTTCGCGATGCTCTTCTCGCTCGTCCAGGGTCTCATCACCGCGGTCATGACGATCCTCGTCGGCTACATCTCCGAGACGGACCTCGGTTTCCAGAACACCATCGCCATCTTCGTCTCCGGCGCCTACGCGCTGAACGCGGTTTACTGGTTCGTGTTCTACAAGACGTACCCGAAGGACGTCGCCAGGCAGAAGGAGCGCACCGCCCAGGTCGCGGCCGGCACCTTCTAGCAGTTCCCTTCCGAGTGGCGTAACACCCCTCAGCGCACTCGGCCCCCGGGATTGTTCTCCCGGGGGCCGAGTGCTTTACACTGACCGCACAGGCACCGACCCGGCCATCACCGGCGAGCCTCCGGAAGAACGGCACACCGCGCCGCGGCCGATGCCCAGTAGAACCGGACGGGAGACGCCCGTCACAGCGTTGAATGAGTGGCCCGGAGCCTCTTGTGGCGGCGGGCAACCGAGGTGGTACCGCGGCGCGGACCGCAGCCGGTATTGACCGGAGCGAACCGCAGTCGTCCTCGGGAATGCACCCGAGGCGACCAGGAGTACAAGTGACCGAGAATCGGCAGTACCCACTCCACCGCGATGGCGAACTCACCGCCTCGCCGGACTTCCCCGCGTTCGAGAACGCCGTGCTCGCCTACTGGCAGGCAGACGGCACGTTCCAGGCGTCGATCGATCAACGCGATGCAGGTCCGGATGGTTCGAACGAGTTCGTCTTCTACGACGGCCCCCCGTTCGCCAACGGCCTGCCCCACTACGGCCACCTCCTCACGGGGTACGTGAAGGACGTGGTCGGACGATTCCAGACCCAGTTGGGGCACCGCGTGGAGCGACGCTTCGGCTGGGACACGCACGGCCTGCCCGCCGAGCTCGAGGCCCAGCGGATCCTCGGCATCACCGAGAAGTCCGAGATTGAGGAACTCGGGATCGAGGAGTTCAACGAGGCGTGCCGGGACTCGGTCATGACGTACGCGGATGTCTGGGAGGAGTACGTCAACCGCCAGGCCCGCTGGGTCGACTTCGAAAACGACTACAAGACCCTCGATACGCCGTACATGGAATCGGTCATCTGGGCGTTCAAGACCCTCTACGACAAGGGGCTCGCCTACGAGGGCTACCGGGTGCTTCCGTACTGCTGGAACGACGAGACGCCCCTGTCCAACCACGAACTCAAGATGGACGACGACGTCTACGCCGAGCGTACGGACCAGTCCGTGACAGTCGGACTGCGACTCATCGCGCCCGGCCGTCCCGAGATCGACGGCGCGCTCGCACTGATCTGGACGACCACTCCGTGGACACTGCCCTCGAACCTCGCGATCGCCGTCGGACCGGAACTGCCCTATGTTCTCGCGCGACCGACGAAGGGACCTCTCGCGGGTGACCGAATCGTCATCGCGGAGGCACTCGTGGCTGCCTACGCGAAGGAGTTGGGGAAGGCCCCTGAGGTTCTCGCGCGATTCACCGGCAGCGAACTTGCCGGTCTGCGTTACCACCCGATCTTCCGGTACTTCACCGCCCGGCGCGAGGATGAGGCACCCGGGCCGAACGCGTTCCAGTTGATCACTGCAGACTTCGTCTCCGTGGAAGACGGAACCGGGCTCGTCCACCTCGCCCCTGCCTTCGGTGAGGACGACATGATCGTCTGCCAGGCGGCGGGCATCGGGACAGTCGTCCCGGTCGACGAGGGCGGCAAGTTCACCTCCGAAGTCCCGGACTATGCGCGGCTCCAGGTGTTCGAGGCGAACCGCCACATCGTCGCCGACCTCCGCGATTCCACGGGCCCGCTCGCCGAGACGGCCGAGGGGAATCGCGCGGTGCTCGTGCGGCAGTCCTCGTACGCCCACTCCTACCCGCATTGCTGGCGATGCGGCTCCCCGCTCATCTACAAGGCCGTGACCTCCTGGTTCGTGCGCGTCTCGCAGTTCCGCGACCGGATGGGCGAACTCAACCAGCAGATCACCTGGGTGCCCGAGCACATCAAGGACGGGGTCTTCGGGAACTGGCTCGCGGGTGCACGTGACTGGTCGATCTCCCGGAACCGTTACTGGGGCACGCCGATCCCGATCTGGGTGTCCGACGATCCGGCACATCCCCGCACGGACTGCTACGGCTCTCTCGCAGAGCTGGAGCGCGACTTCGGACGGCTTCCGCGGAACCGCAAGGGCGAGGTGGACCTCCACCGGCCCTACATCGACGAACTCACGCGGCCCAACCCTGACGACCCCACCGGGCGTTCGACGATGCGGCGTATCTCCGACATCCTCGACGTCTGGTTCGACTCCGGCTCGATGCCATTCGCCCAGGTGCACTACCCGTTCGAGAACGAGGACTGGTTCGAGCACCACTACCCGGGCGACTTCATCGTCGAGTACATCGGCCAGACACGCGGCTGGTTCTACACCCTGCACGTCCTCGCCACGGCACTCTTCGACCGGCCGGCGTTCCTCTCCTGCATCTCCCACGGAATCGTCCTCGGCGATGACGGCCGCAAGGCATCGAAGAAGCTCCGCAACTATCCGGACCCCATGGAGATGTACGGCAAGTACGGTTCGGACGCCGTGCGCTGGAGCCTCATGAGCTCCCCCGTGCTGCGGGGCGGCAACCTGGTGGTGTCCGAGGAGTCGATCCGCGACTCCGTGCGACACGTGCTCCTGCCGCTGTGGAACTCGTGGTACTTCCTCGCGCTGTACGCGGGCACAGTCGACGGCGGCAAGGGCTACATCGCGCAGCCGCTCGACTTCTCCGCCCCCGACGTCCTCGCCGGCCTTGACATCATGGACCGGTACATCGTCTCCCGCACCGCGGTCCTGGCGGACCATGTGCGCGAGGCGTTCGAGGCGTACGACATCCCTGATGGCTCTCGCCTCGTCCGCGACCACCTCGACGTGCTCACCAACTGGTACGTGCGCACCCAGCGCGACCGCTTCTGGGACGAGGACCGCCGCGCCTTCGACACCCTGGCGACCGTCATCGAAATCCTCACCCAGGTCCTGGCACCGCTGGCGCCACTCGTCGCCGAGGAGGTGTGGCGCGGACTCACGGGCGGGCGCTCGGTCCACCTGACCGACTGGCCCCGGCTGCCGGCGAGTGCGATCGACGCGGAACTCGTCACGGCAATGGACGAGGTGCGCGCCGTCGTCTCGGCCGCGCACGCCCTCCGTAAGGCGAACAGGCTGCGTGTGCGGCAACCGCTCCGCGAACTGCGAATCGTGAGCGACGACCCCGGCGCGCTCGCGCCCTTCACCGGACTCATCGCCTCCGAGGTCAACGTCAAGGAGGTCACCCTGGCGGACGTCGCGACATCGGGACTCGAAGTCACCAGCGAGCTGACCATCAACCCGCGGGAGCTGCCCGCCGATATCCGCCGGTACACCTCGCAGTTGTTCAAGGCGCAGAAGTCGGGAGCGTGGGAGGAACTCGGCGACGGTGTCTGCTTCGACGTCAGGATCGACGGCGTCCCGATCGTGCTCACCGACGGCCAGTACACGCTGACGACCGTCGTGAACGCCGAGGAGGGATCGGCCGCCGAGGTACTCGACTCCGGCGCGTTCGTGGTGCTCGACACCACACTCGACCCCGAACTCGAAGCCGAGGGCTACACACGCGACCTCGTCCGCATCGTCCAGGACGCGCGCAAGGAGGCCGGCCTGCACGTCTCGGACCGGATCGCCCTCGGCGTCACACTCCCCGAGAACAGGCTTGAAGCGGCGCGTTCGTATGCGGACATGCTGCAGCGCGAGACCCTCACCGTCGATCTGGTGCTGGACGCCGGCGACGTCACGGAGCCCTCGATCACTCGTCTCGAGGCCGTTGAGACCCATGTCCGGTGACGTGGCCGCGCGCGTGGACGAGATCTACCGCGCGATACTGACCCGGGCGCCCGAACACGATTTCGAGCCCACGCTCGAGCGCGTGAGGGCGGTTTGCGATCTCATGGGCTCCCCGCAGGAGTCCTTCCGGACGATCCATGTGGCGGGCACGAACGGCAAGACCACCACCGCGCGCATGATCGAGAGGCTCGTGATGGCGGTCGGTCTGCGTACCGGGCGCTTCACGTCACCTCATCTCACTGACGTGCGCGAACGGATCGCGATCGACGGCGAGCCGATATCCCCCGAGGGCTTCATCGCTGCCTGGGAGGACGTTGCGCCGTACGTCGAGATGGTGGACGAGCGCAGCCTGGCCGGGGGCGGGCCCCGCCTCAGCTTCTTCGAGGTGTTCACGGTCCTCGCTATCGCGGCCTTCGCGGACGCGCCCGTTGACGTGGCCGTCTTCGAGGTCGGTATGGGCGGATTCTGGGACGCCACCAACGTGATCGACGCGGACGTGGTCGCGTTGATGCCGGTCGCGCTCGATCACGAGAAATGGCTGGGCTACTCGCTCGCCGAGATCGCGAACGAGAAGGTGGGCGTGATCAAACGGTCGGAGAGGGTGGTCTCCGCCGAGCAGAAGGAGGAGGTTGCCGGCATCGTCATGGTCGCGGCGGCCGGCCAGGGCGCGCGCCTGGTCGCGGAGCCTCGCGACTTCCGGGTGGTCGAACGGTCGATCGCCGTCGGCGGGCAGATGATCTCGCTGCGGACACCGTCCGCGCTTTACACCGACATCGCACTGCCGCTCTTCGGCGCTCACCAGGCGCGCAACGCCGCCGTCGCGCTGACGGCGGTCGAGGAGTTCTTCGGACGCGGCGCCCTTCCTGGAGACGCCGTCGAGGAGGCGTTCGGCGGGGTCCGCTCGCCCGGCAGACTGGAGGTGGCGCGCACGTCGCCGGCCATCCTCATCGATTCCGCGCACAACCCGCATGGAGCGGCCGCCCTCCGGGCCGCGGTAGAGGAGGCGTTTGCGCTCGAGAGGGTTGTCGGGGTCGTGGCGGCCATGGCGGACAAGAACGTCGAGGGCATCCTCGTGGAATTCGAGCCCCTGATGGACGAGATCGTCGTCACCGGCATGATGACCGAACGGGCGATGGACCCAGCCGACCTCGCGGACATCGCCCGCGACGTCTTCGGTGAGGACCGCGTCCACGTGGAACTCGCGCTCGCGGACGCGCTCGAAAAGGCGGCCGCACTCGCCGAGCGGGAGGGAACTCCCGCCGGCACCGCGGGAGTCCTCGTGGCGGGTTCGGTCATCCTGGCGGGCGCCGCCCGGAAGGTCCTCGGCAAGAAGACAGAGTGAGCCGTTCCCGCGTGCGGGCCGCTCCGGGCGCGGCAGAGTAGAGGTATCTTCAAGTTCCCGCGTCACGCGGGACTCGTTCGAGGAGAGGTCAAGGGTGAAGAAGCTCATCAACGCTCCCGCCGATGTGGTCGGGGAGTCGATCGCCGGATTCTGCGCCGCCCACGAGGACCTGGTCCGCCCAGGTGAGGACGACCTGTTCGTGGTCCGCCGTGACGCCCCTGTTCAGGGCAAGGTCGGCCTCGTCTCCGGTGGCGGCTCTGGACACGAGCCGCTGCACGTGGGATTCGTCGGTCAGGGCATGCTCGACGCCGCGGTTCCGGGCGCCGTCTTCACCTCGCCCACGCCGGACCCGATCGTCGCCGCCACGCGCGCCGTCGACGGAGGCGCGGGCGTGCTCCACATCGTCAAGAACTACACGGGCGACGTCCTCAACTTCGAGACGGCCGCCGAACTCGCCGAAGCCGAGGGGATCGAGGTGGCGAGCGTTCTGGTGAACGACGACGTCGCCGTCGAGGACTCGCTGTTCACCGCAGGCCGGCGCGGGGTCGCAGGCACCCTCTTGGTCGAGAAGATCGCGGGTGCCGCCGCCGAACGTGGGGACGACCTCGCCGGCGTCACCGAGATCGCCAACCGCGTGATCGCGAACGTCCGCTCCATGGGAGTCGCCCTCGCCGCCTGCACCGTCCCTCACGCCGGCAAACCGTCCTTCGACCTTCCCGACGACGAGATCGAACTCGGCATCGGAATCCACGGCGAACCCGGCCGCCGGCGCGTCCCGATGGCCGGCGCGGACAAAGTGACGGACATGCTGCTTGACCCGGTGGTTCGCGACCTCGGCCTCGCCACGGGTGACGAGGTCCTCCTCCTCGTCAACGGCATGGGCGGCACCCCGCTCTCGGAGCTCTACATCGTCTACCGCCACGCGAGGGAGCGGCTGGAACGGATGGGCGTGACGGTCACGCGGTCCCTCGTGGGCGATTACGTGACGTCGCTGGAGATGCAGGGCGCGTCCGTCACGGTGCTGCGCCTCGACGACGAACTCACCGAACTGTACGACGAGCCCGTGCGGACCGCATCGCTGCGGAACTAGGGGAGCGAGAACGAGATGACCGAGACCCTGGGTGCCGACTGGGCGCGCGCGTGGATGAGGCGCGCTGCCTCCGAGGTCGCGGCCCGCCGCATCGACCTGATCGAACTCGATCGCGCCATCGGCGACGGCGACCACGGCGAGAACCTCGACCGCGGCTTCAGCGCCGTGGTCACCGTGATCGACGACACCTCCGCCACTCCGGCGGAGGTGCTGCGGTCCGCTGCGGGTGCTCTCATCTCCAAGGTGGGCGGGGCATCTGGACCGCTTTACGGCACCGCCATGTTGCGCGCGGCCAAGGCCGTCGCCGGCGCGAACGAACTCGATAGCACCGAGGTTGCCGAGATGCTCGCGGCGGGGCTGACAGGGATCACTGATCGCGGCAAGGCCACCGTGGGGGAGAAGACCATGGTGGACGCCTGGGCCCCCGCGGTCGAGGCCGCGCGCGAGGCCGCCGGCCGCGGCGTCTCGCCGGCTGCGGTCCTCCGCGCCGCCGCCGACGCGGCCGCGGAGGGCGCGCTCGCGACCGAGCCGCTCATCGCGACCAAGGGCCGCGCCTCCTACCTGGGCGAGCGCTCTGCCGGACACCGGGACCCGGGAGCAGAGTCCTCGTCGATCATCCTGACTGCGGCAGCCGAGGCCGCGGAGGGAGCGGCGGCGTGATCGGTATCGTCATCGTGTCCCACTCGGCCAAGCTCGCCGAGGGGGTGGTGGAACTCGCGGGGCAGATGGCGCCCGATGTGAAGATCCTGCCCGCCGGAGGAACCGACGAGGGCAGACTCGGGACCTCCCTCCGGAAGATCTCCTCCGCGATCGACGAACTCCTCGAGACGGCCAACGGGGTCGTACTTCTCTCCGACCTCGGATCCGCCACCATGACCGCCGCCACCGCGATCGAGTTCCTCGACGACGGAGCTCCGGTGGTGCTCGCTGACGCGCCTCTGGTCGAGGGTTCGGTGGCCGCGGCCGCCGTCGCACAGGGCGGTGGTTCGCTGGGCGCCGTCCGCGCAGCTGCCGAATTCGCGCGCGAATCCTCGTCCTACGCGCCCGTGCCGAGTGAGGGTACGGTCGGCGGGGCGCCGACGATCGTTCAGGCCGCCGGCGGCGCCCCGGCCCCGAGTGCGCTCGGTGTCACCGAGCAGGATCACACCCCGGAGCGTGCCTCGCCGCCCACGGAGAGCACGCCGAGTGTGAGCCGGACCGTCCGGCTGGTCAACGAGCTGGGGCTGCACGCGCGCCCGGCGGCGCAGCTCGCCTCGCTCGCCGTCTCCCAGGACGCCCGCGTCACCATCAACGGGATCGACGCCACCAGCGTGATCGCGCTTCTCAGCCTGGGCCTGCCGCCAGGCGCAGAGCTGACGGTCGAGGCATCGGGAGAGAATGCCGAGGCTGCGCTTCACGCCGTCGTCGCCCTCGTTGAGGGCGGATTCGGGGAAGCAAAGACGGTCTCGTGAGCGAGGCCGCACCCGCTGCTGCGCCCCGGAGGCCGGGATCCGCCCGCCGCGTGTTTGCGACGGCGATCCTCGTGGTCGAGGCCGGAATGGTGTTCATCGCCGGGCTGGTGGCGGTCCGGCTCGAGCTTGCGCCGTCGTCGGAAGCATGGATCGTCGCGGGGCTCCTGGCCGGCGTCGCGGTGGCCGCCATGGCGACGCTGAGGAGCGGGATAGGGTACGGCATCGGGTCGGTCCTCCAGATCGCCGTGGTGCTCTCGGGTCTGGTCGTCTCCGTGATGTGGTTCCTCGGCGCAGTCTTCGCCGTGATGTGGATAGCGGCGTTGATCGTGGGAGGACGAATCGACAAGGAACGCATCGAGCGCTGGGAGGCCGAGCACGCCGATAGGCTTGAACCATGACGATCGAACGCTCTTTGGTAATCGTTAAGCCCGATGGGGTTCGCCGCGGTCAGATCGGCGAGGTCATCCGCCGGATCGAGACCAAGGGCTACCTGATCGATGCGCTTCGGATGCTCGCCGCGACCGACGATCAGCTGCGCGAGCACTACGCCGAGCACGAGGCGAAGCCGTTCTTCCTCGACCTCCTCGAGTACATGACGGACGGCCCGGTGGTCGCGATGGTCATCGAGGGGTCCGGCTGCATCGACGGTTTCCGTGCCATGGCGGGCGCCACCAATCCCACCGCTGCAGTGCCCGGCTCCATTCGCGGCGACCTCGGGCGCGATTGGGGCAGCGGCCGCATCGAGAACGTGGTGCACGGCTCGGACTCCGTCGCCTCGGCGGAACGAGAGATTCCCATCTGGTTCCCGGAGCTCGACTCCTGACGGGACAGGCAAGCTCGGAACCTGGCGGAGTGGGCGTGACGGCGGGGGCCCGCCACGCCGTTAAGGTTGTCCGGTGCACCTGAAAACGCTGACGCTGCGAGGATTCAAGTCCTTCGCGTCGGCGACGACGCTGCACCTCGAACCGGGAATCACCGCTGTCGTGGGGCCGAACGGCTCCGGTAAGTCGAACGTGGTCGATGCGCTCGCGTGGGTCATGGGCGAGCAGGGCGCGAAGACGCTCCGCGGCGGCGCCATGGCTGACGTGATCTTCGCGGGCACCACCTCGAGGCCTCCGCTCGGTCGCGCCGAGGTCTCCCTCACCATCGACAACGCCGACGGTGCGCTGCCGATCGCGTTCTCCGAGGTCACGATCTCGCGCACCCTCTTCCGGAATGGCGGCAGCGAGTACGCGATCAACGGGACACCCTGCCGGCTGCTCGACATCCAGGAACTCCTCTCCGACACGGGCATGGGGCGCGAGATGCACGTGGTCGTCGGGCAGGGACGCCTCGATTCCGTTCTCTCTGCCACGCCCGAGGACAGGCGCGGCTTCATCGAGGAGGCCGCCGGAGTCCTGAAGCACCGGAGGCGCAAAGAACGGGCACTGCGAAAGCTCGAGTCGATGCAGGCCGGCCTGCAGCGGGTCACGGACCTGGCCGCGGAGATCCGCCGGCAACTCGGCCCCCTCGCGCGCCAGGCCGACGTCGCGCGGCGTGCCGCCGTCATTCAGTCCGACGTGCGCGACTCCCGCGCCCGGCTTCTCGCCGACGATCTCGTCCAGGCCCAGGCGAAGCTCGCCGCCGGCAGCGCCGACGAGGACGCTCTCCTCACGCGGAAGGCGGAGGTGGAGGAGGAGCTCGATGCCCAGCGCCGCACCCTCGCGGCCGTCGAGAGCGCCGCAGCCGAACTCTCGCCGCGAGTACGGGAAGCGACCGACGCCTACTACGAACTCACCTCGCTCAAGGAACGGTTCACCTCACTCGAACTCCTTGCCACGGAACGTGTTCGCCACCTCGGGAGTCCGCGCGCCCCCCGCCGCGGCGAGGATCCCGACGAACTCGACCTGCGGGCGGAGGCCGCCGCCGAGGAGGAAGCGGGGTTGCGCGCCGAGGCCGGGTCCGCCGCGGCCGGACTCGCTGCGGTCGAATCGGAGCGGAAGGCCGCCGAGGACGCGGAACGCGCGGCGGAGCGCGCCCTCGCGGCGGTGCACCGTGGCGTCGCCGACCGGCGCGAAGGTCTTGCGCGGCTCACCGGCCAGGTCTCGACGCGCCGGGGCCGTCTCGAATCGACACAGGCCGAACTCGGCCGGGCACGGGGCGCACTCGAGGCTGCCCGCACCCGGGCAGAAAGCGGCGAACTCGATTTCGCGAGGCTCGAGCAGGAGGTCGCGGGCGCCGAGACCGGCGAGGCGAGCCTCGACGCCGCACACGATGAGGCACAAGCCGAACTTGCCGGCGCCCAGGACGCCATCGCCGCGCTCGATGAGAGGGAGCGAGAGGCGGCCTCCCTTCTCGCCAACGCGAGGACACGGGCGGAAACGCTGGGGCTCTCCCTGCGCAGGGAGGATGCGACGGCGGCCCTTGTCTCGGGAGGCGCGGCAGGCATCACCGGCACCCTCCCAGAAAGGGTGCATGTCAGCGGTGGCTGGGACGACGCCGTCGCGGCCGCGCTGGGATCATGGGCGGATGCGGCGGTCGCCGAGACGCTGGGC
Source organism: Actinomycetaceae bacterium (assembly GCA_035647855.1). GTDB lineage: Bacteria > Actinomycetota > Actinomycetes > Actinomycetales > Actinomycetaceae > JAAZBW01. Next base: position 37,632 of record DASRMP010000033.1, on the reverse strand, counting down.
GACGCCGTCGACGCGCTGCGCACGGCCCGGGCGGACGAGACGGGAGAGGTGCGTCTCGTCGTCGCATCGGGGGATCGGCCGATCGCCGTCGATGGGGTGCCGGACGGCCTCCTGCCGGCGGTGTCGGCCGTCTCCACAGCCGACGACGCCACACTCGCCGCCGTTCGCGTACTGCTCGCGGGAACTGTCCTCACAGAGGACCTGACCGAGGCGCGCGCGGTGGTCGCGGAACATCCCCACGTCGTTGCGGTGACCCGGCTCGGCGATGTGCTGGGCGCGACTCACGCCCGGGGCGGCGCCGGTGAGAGCGGCTCGAGTGTGTTCGCGCTCCAGTCGGCCGCGGAGGAGGCGGCCGGCGACGCGGAGCGGGCACAGCTGGAACTGGACGCGATCCGCTTCGAGATCGGCCCGGCGCGGGAACGCGTGGCGGCCGCAGAGTCGCGAGCGAACGAGACCCTCTCGGACCTGCACGCGTCCGATGCCGCACTCGCCGCCACCGCCGAGCAATTGGGTCAGTTGGGGAGCACGATCCGAGGTGCGCACGCCGAGATCGAGCGCACCATCCCGGCGATCGAGCGTCTCGAGAAGGAACGCACCGAGCACGAGCGGGAACTCGGCGTCCTGGCCGAGCGGTTGGTGATCGCATCCCGCGAGCCGGACGAAGCCGAGGCGGACCTCGCGGAGGCGACGAAGCGGCGGGACTCGGCGTCCCTCCTCGCACGGGAGGCGCGGCGAACGGAAACGGACGCGCGCCTTCGGTTGCGCACCGTGGAGGAGCGGGTCAAGGCCATCGCCGGAAGGGCCGCGTCGCTTCGGGCGGCCGCAGAGGACGAGCGCACCGCCGTCCGCAGGGCGGAAGAACTCGAACGGCGGCGTTCCCGGCGGGCGGCAGTGGCAATGCAGATCCAGGACCGGGCTGCGAAGGCGCTGCGCGCCGTCACCCTCTCACTGGCCCAGGCAGCAGACGCGCGCGCCGCCACCGAGCACGAACGCGAGACGCATGGCGCCGAGATCACCCGCACGCGAGCCCGCCTCGACCAACTCTCGGCGGAACGGTCCAGACTCACGGACGCCGCCCACCGCGACGAGATCGTCCGCGCCGAACAGAGGCTGCGCATCGATCAGCTGGGGGAGAAGTCGATCGCGGAACTCGGGCTGGATCCCGAGATCCTGGTGAACGAGTTCGGTCCTCACAATCTGGTGCCGGTCTTCGTGCCCGGGGATGACGAACCGCCCCCTCCGCGGCCCTACGTCCGGGAGGAGCAGGAGGCACGGCTCGCCAAGGCGTCACGAGACCTCCAGCGGCTCGGGAAGGTCAACCCGCTGGCACTGGAGGAACACGCGGCGCTCGCCGAGCGGCACCAGTTCCTGACCGATCAGGTGGCGGACCTGAAGAAATCGCGCGCCGACCTCATGGAGATCGTCCGTGAGATCGACGAGCGGGTCGAACAGGTATTCGGTGAGGCGTTCCGCGACACGGCCGACCAGTTCGAGCAGGTCTTCGCGCGGCTCTTCCCGGGAGGAGAGGGCCGGCTCCTGCTCACAGAACCGGACGACATGCTCACCACAGGCATCGAGATCGAGGCGCGTCCCGCCGGCAAGAAGGTCAAGCGGCTTTCCCTGCTCTCCGGCGGCGAGCGGTCGCTGACCGCAGTTGCGCTGCTCATCGCCATATTCAAGGCGCGCCCCTCGCCGTTCTACGTCATGGACGAAGTGGAGGCCGCGCTCGACGACACCAACCTCGGGCGCCTGCTCGAGATCTACCGGGAGCTACGGGAAGACTCGCAGTTGATCGTGGTGACTCACCAGAAGCGCACCATGGAGATCGCGGACGCCCTCTACGGCGTCACCATGCGAGACGGGGTGACCACGGTCGTCTCCCAGCGGCTGGGGCGCGAGTGAGCCGTAGCGCGCATCCGCCGCTCCCGCCCGAACGTGATTCATCCCGCAGAGAAAGGACACGCCGGGCAATCTGAAGTACAAGTTGAGGGTTTTGATGTGAGGATGATGCAATGGGATACCTTCTGGTCGCGCTGGTCATTGCCGCATACCTCATCTGGATCCTGGTGTCCGCACGCAAGCCTGAGGAAGGATTCAAGTCGTGGGTGCGCTCCTCGGTTGCCGGAGCGCGCCATGGGCGGGTTCGCGATGAAGGCCCCACCGATGTCGACATCGAGCAACTACTGACCGACGATCCGTCCGTGCCCGGATATGTGACCCCGGAACAGCTTCGCGACCAATTCGACGGCGTGCGGTCTTCGTTCACCCGCTGACGTCGCCGCCTGTATTCCAACGGTTGCCACCTCATCCCAGGGTTGGCTTTGAGCGGCGGACCTCCGTCAGACTGGAACCATGGCAACTGAGATCCTGATTCTCATCATCGCCGTCGGCGTCCTGGTGGTCGCCGGCGTGCTGTTCGTCGGCGTTCGAAGCCGGAGCAGGAAGAACGCGCGCCTTTCCGAACGGGAGGCGAGTCCCTACCCCGGCGATCTCGGTGCCGACTCGGGCGGCGTCGCCACACTCGAGCGGCCTGAGACGGACGAGGACCCCACGGACGAAGCTCCGCCTGCCGATGCACCTGCGCTCGCGGTGCCCACTCTCGAACGTCCCGAGGCCGCTGCCACCCGCTGGCAGCGCCTCCGTGCCCGGCTCGTCCGTTCGGGTGCCATCGGCAACGCCATCCTCGCGATCCTCTCCCGGGGCAAGCTCTCCGAGTCGGACTGGGAGGAGATCGAGGAGACGCTCCTCATGGCGGACCTCGGACTCGACCCGACCACCCGCCTCATGGACAAACTGCGCGCCGAGGCCAAGGTACTCGACACCTCCGATCCTGCCGCCGTCCGTGAGGTGCTCCGCCGCGAACTACTCGTGCTGGTCGATCCGGACATGGACCGTACGCTCGACGTCAGTCCCGTTGTCGGCGACGACGGCGAGGCCCACCCCGCGACCATCCTCGTCGTCGGCGTGAACGGCACCGGCAAGACGACGACGGTAGGCAAGCTCGCCCGCGTGCTCGTGGCGGAGGGCCATGATGTCCTGCTCGGCGCCGCCGACACGTTCCGCGCCGCCGCCGCCGACCAGCTCGAGACCTGGGGCTCCCGCGTGGGAGTGCCCGTGGTGCGCTCCGACCGTGAGGGTGCCGATCCCGCGTCGGTCGCGTTCGAGACGGTCAAGGTGGGTGTCGAGAGCGGCGCCGACGTCGTCATCGTCGATACGGCGGGACGCCTGCAGACCAAGGCAGACCTCATGGACGAACTCGGAAAGATCAAGCGCGTCATGGGCCGGGGCGCTCCGGTGCGCGAGGTTCTGCTGGTCCTCGACGCCACCACGGGCCAGAACGGCATGCGTCAGGCGCAGGTGTTCTCCGAGGCGGTCGACGTGACCGGCATCGTGCTCACCAAACTCGACGGCACCGCGAAGGGCGGCATCGTCGTCGCGGTCCAGGAGCAGCTCGGTGTTCCGGTGAAGTTCGTCGGTCTCGGCGAGGGAGCGGACGATCTCGCCCCGTTCGACCCGGATGGCTTCGTTGACGCGCTGATCTCCTGACCGTGGTCTGACCCACGTGGATCGGCAGGGTGCCGCGCGGGTACCCTAGTGGGCAGTCACGCACAACTCGAAGAGGATCGCCTTGTTCGCCACCCTGTCCGATCGAATCACGGCTTCGTTCAAGTCGCTGCGCGGCAAGGGCCGCCTCACCTCCGAGGACATCGACTCGACCATCTCGGATATCAGGCGCGCCCTGCTGGACGCAGACGTCGCGCTGCCGGCCGTCCGCGCCTTCACCTCCCGAGTCCGCGAGCGCGTCGAGGGACTCGAACTGTCCCAGGCCCTGCGCCCGTCGCAGCAGATCATCAAGATCGTCAACGAGGAGCTCATCGAGATCCTCGGCGGCGAGGCGCGCCCGCTCCGCCTCGCGAAGGTGCCGCCGACCGTCATCATGCTTGCGGGCCTCCAGGGCTCCGGTAAGACGACGTTCGCCGGGAAGCTCGGCCTCTGGCTGAGGAACCAGGGGCACACGCCGATCCTGGTCGCCTCGGACCTGCAGCGGCCGAACGCGGTCACCCAGCTGCAGATCGTCGGCGAGCAGGCCGGCGTGCCGGTGTGGGCGCCCGAACCGGGCAACGGCATCGGTGACCCCGTGCGGGTCGCCCGAACCGGACTCGAGCACGCGCGCAACAAGATGTACGACGTCGTCATCGTGGACACCGCGGGCCGCCTCGGTGTCGACGCCGAGATGATGGACCAGGCGATCCGCATCCGCGACGCCGTCGACCCGGACGAGATCCTCTTCGTCCTCGACGCGATGGTCGGTCAAGACGCCGTCAACACCTCCACGGCTTTCCGCGACGGCGTCGGGTTCAGCGGCGTCGTCCTCACCAAGCTCGACGGCGACGCCCGCGGTGGCGCGGCTCTCTCGGTCCGGACCGTCACCGGCCAGCCCGTGATGTTCGCCTCCACGGGCGAGAAGCTCACGGATATGGAGGTGTTCCACCCCGATCGGATGGCCTCACGCATCCTCGACATGGGCGATGTGCTCACGCTCATCGAGCAGGCCGAGAAGGCCTTCGACGCGGACGAGGCCGAGAAGATGGCCGCGAAGTTCGCGGGCGAGGAGGAACTCACCCTCACCGACTTCCTGAGCCAGCTGCAGCAGATCAAGCGCATGGGTTCGATGAAGAAGATCTTCGGCATGCTGCCGGGGATGGGCCAGATGCGCGAGCAGCTCGAGAACTTCGACGAACGCGACGTCGACCGCGTGGAGGCGATCGTCCAGTCGATGACTCCCGCGGAGCGCGACGATGTCCGCATTCTCAATGGCTCCCGCCGTTCCCGCATCGCAAAGGGTTCCGGGACCACGGTCACCGAGGTCAACCAGTTGGTCGAGCGTTTTGACCAGGCGAAGACCATGATGAAGCAGATGGCCCGGGGGGCCGGGATGCCCGGCATGGGCAACATGCCAGGCATGGGGAAGAAGTCCAAGGGCCGTATGGCGCCCCAGCGGCAGCAGAGGAGGGGCAAGTCCGGGAACCCTGCGAAGCGTGCCCGTCAGGAGATGGAGATGCGTGAGGCCGCCGAGGCCAGGCGCAGGGAGGCCGCCGCGTCCGGCGCGGCGTTCGGTGCCGGGGGCGCGAGTGAGAGCGATCTCGCCGACCTCGACCCGTCCCAGCTCGAGCTGCCGAAGAGCTTCGAGAAGTACTTCCAATGATTCATCTCACGGGTCCGATCCTCGGACACGTCGAGCGTGACCAGGCCTGGGTGAGCGGGGGAACGGTTCTGCACGAGCCGCCCACGGCGGACAGCAGTGGGAGCATCTCCACGATCTCTGGCTACGCACTCCCCGGCCTCGTCGACCTGCACTGCCACGTGGGCCTCGGCGCCGACGGCGCGACCGATCTCGCGACGGCGGAGGCCGACGCGATCGCCGATCGGGACACCGGCGTGCTCCTGATCCGCGAGGCGGGCAACGTCATGGACACGCGCTGGGTGGACCAGCGCGCGGACCTGCCCCGTATCATCCGCGCCGGGCGCCACATCGCCCGGCCGAGGCGGTACATCCGCGGGTACGCCGTGGAACTTGATGACGTGGCCCAGTTGCCGGAGGAGATGGCGCGCCAGGCGAGGGCCGGGGATGGCTGGGTGAAGCTGGTCGCGGACTGGCTCGACCGGTCCATGGGCGCGGACGCCGTGGTGGCGCCGCTCTGGCCCGCGGAGGTCCTCAAGGACGGGATTGCGGCCGCCCACGAGAACGGTGCACGCGTCACTGTTCACGCGTTCAGCCACGCGAGCATCGGACCGCTGCTCGACGCGGGCATCGACTGCATCGAGCACGGCACGGGCATGGACGCCGACCAGATCGCAGAGGCCGCCCGCCGCGGAATCCCCGTGACGCCGACTCTCCGCCAGGTGGACAACTTCTGTGACTTCGCGGCGGCCGCCGGTGCCAGGTTCCCGGCCTACGCGGACCAGATGCAAGGCATGTACGAGCATCGGCACCAGCAGGTGAGGGACTTCGCGGCGGCGGGAGTCCAGCTGCTGCCGGGATCCGATGCCGGTGGAACCCTGGGGCACGGCACACTGCCCGCCGAGCTGATGCGCTGGCAGGAGGCCGGCATCGACGCGGCCGACGTCGTCGACTTCGCGACCTGGCGGGCCCGGAAGTACCTCGGCGCGCCCGCTCTGGGCGAAGGAGAGCCGGCCGACGTGGTCGTCTATGAGGATGACCCCCGCGACGACGTCGCGAACCTGACCCGGCCGAAGGCCGTCCTGCTGCACGGCGTAAGCGTTCGCTGAGCAAGCCTCGTCCAGGCGCGATTCGGATCGCATCCCGGCGTTCGCCGCGGACAGCGTGGCCGAAACCACAGAGGAGAGCGGTTCTCCGGGCGTGCACGCTCCGATTCCTTCTTCGAAGGCGCTGTTGACACGTCGTCGATTAAGTGGTTCACTAGTCATGTAACGAACCAGGGAAGGGGGAGAGGTGAGCGAGTTCGACGATCGGACACCGATCTATCAGCAGATCGCCGGGCAGATCCGGCGCGACATCCTCTCGGGAGAGTTGGAGGAGGAGAACCAGGTCATGTCAACCACCCAGTATGCGACCACGTACCGTATCAATCCGGCGACCGCCGCCAAGGCCATGAACTTGCTCGTGGACGATGGGCTTCTCATCAAGCGGCGCGGCATTGGGATGTTCGTGGCCAGCGGTGCCAGGGAGTCCCTCCGCAGCACGATGCGCGGAGACTACTTCACGGACACCCTCGATCCGGCACTCGAAGAAGCGGAACTCCTCGGGATCCCGCGGTCCGCCCTCGTCGACTACATCAACAGGGAGCAGAAATGAGAGCCGGCACCACCCCGCTCGGAATCGAAACTATCGGACTGAGCCACCGATTCCGTGACGTCGTCGCCCTGGACAACGTGACCTGCAGCGTGCGCCCCGGAACCATCACGGGACTCGTCGGGCGGAACGGCGCCGGCAAGACCACGTGGCTCTCTCTCGTCGCCGCGCTGCGACCCGTACAGACCGGCAGCATTGCCGTCGGCGGCCGCAACCCCTGGGAGAACGCAGAGGTGACCACGCAGATCTGCCTCATGCGCGAGAAGGGCGGAGTCTGGGAGGACTCCAAGACCAAACAGACGCTGAAGTGGATGGCGGACCTGAATCCCTTCTGGGACAACGACTACTGCTACGGACTCCTAGACAAGTTCGAGGTGCGCGTGAAGGGCACTCCGGAGAAGCTCTCCACCGGCAAGCGTTCCGCACTGTCCGCCGCGATGGGCCTCGCCACACGGGCCCCGCTCACCATTTTCGACGAGGTCTACCTCGGCATGGACGCCGTCGCCCGGCGCATGTTCTACGACGAGTTGATGGCCGACTATGTCGCAAACCCCCGCACGATCATTCTCTCCTCACACCTCCTCGATGAGGTGGAAGACCTCATGGAGGACGTCATCGTGCTCAACCGCGGCCGCGTGGCCGCCGCAGGCAACACCGACAGTGTCCGCCGGCAGTTCTCCACAGAAGGCAAGGTCGCCTCGCTCACCGATGTCCTGATCGCCGTGAGTGGGGCCCGCAAGGAAGGAATCCAGCGATGACAACCGCCGTCAGTCCTCGCACCTCGAGCAGTTCGGCCAACGCCGGCCAGATCCGGCGCCTCACAAGGAATCTGACTGCTGATATCTTCCAAACGATGGCCTGGTCAGCGGTGGGGGGCGTTGTGGTCACCCTCGTCGGTTGGCTCTTCTCCGAGTGGTCCGGAGGCCGGGTTGGTATCACCGTCGAGGGCGACCATGTGCACACCACGTGGTTCGGCATTACGTTGGTAGTTGCCCTGATCGCCGCGTTCGTCCAGGCGATCATCATGGGGGCGGGCTTCTCGCGCGTCCCCATAGCCATGGGGGCCACGAGGCGCAACATCACGATCGCCAACCTCATCACGACGGCGATCGCGACCATCACGCTCGGGCTTGCCGCCTTCGTGGTCTATTTGCTCGAGAGCACATTCAACCTCGAAATGACCGAGCGTCTGTTCGACGCCATGGGCGTCGACCCCGGGCTCGGCGACGTCGCGATCGCTGTTCTGATCGGTACGGTGGGCGTGTTCGCGGGGCTGCTCTTCGGCCTGGCGGTGGGCGTCGTCTTCGTCCGATTCCACTGGCTGGTCGGCGTCATCGCCTTGGTCCTGATCTTCGTGGTCATCCCGATTGCGGCGGAGCACTTCCGCTGGGGCTGGTATGACTGGTTCAGCACCTTCGGCGTCATCCAGGGACTCATCCACACGGCTCTCGCCGGTGCTGCTTACATTCTGATGATGCGCCGGCTCAAAGTCCCATAAGCTTCCGCCCGGCAGGAGGGGCCGGGCGGAGCGACCAGGCGGCGGTATGAGCCCCCGGTCAGGCGGGTGTGGTCGTTCAGATCACACCCGCCTTGGACGTTGACCGGCACTTCGCAGGTACCGGCGCGGGGCGGTGTCTGGCACAATGGGCAGGCGTACTCGGCTGCCTCGAGGCCCTCTCACTCGTTGAAGCCAAGTCCCGAGTCCCGCACGGCCCGAATCCCACCGGGCTCTGGCGTGGCTCAGAACAGATACAGGAGATTCCACACAAGTGGCTGTCAAGATTCGACTCAAGCGCATGGGCAAGATGCGCGCACCGTACTACCGGGTCGTCGTGATGGACTCGCGCTCCAAGCGCGACGGCCGCGCGATCGAGGAGATCGGCAAGTACCACCCGACAGAGGAGCCGTCGTTCATCGAGATCGACTCCGGGCGTGCCCAGTACTGGCTCGGCGTTGGCGCACAGCCGACCGAGCAGGTCATGGCGCTCCTCAAGATCACCGGCGACTGGCAGAAGCACAAGGGCATCGAGGGCGCCGAGGGCACCCTGAAGGTCAAGGCAGAGAAGTCCGACGCCGCTGCCGCGATCAAGATGGCCGACGACGCGGCCGAACTGAAGAAGGCCACGGTTGCGGAGAGGGCGGCGGCCGAAAAGGCTGCCAAGTCCAGTGACTCTCCCCAGTCCGCTGACTCGCCGGAGTCCGCTGACTCGCCGGAGTCCGCCGATTCGCCCGAGTCCGCCGACTCGCCGGAGTCCGCTGACTCGCCGGAGTCCGCTGACTCGCCGGCCGAGCCCGAGGAGTCCTGATGCTCGCCGACGCCCTCGACCACCTGGTCCGTGGGATCGTCGACCACCCGGACGAGGTCCGCGTCTCTTCCCGGTCGATGCGCCGCGGCGAGATGCTCGAGGTGCGCGTGCACCCGGACGACCTCGGTCGCGTCATCGGCCGTTCCGGCCGCACGGCCAAGGCGCTTCGGACCGTGATCGGTGCACTCGCCAAGGGGCCCGTTCGCGTCGATGTTGTCGACACCGACGGCCGCTGAGCGCGCCAACCATCTGATCGGACCCGGCTCCCCGCTGTTGGGGGTGCCGGGTTCGTCGTCACTTCGGCCCGATTCCGGGGTCGCTGCGGTCGGCTGTGCGCGGCTTTGTGCGCCATGGGTTAGGCCGGGAGCTGAAGGTTAGCGTGTGGGCCCTAACCTTCGGCTCGCAGGCTTACCCACCGGGCTGAGCCCGCCGTCCGCACAGACGTTGGCATCCCTTGAGGCGAGATGCCGGCGATGAACCTGGCACCCGGCAACGAGGAACGTCAGAATCGAGTATGCGCCGCCGCTCACCCGTAGTCTTCTCCGCAGTTCCCGTCCTCGTAGCTGCCCTGGTCCTCGCCGCATGTACGACGTCGACGGGCGAACCCGACGGGGATGGGACGCCCACACCGCAGACCCCATCCACAGCCGAAGCGACCGCTGACGTGGCCCGCCCGAGCAACCTGCCTCAGCTCTTCGACGCCGTGGGCGCCGAGATCCCGGTGACCACCGTGCTGGACGAGCCGGCGGTCTTCGTCGCACTCGGCACAGAACAGCAGTACGCCTGGGAGGCGACGCAACTGGCGAACGTCGCGTGTGATGGCAGCCTGACCGGTCTCTTCGCCGAGGGCAACGACGCCGGCGCCCGCTTCGGAAGCCCGTCGGGAGTCGCGATCTCCGAGACTGTGAGCAGCCACTTCTACAGCCCCGCAGCCGGAGATGACAAAGTCCTGCTCTTCTTCGAAACCGGCGAGGCGTTCGAACCGGACCTCATTCTGGTGCAACTGGATCCGGACGGGATTACCACGCTGCTCGACACCGCGATGACTCCCTGGAGTGCGGGCTACACGACCATCGCCGGAGATGGCGGCATCTGGCTCCAAGCCCACGAGAACGAGCCAGGGACCGGAGAACTCAATGCATCTCCGATCGTGTTGGTTACCACTGACGGCTCTTGGGTCATCGCGGCGGAGAACGGCGAAATGCTCGGCCACACCGACCGCGGCGCCCTCTACTCCCTCACGCCAGGGGTTGCCGAGGAGATGGATCCCGGCGCCTTCGAATTGCACGAGATCACCCCAGAGCGGGACGTGCTGCTTCTCTCCGGTCGTCCTCGCGCCGGCGGCACCGCCGGCATGGTCCTCACACCCACCGCGTCCTCCCGCTCGGGAGAACTCCTCGTCATGACCTTCCAACGGGGACAGGGCGAGGAGCCATATCTCGTCGTCGTCGAAGACGGGGAGGCCACCCTCGTGGTGCTCGACGACCCCGCCCGGCACGTGGCCGTGACGGACGGCTGGATCGCCTGGTCGGAGGGGCGCCCGGAGGATGACGGGCCATGGGAGCAGTACGTGCTCGAACTCGCGGAGGGGAGCATCTACCGGCTCGGCACCACCGAGATCGCGGGGCTTCCCTCCCTCTGTGGTGACCAGTTGGCGTGGGACGAGGACGACACCATCCACGTGGGGACCCTTCCGTGAAATGGGCGGAGCCTCCCTGAGACCGCCCGACCCGAGGGCAGCCGGAACCAGTCCCTGCAAAGAGGGTGATAATCGAGGCATGGAACTCGTTGTCGCCACTGTTGCGGGGCCGCACGGGCTGAAGGGCCACGTGAAGCTCATCGTGCGCACGGACGATCCCCGCGTGCGATTCCGGCCCGGCGTCATCCTTGACACGTCGTCCGCCGAGCATCCCGAGCTCACGATCGCGGACGCCCGCAGCACCGCGGACTCCTGGCAGTTGCGCTTCGAGGAGATCAAAGACCGCGAGGGCGCCGAGAGTCTGCGCGGTGCCGAGCTCTCGATCGAGACCGAGGAATGGGAGTCCGAGCCGGACGAGTGGTACATCGAGGAACTCGTGGGGCTGCCGGTCACGAACACGGACGGACGATCGCTGGGGACTGTTGCCGCCGTCGAGACCGGGCCGGCGCAGGACCTGCTCGTCGTGGCGACGCCTGGCGGCGAGGTCCGCGTGCCGTTCGTGACGACACTTGTTCCTGAGGTGTCCGGTGAGGGAGTCGTCGTGGACCCACCGGGTGGACTGTTCGACGGAGAGGCTGACGAATAATGCGTATCGATATCATCACGATCTTCCCTGAGTACCTCGCCCCGCTCGAGCTCTCGCTCATCGGCAGGGCCGCCGAGGCGGGGCACCTCCAACTCGCCCTCCACGATTTGCGGGACTGGACTGACGACGCGCACCGCACAGTCGATGACACACCCACCGGCGGCGGGGCGGGCATGGTCATGAAGCCGGACGTCTGGGGCAGCGCCATCGACGAGGTCCTTGCCGCCGAGGTCAGCGTTCCGGACGACGCCCACGGCTCGGCAGGACCCCGCACGGTCCTGGCGATCCCCACGCCGTCGGGGACACGGCTCACACAGCGGATCGTCGAGGACCTGGCGACTGTGGACCACCTGGTGATTGCGTGCGGACGCTACGAGGGGATCGACGCGCGCGTTGCCGAGCACTACGGCGAGACCGGCGGGGCCGGCGAGAACCTCGAGACGCTCGAGTACTCGCTCGGCGATTACGTGCTGAACGGCGGCGAAGTGGCGGCGCTCGCCCTCGTGGAGGCGGTGGCGCGGCTGCTGCCCGGGGTCGTGGGCAACCCGGAGTCACTGGCAGAGGAATCGCACGGCACTGCCGGCCTGCTCGAATACCCCGGATACACACGGCCGACGAAGTGGCGGGAGCTGGAAGTGCCACCGGTCCTCCTCAGCGGCAACCACGCGCAGATTGAGCGATGGCGCCGCGACCGCGCACTCGAACGCACGGTCACTCGCCGGCCCGATATGGCCGCGGCACTCCGGCCCGAGCAGATCGACAAGGGCGACCGGGCGACCCTCGCCCGTCTCGGCTGGGCGGTGACGCAAACCGGACTGAGAAGGATGCGGATCCGGCGAGCGCGTCCCCGGGATGCGGACGCGCTCGCGAACCTCGCCGCCGCCACGTTCCCGCTGGCGTGCCCGCCCGAGCTGACGCAGCGCGATATTGCGGTGTTCATCTCCCGCAACCTCACGCCTCGGCGGTTCCGTGAGTACCTCACCGAGCCGGAGCGATACCTGGTACTTGTCGGCGAGATCGATGGCATCGACGCCCTTGCCGGCTACACGCTCGCGGTGATCCCACTCACAGCGGACGAGGAACCATACGCCGATGACGTGGCCAAGATCGTGCCACAGCGGCCCGCCGCCGAACTCTCGAAGATCTACGTGCGGAGCGAGCACCACTCGACCGGCATGGGCCAGGCGCTGATGGAGGCCACGCTCGCCACCCTGGGCGGGATCCGGGTCGAGGGCCAGCCGATCGACGTGGTCTGGCTCGGAACCAACCTCAGGAACCGGCGTTCGCAGAAGTTCTACGCCCGCAGTGGATTCGCCAACGTCGGCGCGAGGCGATTCCTGGTCGGTGGACGTGAGCAGGATGACGCCGTATGGGCCCGTTCCGTGGTGGAAACCATGCCGGGCGCTGTGGCAGACTAGTTCGGCACGTGTCACGCGGCCTCACCGGCCGGGAACGGTTCTCTGCCTCCGGGGAGGATCCTTCTCAACAGTGGCACGCACCCCTTACTATTGCGGCGGGTCACCGCCGCAGGAGCGCGCGTGACCGGTGGCACGTGCGGGAAGAGGTACACCATGCAGAAGCTCGACAAGGTCGACGCCGCGTCTCTCCGCAGCGACATTCCCGCTTTCCGCGCCGGAGACACTGTCAAGGTGCACGTGAAGGTCGTTGAGGGCACCCGCGCGCGTGTCCAGATCTTCCAGGGAGTTGTGCTCGCCCGCTCCGGCGACGGCGTCCGTGAGACCTTCACTGTCCGAAAGGTCTCCTTCGGTGTCGGTGTGGAGCGCACCTTCCCGGTTCACACGCCCTCGATCGACAGGATCGAGATCGTCACCCGGGGCGACGTGCGCCGCGCCAAGCTGTACTACCTGCGCAACCTTCGCGGAAAGGCCGCCAAGATCAAGGAACGTCGCGATACCGTCGCGAAGTAGTCCCCCTGCTCGATACGGGCGTTCGGTTCGGAGAGCCGGGCGCCCGAGTCGTTTTTCGTGAAGGTAGGCTGGGCGGGTGACGGACGGACCCCATGAGGAGCTGCCACGGCGCTACGAGCCGGCAGAGCGTCCTCGGCTCGGAGAATCTCTCTCCAAACCAGGGGCCACGTCACACCAGAGCCAGGCCGAGTCCCAACACGTCGCGCCGCCACGAAGGGGCGGATGCCTCCGCGAGACGGCGTTCGTGCTCATCGTCGCGCTCGCCATCTCCGTCGTCGTGAAGACGTTCTTCGTGCAGTCGTTCTACATCCCGTCGTCGTCCATGGAGTCGACGCTCATGGTCGATGACCGGATCATCGTCAACAAAATGGCCGGCGACCTCGACGAACTCAACCGGGGCGACGTGGTCGTGTTCGTGGACCCCGGCGGCTGGCTGGCGCCCCCCGCCGAACTGCCGAGTGGGTTCCAGAAGGCCGCCATGGACGTTCTGACCTTCATCGGAGTCCTGCCGCAGAACGCCGGGGAGCACCTGATCAAGCGTGTCATCGGGTTTCCGGGTGACCGCGTGAGCTGCTGCAGCACGGACGGGCGCCTGAGCGTCAACGGGACGGACATCGCCGAGCCGTACCTTGACGACGGCGTCGTGCCGTCCGAGGTCAGCTTCGAGGTCATCGTCCCCGAGGGCTCCCTGTGGATGATGGGTGACAACCGGCAGGACTCCCGCGATTCTCGCGCACAAATCGGTCAGGAAGGCGGCGGATTCGTGCCTGTCGAACTGGTGAGCGGGCGCGCCGCCTACATCGTCTACCCCTTCGACCGCATGTCGTGGCTGGGCGGCGGGGACGCAGCCTTTGTGGCGGTGCCGGACCCGTGATCCCGGACCGTTCGCTCGAGGCGGCCCTTCTCGGCCACCATCAGGCGCTCGTCGGTATCGACGAGGTCGGCCGGGGTGCACTGGCAGGGCCAGTGTGCGTGGGGGCGGCCGTCGTCACGCCGACGACGGCGCCGCAGATCCCGGACGGACTGCGTGACTCGAAACTGATCACGGCGGCGGCACGTCCGGAGATCGCCGCACGCGCACGGACTTGGGTGGCGGCAAGCGCCGTGGGATCAGCGACGGCGGCCGAGATAGACGAGCGCGGCATCATCGCGGCGCTGCGGCTGGCCGCTTCCCGGGCGCTCGCGGAACTCGCCGAGTCCGGACTCGCACCCCTGCCTACCGCCGCGATCCTGGACGGGTCGCACAACTGGCTCGAGACCACGCTGCTCGACTCCGACCTGCCCCACCTGGACTTCCGGCAGATCGTGGTGCGTCCGAAGGCGGACGCGCACTGCGCCGTCGTCGCAGCGGCGAGCGTGATCGCGAAGACGCGGCGGGACGCCTACATGGAAACTCTTGAGGATCCCGGCTACGGGTTCGCCTCCAACAAGGGCTACGGCGTCCCCGGGCATCTTGCGGCGCTCCGGGCGCACGGGCCGTGCGACCACCACCGGCGATCGTGGCGGCTCGCGGGCACCGGTAAGGCGTTGACGGACACCGCCGGCACAGGCGGTGCAGGGACAACTGCTGCCTCGATGGCATGATGGTCGCGTGAGCGCAGAAGACCTCGAAAAGTACGAGACGGAACTCGAACTCGACCTCTACCGCGAGTACCGGGATGTCTCGAACCTGTTCAACTACGTGGTGGAGACCGAACGGCGCTTCTATCTGTGCAACCAGGTCGACATAAAGCCGCGCACCGCAGGTGGCGAGGTGTTCTTCGAACTCAAGCTCACGGACGCCTGGGTCTGGGACGTCTACCGTTCCGCACGTTTCGTGAAGTCAGTCTCGGTCGTCTCGTTCAAGGACGTCAACATCGAGGAACTCAACAAGCCCGAGATCGCCCTCTAGCCATTCCTTCGCCAGTTTCTTCACAGCCGCGTTGACGCGGCCCCCTCCACAGATTCGTAAATGACGGCCGCGCCGCCCGGCCGGATCGGCGAGCCTTCGGGTCATGACGGTCCAGTCGAAAGCAATCGGAGAGTACGGCGAACGGCTCGCGGCACGGCATCTGGAGGAGGCCGGTTACCGCCTGCTCGCCCGCAATTGGCGCTGCAAGGCCGGGGAAATCGACATCGTCGCTGTCGACCCGTGCGGGGCACTGGCCTTCGTCGAGGTGAAGACGCGCCATGGCACCGGCCACGGGCATCCGTTCGAGGCGGTCACCGGGCAGAAGGTGGCGCGGCTGCGTCGCCTCGCCGGGGCGTGGCTCACCGAGCATCCGCACGAAGGTCCCATACGGCTTGATGCGGTGGCCGTGACGCTGCGGCGCGCCGGCGCGCCGTGGGTCGAGCACCTGGCGGGGGTGGGGGAGTGAGCCTCGGTCGCACGCTCTCGGTCGGACTTGTGGCGCTCGAGGGGCACATCGTCGAGGTGGAGGCGCAACTTGCCTCGGGGCTGCCGGCGTTCCGGATCGTGGGCCTGCCGGACGCCGCACTCGGCGAGGCGCGCGAGCGGGTCCGGGCGGCGCTCAATTCCTGCGGAATGCACCTGCCCCAGCGGCGGGTGACCGTGAACCTCTCACCCGCGTCGATGCCCAAATCCGGCAGCGCGTTCGACGTAGCGCTCGCCGTCGCCGTCGTGGCGACCGGCTCGATACCAGGGCGGAACGAGGCCCGCTCCACGGTGCACCTCGGCGAACTCGGTCTCGACGGCCGGCTGCACCCCGTCCGTGGCGTGTTGCCGATGGTGGCGCGAGCAGTCGCGGCAGGGCGGCGGCGAGTGGTCGTGCCGCAGGCGAACGCAGAAGAAGCATCTCTCGTCCCGGGAGCCGACGTCATCGGCGCCGCACACCTCGGCGACATCCTCGGCCGCTATGGGCTCCAATCCGTGGTGCAGCTGGCCGAGCCACCGGTCGCGGCCCCGCCCACGGCAGGGATGTCCAACGGTGCCGGCGGCGACCTCACTGACGTCCTCGGCCAGGACCACGCCCGCCTCGCCCTCGAAGTCGCGGCCGCCGGCGGGCACCACCTCTACATGCAGGGACCACCGGGCGCGGGCAAGACCATGCTCGCAAGCCGGTTGCCATCCATTCTCCCCGAACTCGACGACGCGGCCGCCGTCACCGTCACCTCGGTCCACTCGCTCGCCGGGACGCTCATTCCCGGTGCGGGCCTCGTGCGGCGGCCACCCTTCGAGGCGCCGCACCACACGGCGTCGCAGGCGTCGATCATCGGTGGCGGTTCGGGCATTCCGCGCCCAGGAGCCGTCTCCCGCGCGCACGAGGGCGTGCTGTTCCTCGATGAGGCTCCGGAGTTCCCGACCGCAGTGTTGCAGACCCTTCGCCAGCCGCTCGAATCCGGCGAGGTGGTGCTCCATCGCGCTGCGGCATCGGCACGGTATCCGGCTCGTTTCCAACTGGTCATGGCCGCCAATCCCTGCCCGTGCGGCAAGTCCGGGGTGAAATGCCGATGCGGCGCCGGTGTGCGACGGCGTTACACATCACGCCTGACGGGCCCGCTGCTCGACCGCGTCGATATCAGGATCACGGTGCCACGCGTGACACGTGCGACGGTCGCGCTGGGGGAGCGCGGCGAGTCCTCTGCCGTGGTCGGCGAGCGGGTGGCGGCCGCGCGCGATCGCCAGGCTCGCAGATACGCGGGGCTGCCATGGTCGCTGAACTCGGGTGCGGCCGGCTCCTGGCTGCGCGGCAGTGGCAAGATCCCGCGTGGTCCCATGCTGTCCCGGCTCGAGCGTCTCGTCGACACCGGTGACCTCACCATGAGGGGACTCGACCGCGTCCTCCGCCTCTCGTGGACTCTTGCCGACCTCGACGGCGCCGGCACACCCTCGGCCGCCCATCTCGCGGCCGCCACAACCCTCAGGATCGGAGAATCAGATGCACCTCACTGGTGACGACGAGCGGATGGCCCGCATTGCATGGTCGAGGATCGCCGAGCCGGCCGACCCGCACGCGGGTGAGACCGTGGCCCGGCTCGGTCCGGTCGAGGCGCTCGCCTGGCTACGGCACCATGCCGGGAATCGAGGGTCACTGGGACGCGTCTCCCGCGCGTGTGTGGACCGTTGGGCGCCCCGCCTGGAAACGCTCGACGTCGAGCGGGACCTGGCGGCCTTCGAGCGGATCGGAGGCCGGGTCATCATGCCGGGAGACCCGGAGTGGCCGGTGCAGTTCCGGGACCTCGAAACCCTCGCACCTCACGTCCTCTGGCTGCGTGGAGTCCTGCCGATCCCCGGCAGCAGGCACCAGGAACAGGAGCGCCCCGGGACGAGTGTGGTCTCCGTCGTCGGGTCACGGGCCTCGACACGATACGGCGAAACCATTGCAGGGGAACTCGGGTATGGTCTCGCGGACTCGGGATGCGTGGTCGTCTCGGGAGGGGCGTACGGCATCGACGCCGCCGCGCACCGGGGTGCCCTCGCCGCTCCCGAGGGGGCGGGCACCATCGCGGTGCTCGCGGGCGGAGCGGACCGCTTCTATCCTGCGGGGAACGCCGGTCTCCTGGCACAAATCGCCGAGCGAGGTCTGATCGTCGCCGAAATGCCGCCCGGATCGTCGCCTGCGCGCTACCGGTTCCTGTCGCGCAACCGCCTCATCGCCGCCCTCGGGCGAGTGACCGTGGTGGTGGAGGCGTCGCACCGTTCCGGTGCGCTTTCGACCGCGAACCATGCGGCCGACCTGCTGCGCCCCATCGGCGCGGTGCCGGGTCCGGTCACGTCCGCGGCATCGGCAGGGTGCCACCGTCTGTTCCGTGAGGGAAAGGCCGTGTGCGTGACCGGGGTCGAGGACGTCCGCGAGTTGATGAGCCCGGCCGGTTCAGGGATCTCCGCTGAGGGGCCGGACGTGCGTGAGGGCCTTCTCGACGGACTCGACCCCCTGGCTTCGCGGGTGTTCGACGCATTGCCGGCGAGGTCGGCCGCTGAGATCGACTCCCTCGTGCGGGTGAGCGGCCTTGCCCGGCTCGAGGTGATGGCCGGTCTCGGTTCGCTCGAACTTGCCGGCCGCGTGCGTCGCTCCGGGACAAGGTGGGCGCGCGTGACATCCTGAGGGATGTGGACCTCGCCGCGACACTCGACGCCTTCACGGACCACCTCACGCTCGAACGCGGCCTCGGTGGGCGCACCATCAAGGCCTACCGATCGGACCTGAAGGATCTGTTTGCGTTCGTCTGGGGCCCGGACGCGGTTTCCGGCGATCCCGGCGAGTTCACTCTTACCGCACTCCGAGCGTGGCTGGCGGATGCGGCCGCCGCCGGCAAGGCCCGCTCCACGCTCTCACGCCGTGCCGCCGCCGCCCGGACATTCTCCGCCTGGGCGGCCCGGGAGCGCCGGGTGCCGGCAGACGCCGGGGCGCGGCTCGCGTCCCCGAAGGCCATCGGCGAGATCCCGCAAGTGTTGACCGCCGACGACGCCGCAAAGATGCTCGACCACGCGCGCGCCGAGTCAGAGGCGGAGGGTGCCCCGGCCACTGCGGCACGTGACTGGGCCGCGCTCGAGTTGACGTACGCAGGCGGTCTGCGGATCGGTGAGGTGGTCGCGCTCGATACGCT
This sequence comes from Actinomycetaceae bacterium, assembly GCA_035647855.1. GTDB lineage: Bacteria > Actinomycetota > Actinomycetes > Actinomycetales > Actinomycetaceae > JAAZBW01. The sequence goes on along the minus strand of DASRMP010000033.1, from coordinate 18,731 downwards.
GCACCTCGACTTCGAGCGCCGAACGGTCAGGGTGCTCGGCAAGGGCGACAAGGAACGTGTTGTGCCCTTCGGCGTCCCGGCGGCGACGGCGTTGCAGGCGTGGCTCGCACGCCGTCCAGAACTCGTCACGCCGACCTCCGGTCCGGCACTCTTTCTCGGCGCCCGGGGCGGGCGCCTCGACCCGCGAACACTGCGGGGAGCACTTCACCGGCTGACTGCACGGGCGGGAGTGAAGGACCTCGCCCCTCACGGACTGCGCCACTCGGCAGCCACCCATCTGCTGGAGGGCGGCGGTGACCTCCGGACGGTTCAGGAACTGCTCGGGCACGCCTCGATGCAGACCACGCAGCGCTACACCCATGTCAGCCCGGAACGGCTCCGCGCAGCGTTCACGCAGGCCCACCCCCGCGCCTGAGGTCACACCACTGCCGCTGCGAGCCCGCCGAGCGGGAGCAGCCGCACCCGGGTCCGCTCGAACAATGACAGCGGGTCTCGATAGAGGTCCGAGCCGGCCTTGAGCCCGAAGTGAAGGCAGCCCTGCGCGCAGTGCCCGGCCTCGAGATACCCGATGATCTCGCCGCGACTCACATGGTCGCCCGCGGAGATGACCGACTCCACGGGCTCGTACGTGGTCCGCAGCCCGGATGCGTGCTCGATCGACACCACTCCCCGCCCGGCGAGATTACCCGCGAAGACGGCGACGCCGTCGCCCGCAGCAAGCACCGGTGCACCCACCTGGAGTTCGAGGTCGACACCACGGTGTCCGGAGCCCCAGGGCACCTCGGGAGGCGCGTACGCCCTCACGACGGCGGCGGGCTCACCCGTCGGCCACGACCAGTCCTTCGGGGCGGCGCCATCCGCGTGCGCGGCCGGTGTGAGTGCCACACCGATCGTGAACCCGACGGCGGCCGCCAACCCGGCCATGTGACGGCGTGCGGTAGGTGTCATGCAGCAAGCCTCCACGGGCGCTGCACGTGGTCGACGTCGACGTCCCGGAACCCGTGGAGTGACGGACGCGAGCCGGCGCTGTGGAGCCGCTCGCCTCAACTAGCCCTTCGGGGCGAGGACCGGAATGACTCCGTTGAACGTGAGTTCCATGCCAAGACCGGAGGAAAGGATGACGCCGATGCCGATGACGAGACCGAGCATCACGACAGACAAGCAGGCAACCATGAGTGCGTTGCCCACGAAACGGCGGGAAGGCGGGAGTTCCTCCGCCCCATCGTGCTTGCGCGTCGTGCCGCTGCCCCAGGCGTGCGCGCGCATGCCGAGAGCGAATACGGCGGGAAGGCCGACACCGAAGACGATGCTGGTGACGAAGACGTGAAAGACGCCGGAAAGTGTGGCGAGCAACGTACTCATGTCAGGACCTCACTTCTTCGCGCGCCGGTTCCGCGGACTCCCACTCGTCGTTGACATTCCTGTGATCAACGTGACTGGTCCGTGCGTGGCGATAGAAGGCCAGGCAGCCGGCCACAAGAATCGCGATCATCACCCACGCGGCCAGCACGCTGCCTCCGAAGAAGTGACCGATCCACCAGATGATCGCTGCGGCGATGGCGGACATGGGGAGGGTGATCAACCATGCCAGCGCCATCTTGCCGGCGATGCTCCATCGCACGTTCGCCCCGGATCGGCCGACTCCGGACCCGAGGATGGATCCGGTCGCGACCTGGGTGGTCGACAGGGCGAAGCCCATATGGCTCGACGCGAGGATGATGGCGGCGGACGCGGACTCGGCTGCCATGCCCTGCGGGGAGGAGATGTCCACGAGCCCCTTCCCGAGCGTGCGAATGATGCGCCAGCCGCCGGAGTAGGTACCGAGTGCGATGGCGAGCGCGCAGGACACCTTCACCCAGAGCGCCACCGAGTGCGTGTCATGCCAGTGACCCGTCGCCAGCAGCGCCAGAGTGATGATTCCCATCGTCTTCTGCGCGTCGTTGGTGCCGTGGGCCAGGGAAACGAGCGAGGCGGAACCGATCTGTCCCCACCGGAACCATGTGTCACGCGCTTTCTCCTCGATCACGCGCGTGATCTTCAGGACGGTCCACGTCCCGATCGCGGCGACGATGATGGCGAGCACCGGGCTCACGAGGGCGGGCATGACCACCTTCCCGAGGACCCCGTCAAGGGTGCCGTCGCCGGCCCACTTCACGCCCTGCCATCCGATCGAGGCGATCGTTGCGCCGATCAGACCGCCGAAGAGAGCGTGGGAACTCGAGGAGGGGAGGCTGAACGCCCAGGTGGCGAGGTTCCAGAGGATCGCGCCGGCAAGACCGGCGAGCAGGATCATGAGGAGGGCGCCGCCACCATCGCCCATGAGGGCCGGGAGCGGATTGCCGTCCGAATCCTGTATCCGGATGACCGAGTTGGTGACCGTGAGTGCCACCTCGATGGATAGGAACGCACCGATCAGGTTGAGGGCTGCGGAGAGAAGGACTGCGCTCTTGGGATGCAGCGCGCCAGTGGCGATGGATGTGGCCATGGCGTTTGCTGTGTCGTGGAAGCCGTTCGTGAAATCGAAAACGAGCGCCGTGATTACGATCAGCGCCAGGATGAGAAACTCGCCCGTCACATGAGCAGTCTCGCGCAGGAATCTGAAGATGAACCTCGGGTTACGAGAAAACGGACCCAAAATGGCCGTGAGATTTGTCGCACCCCCCCTTTGCCTCCGGTTCGGGCGCGTGCTCCCGCACCTCCCGCACGGGTGTTCCGGGCTCAATGCGGTGACCTCCGTCGCACCCGCGCGCCCGTCCACGCGCGGAGACTGTGCCCGCGCCGTCGTCGGCTAGTATTGCCCACGCAACCGCGAGGTTGACTACGCGCGCCTGAACCGGCCCGTTATCGGGCCCGGCGCGGGGCAACGGTCCCCGCCACCCGTCCGGGTGGGGGGGCGTCCCGAGCCGCGGGCGCCAGGACAAGGCGGCATCCGCCGCCGGAAGAACCGTGAAACCGGGCCGCCCCGCGGCCCCCAGAGGAGTGCGGAGAGATCCGCACCGGAAGGACGAGCCATGGCTGTCGTCACCATGCGTCAACTGCTCGAGTCGGGCGTCCACTTCGGGCACCAGACCCGGCGCTGGAACCCGAAGATGAAGCGTTTCATCCTCGCCGAGCGCAACGGCATCTACATCATCGATCTGAAGAGTTCGCTCGAGGGAATCGATCGGGCGTACGACTTCGTCAAGGAGACCGTCGCGCACGGAGGGACGATCCTCTTCGTCGGCACCAAGAAGCAGGCACAGGAGGCCGTTGCGCAGCAGGCGCAGCGCGTCGGCATGCCCTACGTGAACCAGCGCTGGCTGGGCGGAATGCTCACCAACTTCCAGACCGTCAACAAGCGGCTCCACCGCCTGAAGGAACTTGAGCAGATCGATTTCGACGACGTCGCGGGCTCCGGCCACACCAAGAAGGAACTGCTCATGATGAAGCGCGAGCACGACAAGCTCGAGCGCTCGCTGGGTGGTATCCGTGACATGGCGAAGGTGCCGTCGGCCGTCTGGGTCGTGGACACGAAGAAAGAGCACCTTGCGATAACCGAGGCCCGCAAGCTGAACATCCCGGTCGTCGCGGTCCTGGACACGAACTGCGATCCGGATGAGGCCGATTTCGGCATCCCCGGAAACGACGACGCCATCGGCGCCGTCGGCCTGCTGACCCGCGTCATCGCGGATGCCGTCGCCGAGGGAACTCTCGCGCGCCACACGCGTCGCACGGGTGAGGAAGCCGTGGTCGAAGAGCCGCTGGCCGAATGGGAGCGCGAGCTCCTCGGCGCCGAGGACGCGAGCGAGGCACCGCAGTCGGCTCCCGCGGCTGACGAGGCCGTGCAGGCCGCTGCTCCCGTGCAGGCTCCTGCGGCCGCCGAGGCCGCGCCGGTCGCCGCGCCGGTCGCTGCTCCCGCCGCCCCGGTGTCCGAGGACATGCCCGAGGCCGTGGCCCCCGTCGCGGAGGCAGTGGCCGACGCCACCGAGGACGCTGTCGAGAAGACCGCGGCGCCGGTGCCCGGCACCACCACACCGACCAACTGACACCACAGACGCACGGAAGGAAGACAATGGCGAACTACACCACTGCCGACATCCGCGAACTCCGCGAGAAGACCGGCGCCGGCATGATGGACGTGAAGAAGGCGCTCGACGACGCCGACGGCGACATGGAAAAGGCCCTCGAGATAATTCGCGTCAAGGGGCTCAAGGGCGCCGCCAAGCGCGAGGGGCGCTCAGCCTCTGAGGGCCTCGTGGCCGCGGACGTCCGGGCCGCGGACGGCGAGCAGGTCGGCACCCTGGTCGAGGTCAACTGTGAGACGGACTTCGTGGCCAAGAACCAGAAGTTCATCGACCTGGGCGACGAGGCAGTGAAGGTCGCCGCTGATTCGGGTGCGTCCACTCCCGAGGAGCTCAAGGAAACCGGCTTCGACATCGTCGAGAAGGCCGCCGCGATGGGTGAGAAGATTCTCGTCCGCAGGATCGGCCGCGTCTCCGGCGAGCACGTCGACGTCTACCTCCACCGCACCTCCCCGGACCTGCCGCCCCAGGTCGGCGTGCTCGTGGCCACCGATGCCAAGGGCGCCGAGGTCGCGCACGACGTCGCCTTGCACATCGCCGCATACTCGCCGCTCTACCTGACGCGTGACGAGATTTCGGCCGAGACGATCGAGTCCGAGCGTCACATCGCCGAGGAGACCGCCCGCAACGAGGGCAAGCCGGAAAAGGTGCTCCCGAAGATCGTGGACGGCCGCATGAATGGCTTCTACAAGGAGAACGTGCTCCTCGACCAGCCGTTCGCACGCGACCCGAAGAAGTCCGTGGGCCAGATCATCTCCGCCAGCGGCGGCACCGTCACCGGTTACGTACGTTTCCGCGTCGGTTCCTGATCAACCAGGGCGTGGCCCCGGCTCCAAGGCCGGGGCCATTCCCGTATCCGATTCCGCCCACCACACCATCACGAGAGGACGCCATGCCTGCCCCTTCTGATCCCGCAGAACACACCACCACGCCGCGCCGCGTTCTGCTCAAACTGTCCGGTGAAGTCTTCGGTGGCGGTTCGGTCGGACTCGACGCGGACGTCGTCTCGTCGGTCGCCCGGGATATCGCCGCCGCCGCCGAGAAAGTCCAGATCGCCGTCGTCGTCGGGGGCGGAAACTTCTTCCGTGGCGCGGAACTCTCCCGGCGTGGCATCGACCGCGCCCGCGCCGACTACATGGGCATGCTCGGCACGGTCATGAACGCGCTCGCACTCCAGGACTTCCTTGAGCAGGCCGGCGTCCGCACCCGTGTCCAGACGGCGATCCATATGGCCCAGGTCGCGGAGGCGTACATCCCCCTTCGCGCCATCCGGCATTTGGAGAAGGGCCGCGTCGTGGTGTTCGGGGCGGGAGCCGGCATGCCGTACTTCTCCACGGACACCGTTGCGGCGCAGCGCGCGCTTGAGACTCACTGCCAGGAACTACTGGTCGCCAAGAGTGGGGTGGACGGCGTGTACACCGCGGATCCCAACACTGACCCGAGTGCGAAGAAGCTGGACCACATCACCTACGGTGACGCGCTCGCGCAGGGATTGCGCGTCGTCGACGCCGCAGCGTTCGCGCTCTGCCAGGAAAACGACCTCGACATGCGCGTTTTCGGGATGGGTGAGCCCGGCAACGTCACGCGAGCGCTGCTGGGTGAGAGTATTGGAACACTGGTCTCCAGCCGGTAGGCCAGAGCATCAAAAGGAGCAGATGTGACTGACGTGACCCTCTTCGAGGCCGAGGAGAAGATGGAGAAGGTGATCGACTTCGCCCGCGAGGAGTTCGCGAACATCCGTACGGGCCGCGCCAACGCCGCGATGTTCAGCAAGATCCTCGTGGACTACTACGGCTCGCCGACGCCGCTTCAGCAGTTGGCGTCCTTCAACATCCCCGAGGCGCGCATGGTCCTCATCAACCCGTTCGACCGCGGTGCCACCCAGGGAATCATCCGGGCCATCCGTGACTCGGACCTCGGAGTGAACCCCACTGATGACGGGCAGCAGATCCGCGTCAACCTTCCCATCCTCACTGAGGAACGCCGCAAGGACTACGTCAAATTGGCGCGTTCCAAGGCGGAGGAGGCCCGCATCTCGCTGCGCAGCGTGCGCCACAAGGCCAAGGACATCCTCGAGAAGATGAAGAGGGACGGGGACGCCGGCGAGGACGAGGTCGTGCGCGCAGAGAAGGAGCTGGACGCACTCACCAGGCGTTTCGTCGATCAGGTCGACGAGTTGCTCGCGGGCAAGGAGAAGGACCTCCTCGAGATCTGATGATCGAGCGCCACGCCCCGAGCGAATCCGCCACGGCCGCACCCCAGGAGACTCAGGCGAGAAGCGAGGCGAAGCCGTACGGGCGCGCAGGCCGTGACCTGGGCTCCGCGATCGGTGTCGGAGTCCTGCTGCTGACGGTGGTAGGCCTCTCTCTCGCCTTCCGTGGCGAGGTGTTCGTCGCGCTGGTCTCGGTCGCCGCGGTGCTCGGCATCTGGGAACTCGCCGGAGGTCTCGCCTCCCGGGACATCTCGATCCCGATCGCCCCCTTGTGGGTCGGCACGGTCGGCATGGTCGCGTCCGCCTGGGTGGGTGGCGGGTGCGCTGCTGATCGCCCTGATCCTCACGGTGGCCACGGTGTTCGTTTGGCGGGTTCTCGACGGCGGCGGCAGGGCGGCCGCACGCGACGCCACGGCCGGGGTGTTCGCCGCGGCCTACGTGCCGTTCCTGGCGAGTTTCGCCGTGTTGATTCTCCGGCACGAGAATCACGGCGCCCTGCTGACGGTGACGTTCATCCTCATGGTCGTCGGCAATGACACGGGCGGCTACATCGCGGGAGTTCTCTTCGGGAAACACAAGCTGGCGCCGACCATCAGTCCGGGGAAGACGTGGGAGGGCCTGGTAGGGTCCCTGATTCTGTCCCTCGCGGTCGCGTTCGTGATGCTCGTGGTGGTGATCGGCGCGCACTGGACGGCCGCCGTGGTCCTCGGAGTGCTCACGGTGATCACCGCCACCACGGGAGACCTGTCCGAGTCGCTTATCAAGAGAGATCTGGGTCTGAAGGATTTCGGGTCCGTCCTCCCCGGGCACGGCGGAATCCTGGACCGGCTCGATTCCATGCTCGTGACCGCGCCCGCTTGTTACGCCGTCTTCACCGTGGCGGTCACATGAGCGGCGCCGGAGAGAGCCGCGCAGGCCAAGCGGGGCAGGTATTCCAGGGACCGGAGGCCTACCGGCCCGTCGAGTCCCTCGATCCGGCACGGCGGCTTCCACTCACGTTCACAGCGCCGCGGCGAGGCAAGCCACCGCGCCACCTCGCGGACCTGAGCCTCGCCGAACGCAAGGACGCGCTCAAGGAGGCGGGCCTCGCAGGATTCCGCGCGGATCAGTTGTCCCGCCATTACTTCCGGCATTTCAGCCGCGACGCCGCCACAATGACGGACCTTCCGGCCGCCGACCGCGCCGGACTCGTTGACGTGCTGCTGCCACCGCTCGCTACCGAGGTCCGGCGCCTTACCGCGGATCGAGGCACCACGGTGAAGACACTGCTCGAACTCTTCGACGGCACCCGTATCGAGTCCGTGCTCATGGCCTATCCCGGGCGTAACACCGTCTGCATCTCCTCGGAGGTCGGCTGCGGAATGGCATGCCCGTTCTGTGCCACCGGCCAGATGGGTCTCACCCGCAATCTCTCCACGGCCGAGATCGTGGAGCAGGTCCGCATCGCCGCCGCGGAATGCGCCTCCGGTACCCTCACCGGCGAGCCGGGGCGGCTCTCCAACGTCGTCTTCATGGGAATGGGCGAGCCCCTGGCCAACTACACGGCCGTGATAGGCGCGGTGCGGCGCCTCGTCCAGCCCACACCCGAGGGGTTCGGCATCTCTGCCCGCAACGTGACCGTCTCGACAGTCGGTCTGGTGCCCGCCATCGACAAGTTGATCGCGGAGCGCATCCCGGTCACGCTCGCGGTCTCGCTCCACGCTCCGGACGACAAACTCCGAGACGATCTGATCCCCGTCAACTCCCGTTGGAAGGTCGGCGAACTCCTGGACGCGGCCCGCCGCTACTTCGAGGCGACCGGCCGGCGGGTCTCGATCGAGTACGCCCTCATCCGCGACATCAACGACCAGCGCCGGCGCGCGCAACTGCTCGCCGACGAGTTGAACCGCCGTGGCCACGGCTGGGCACACGTCAACCCCATTCCGCTCAATCCGACGCCCGGATCGATGTGGACGGCGTCGGACCCCAAGGTGGAGACCGCGTTCGTCGAAACACTCCGCAACGCCGGGATTGCGACGACCGTGAGAGACACTCGTGGTAGTGATATCGACGGGGCGTGCGGCCAGCTCGCCGCGGAAGTCCTGCAGAGGAGATAGTCAATGAAGGACATGTTCCCCCGCGTGGGCCGGTGGCGCCGCGGGTACCAGCCCAAACAGGTGGACGCCTTCCTGGAACGCGCGCGTCTCTCGTACGAGTCCGCACAGGGCTCGAAGGAGGACACGGTCTCAGAGGAGGACGTTCGGGCGGCAGCCTTCGACATCGTCGTCGACGGGTATTCAACCGCCCATGTCGACGCTTCGCTCGACCGGCTCGAGGCGGCCCTCGTGCGCCGTCGCCGCACGGAGTTCGTGAAAGCGGCGTCCGAGGACGAGTGGGTCAGCAAAGCGGTCGACAGGGCCACCACCCTGTACCCCCGCCTCCAGCGCCCGAAGGGTGAGCGGTTCGCGGACGCACGCGGCCAGGGTTACGCCAAGGACGAGGTCGATCGGCTGTGCGAGCGGCTCATCGACTACTTCGAGAACGGCACCCCCATCTCGGCTCAGCAGATTCGCCTTTACACGTTCCCCGCCGCGCGCGGCACGTCCGCGTACGACGAGGCCGTCGTCGACTCGTTCCTCGACCGCGCCGTCGAGGTGCTCCTCGCCGTCGAATGACCGAGGTCATCCTGCTCGGCTCAACCGGGTCCATCGGAACACAGGCGCTCGACGTCGTCGCTGCCGAAGGCATGAGCGTGCGCGGCCTCGCGGCCGGGGGAGCGGAAATCGGCGTGCTCGCCCGCCAGGTCGCGGCGACGTCGTCGCCCGTCGTCGCCGTCGCGCGCAAAGGAGCCGCGGCGGAGCTCCGAGAGGCGCTGACCGCCGTCGGCCACCGTGAGCCCGTCGAGATCCTCGAGGGCGACGACGCAGCCCGAGACCTCGCCGCGACGGCCCGACCCGGGTGGCGGGTCCTCAATGGCATCACGGGCGCGAGGGGCCTTGAGCCCACCATCACAGCCCTCGAATCCGGCGCAACGCTCGCGCTCGCGAACAAGGAGTCCCTCGTGGCGGGTGGCGACCTCGTGCGGGCAGCGCAGCGTTTCCCGGGCCAGGTGGTCCCGGTCGACTCCGAGCACTCCGCGATCGCGCAGGCCCTGCGCAGTGGCGTGCACCGGCGCGGCATGTGCGCCACCGCTCCGGACGGTGGAGCCCTCGACGGGTGCAGCGAGGTCCATAACCTCGTGCTCACGGCATCCGGCGGGCCGTTCCGCGGCAAGAAGCGGGCCGAGCTCTCCGGCGTGACCGCCGAGCAGGCGCTCGCCCACCCCACCTGGTCCATGGGCCCGGTGGTGACTCTCAACTCCTCGACGCTCGTCAACAAGGGACTCGAACTCATCGAGGCGCACCTGCTGTTCGACGTCGCTCCTGACGACATCATCGTGACCGTGCACCCGCAGTCGATCGTGCACTCCATGGTCGAGTGGAGGGACGGCTCCACCATTGCCCAGGTCTCGCCGCCGGACATGCGCCTGCCCATCGCACTGGGGCTGACCTGGCCGGAGCGCCGTTACCCCATCCCGGCGTGCGACTGGTCGCAGCCCGCCACCTGGACGTTCGAGCCCGTCGACGACGTGACCTTCCCCGCGATCGGCATCGCCCGCGAGGCCGTCGCGGCCTCGGCCACGCACCCCGCCGTGCTGAACGCGGCGAACGAGGAGTGCGTCGACGCCTTCCTGACGGGCAGGATCTCCTGGCTCGCGATCGTCGAGACAGTCGCGGAGGTTCTCGGCGCGCACGAGGGAACACCGCGGGGCGCCGCGACGTTGGACACCGTGAGGGCCGCAGAGGACTGGGCCCGCCGGGCAGCGCGGGAAAGCATCACAAGAGAAGAGAGGTGACGTGGGTTTCGCCATCGGGATCCTCATCCTCATCATCGGCATCCTCCTCGCGATCGGTCTTCACGAGATAGGACACCTGGTCCCCGCCAAACGCTTCGGCGTGAAAGTGCCGCAGTACTTCATCGGCTTCGGGCCCACGCTCTGGTCGAGCAAGCGCGGCGAGACCGAATACGGCATCAAGGCGTTCCCGCTCGGCGGCTACGTGCGCCTCGCCGGGATGTATCCGCCCGCCAGGGGCGAGCCGGCACGGGACCAGAGAGGCCGGCTGACTCTCATCGAGGAGGCCCGGACGCTCAGCCGTGAGGAGCTCGGACCGGGCGAGGAGAACCGCGCCTTCTCATCCCTGACCGTGCCCCGGAAACTGATCGTGATGTTCGGCGGGCCGGTCATGAACTGGCTGCTCGCGCTCCTGGCGCTGCTCATCATCTTCGTGGGCCTCGGTGTGGGCGCGGCGACCACCCGGGTCGCGGCGGTCTCCGAGTGCGTTCCGCAGGTGGGTGTCTCCGAGTGCGCCCCGGGCGCGCAGGAATCGCCGGCCGCGGCGGCAGGACTGCTCTCGGGGGACCGGATCATCTCCTGGGCCGGCATCCCGGTCGAGACGTGGACGGACGTCCAGGAGGCCATCCGCACGGGGCCATCGGCGCAGCTCCCGGTCGTGATCGAGAGGGAGGGCACCGAACGGACTCTCACCGTCACTCCGGTGATGACCGAGCGCCCCGTTCTCGACGACGCCGGTCAGGCAGTGGTGGAGAACGGTGAGACGCTTACCACAGAGGTGCCGTTCTTCGGCGTCACACCCACGCTCGAACTCGTCCGCCAGTCCCCGGCGGACGCCGTCGCCGCCTGGTGGACCGCGACCGGCATGACGATGGAGGCGGTGGTCACCCTCCCGCAGCAACTGTGGAACACCATCGCCTCGCTGCTGAGCCCCGCATCGGACGATTCGGGTCGTTCACTGGTGTCCGTGGTCGGTGTCGGTGCGATGGCGGGCAACATCGGGGGCGCGGTGAGCGAGGACTACACCCTGGCGATGCGGACGGTGGACATGCTGAGCCTGCTGGCGTCGCTCAACCTCGCGCTCTTCGTTTTCAACCTGATCCCGCTGCCCCCGCTCGACGGCGGTCACATCGCCGGGGCGCTTGCCGAGGGCGCCCGGCGCGGGGTCGCGCGCATCACCGGACGCCCGGACCCCGGACCGGTGGACACGGCCAGACTGCTGCCGCTCGCGTACGGCGTCATCGGGCTCCTCTTCCTCATGACTTTCATCCTGGTCTGGGCGGACATCGCCCAGCCGGTCTTCTGACAAGCCGGTGCCGGGAGGGTCCGGCGCCTGGAAGGTACATTGGACAACGTGAACCAGCCGATCAGCTTGGGACTACCCACCATCAAGGAAGAGTTGCCCGTCCTTGCCGAACGCAAGACAACGCGGCGCATCAACGTCGGCACGGTGCCCGTGGGAGGTGGCGCGCCGATCTCGGTGCAGTCGATGACCACCACCAAGACCCACGATATCGATGCGACCCTGCAGCAGATTGCCGCACTGACGGCGTCGGGGTGCGACATCGTGCGCGTGGCCTGCCCGACCGACAAGGACGCCGAGGCGCTCCCGATCATTGCCAAGAAATCGCAGATCCCGGTCATCGCGGACATCCACTTCCAGCCCAAGTACGTCTTCGCCGCGATCGAGGCCGGTTGCGGCGCCGTGCGGGTGAACCCGGGCAACATCAGAAAGTTCGACGACCGGGTCAAGGAGATCTCCCAGGCCGCCGGCGACCACGGAGTCTCGCTCCGGATCGGGGTGAACGCAGGCTCACTGGACCCCCGGCTGCTCAAGAAGTACGGCACGGCCACGCCCGAGGCGCTCGTCGAGTCCGCCGTGTGGGAAGCCTCTCTGTTCGAGGAGCATGACTTCCACGACTTCAAGATTTCGGTGAAGCACCACGACCCGGTCGTGATGGTGCGTGCGTACGAGATGCTCTCGGAGCAGGGTGACTGGCCGCTCCACCTCGGAGTGACCGAGGCCGGTCCCGCGTTCCAGGGCACGATCAAGTCCGCCGTCGCATTCGGTGCCCTGCTTTCGAAGGGGATCGGGGACACCATCCGTGTCTCGCTCTCCGCGGATCCTGTCGAGGAAGTCAAGGTCGGAGCCAAGATCCTCGAATCGCTCAACCTGCGCCCCCGCAAACTCGAGATCGTCTCGTGCCCATCGTGCGGGCGGGCGCAGGTGGACGTCTTCACGCTCGCGGACCAGGTCACGGACGCCCTCGAGGGTATGACCGTGCCGCTGCGCGTGGCCGTCATGGGCTGCGTGGTCAACGGGCCCGGCGAGGCCCGCGAGGCGGACCTCGGAGTCGCGGCAGGAAACGGGAAGGGCCAGATCTTCGTCAAGGGTGAGGTGATCAAGACCGTCCCGGAGGACGCGATCGTGGAGACTCTCATCGCGGAGGCAAACCGTATCGCCGCCGAGATGGACGCCGAGGGCACGCCTTCCGGCGCGGCGTCGGTGTCCGTGGTGTGATCCGTGTTCCGCAACTGGCTGCGGGCTCCCGGGCGGGTGCGAACTCTCGCGGATGGTGACCTCGAGAATGCCGTCAGGCTGATGCGCTCGCATCCTCTCACCTCCCTGCTGGCCGCCCAGAACCTGGGATACCTCGGCGCGGGCTCGCAGATGCTCGGCATTGACGGCGAGGACGGACTTCTCGCCGCCTGCTGGGCGGGTTCGAACATCGTTCCGGTCGGCTCGGGAGAGGCGATCGAACCGTTCTCTGCCTTTCTGCGGAAGCGCGGACGCCGTGCATCGTCGATCGTCGGCGACGCCGACCTCGTGCTCCCCATGTGGTCCCTGCTCGAGACCACCTGGGGACCCGCGCGGGACGTGCGCGGGAACCAGCCGTGCCTCGTGATCCGGGCGCGCTCCGCCATGGAGCCGGACCGGCGGGTGCGGCGCGCCGAGGCCGCCGACGTCGACCTGCTCCTCCCGGCATCGATCGCGATGTTCAAGGAGGAGGTCGGATACGACCCCACCCGCGCGGGCTCGGGTTACAACCAGTACGTGCGCTCGCTCGTCAGCAATGGCCGTGCCTACATCGTGATCGACCGGATAGACGGCCGTGAGGCCGTCGTGTTCAAGGCCGACATCGGCGCGCTGTGGGACGGCGTCGCACAGGTCCAGGGGGTGTGGGTGCACCCCGACCTTCGAGGCAAGGGGTTCGGGACCGCGGCGGTGGCCGCCGTCGTCGCGGACATCCTCACTTTCGCGCCGACCGTTTCCCTCTACGTGAACTGGTACAACACGGGCGCGCGCCGCGTCTACGAGAAGGTGGGCTTCGAGCAGGAGGCCACCTACGCGACGATCCTGCTGTAGGAGCCCGCGAACAGGCGCAGAACAGGCGCGGAATTCGTACGCCTGCCGGACCGGGTAGCCTTGGGGATCGTGGTAGCCAAGTTGTCGTCCCTGTTCGTCCGCACGTTGCGCGAGGATCCCCATGACGCGGAAGTCGCCTCGCACAAGTTGCTCGTCCGCGCGAGCTACATCCGCCGGGCCGCCCCCGGCATCTACAGCTGGTTGCCGCTCGGCCTGCGGGTGCTCGGCAAGATCGAGGACATCGTGCGCGAGGAGATGGACCGCATAGGTGGCCAGGAGGTCCACTTCCCGGCGCTGCTTCCTCGCGAGCCGTACGAGACCACGGGCCGCTGGACCGAGTACGGCCCGAACCTCTTCCGCCTCAAGGACCGCCGCGAGAACGACTATCTCCTCGCGCCCACGCACGAGGAGATGTTCACCCTCCTCGTGAAGGACATGTGCTCCTCCTACAAGGACCTGCCGCTCACGCTCTACCAGATCCAGACCAAGTACCGCGACGAGGCCCGCCCGCGCGCCGGACTCATCCGCTGCCGCGAGTTCATCATGAAGGATGCCTACTCCTTCGACTTCGACGACGACGGCCTTGCCGCCTCCTACGAGGCCGAGCGCGGCGCCTACCAGCGGGTTTTCGCACGCCTCGGGCTCGACGTCGTGATCTGCTCGGCGGTCTCCGGCGCGATGGGCGGTTCCCGCTCCGAGGAGTTCCTCCACCCCACCCCGGTCGGCGAGGACACGTTCGTCCGCTCGGCCGGAGGGTATGCGGCGAACGCGGAGGCCGTGACGACCGTGGCACCGCCGCCGGTCGCCTTCGACAGCGCGCCTCCCTCCCGGAGGCTCCCCACACCGGGCGCCGCCACCATCGAGGCGCTCGTCCGGTACGCCAACGAGCACTACCCGCGCGAGGACCGGCCCTGGACCGCCGCGGACACGCTGAAGAGCCTCCTCGTGAAGCTCAGCCACCCGGGCGGCGAGGAGGAACTGATAGTCGTAGGCATCCCGGGCGACCGCGAGCTCGACATGAAGCGGCTCGAGGCGGTTGTCTCACCGGCGCTGGCGGCCAACGCCACCGACGAGGACATGGCCAGGCGTCCCGAACTCGTGAAGGGTTACATGGGGCCGAAGGCCGCCGGGCCGAACCGCGCCCCGCGCGATTCGGACGGCAACGGCGGCGGGCTGCGCCTCCTGCTCGACCCGCGGGTGGTCGAGGGCAGCTCGTGGATCACCGGCGGTGACGAGATCGACACGCACTACTTCGGCCTCGTCATGGGCCGCGACTTCACCGCCGACGGCATCATCGAGGCCGCCGAGGTCCGTGCGGGTGACCCTGCCCCGGACGGTTCCGGTCCGCTCGAACTCGCCCGCGGTATAGAGGTGGGGCACATCTTCCAACTCGGGCGGAAGTACGCGGAGTCGCTGGGGCTGACCGTCCTCGACGAGAACGGAAAATCCCGGGTCGTCACCATGGGCTCGTACGGCATCGGCGTCTCCCGCGTGCTCGCCGCGATGGCCGAGGCCAACCACGACGATGCAGGCCTGGCCTGGCCCGTCCAGATCGCCCCGTACCACGTGCACGTCGTCGCCACCGGCAAGAACCGGGAGATATTCGATGCCGCCGAGACTCTGGCCGGCGAGCTCGAGTCCCGTGGGGTGGAGGTGCTCTACGACGACCGCCCGAGGGTTTCGGCAGGTGTCAAGTTCACCGACGCGGAGCTTCTCGGCGTGCCGTACATGGTTGTGGTTGGCCGCGGACTGGCCGATGGAGTCGTGGAGTTCCGTGACCGCAGGAGCGGCGAGCGCCGAGAGGTCGCCGTCGCGGAGGCGGCGGAGCGGCTGGCCGCGCAGGTGGAGGAAGCCCTCCGGGCCGCCGAGATCTAGTCGATCCCCGGCAGCGGCCCGAGGTCCACGCCGCCGCGCTGGGCGTCGATCGCCGTGGCCAGGGCGAGGTCCAGCATGCCCACTCGGTCAGGTGCGGCCGCCATCGCGCCGACGGATGCTCGCGTGATCTCAGCGGCCACCGTGGCCTGGTCCGGGAGCGCGTCCGTATCGTAGCTGGGAAGGCGCGGGTCCTCGGCGGTGCCGGCCCAGCCATAGGCGGTGACGGCGTCGAAGGCGAGGGTACGGAACCGGTCCGCGCGAGCCTCCAGATCAACCCAGCCGGCATCCCCGGCGGCGCGCGCTGTCGCGGCATGGACTTCGGTCGCCCAGGCGGCCGCATCGAGGGTCACGATCAGATGCGCGTCTGGGGTGACGAGATCCGTGGAAGGGGCGGGAAACTCCGGCGACGGTTGCCCGGTGGTGGCGGCGAGCATGTCCCAGTCCAGCATCCGCGAGACACACATCGACGCGTACAGGGTCGCTGCGGCATCGTCCTCCGCGATGAGCGCTTCGTCACACACCTCCGGAGTGGTGGTGGCGAACGAGGCGGCGAGGCCCGCCACGTCCGTGAACGGGCCGACGTCCGCCGAGGGGGACGGATACGCTGGCTCCGTGGGGCCGTCGCCCTCCGGCCACGGCTCCCACACGCCGCCGAGCGCCTCCAGATGGCGGCCGGCGTGCGCTGCAACTCGCTCGACGGCGGGGACGCCCGCGCCGAAATCCGCGGTGCTCGCGTACTCCCTGGCCCGCAAGGCCTCGCGCTGACGCACCTCTTCCGCAGGGGTGGCCGGTGGGGGAGTGGGGTCCGGTACGTCGAGGCGGACCGAACAGCCGGCCACCAACGCAAGCGAGAGGGCGAGGGCGATCCCGGGCAAGGTTCTCATCGCCACAATCGTGCCATCGCCGGCGGCCGCCACGCCCGCAACCGCGCCGGGCGCGACAGGTTACGATGGCAACGACAACTACATGCAGGAGGAGGCCATGAGCAGCGTTCCCGACGAGAGGCTCCGCGAGATTCTGGACGCAGCGGTCGAGTCCACCGGACTCCTGCTGGAGGACCTCGCAACGAAGAAGGCGGGCCGCCGCACGACCGTGCGAGTGACGATCGACCTCCCGGATGGCCCGGGCGGTGTGACCTCCGATCAGCTCACGGAGGCCACGCACGCCGTCTCGGCTGCGCTCGACGAGACTGACCCGATTAGCGGCACCTACACCCTCGAGGTCACCACTCCGGGCATCGATCGCCCGCTCGTCACGCCCAGGCACTTCCGGCGCGCGACCGGTCGCCTTGTCGAGGTCACGAC
Source organism: Actinomycetaceae bacterium (assembly GCA_035647855.1). GTDB lineage: Bacteria > Actinomycetota > Actinomycetes > Actinomycetales > Actinomycetaceae > JAAZBW01. The sequence goes on along the minus strand of DASRMP010000033.1, from coordinate 2,041 downwards.
GGCGGACGGGACCCTCACGAGCCGCGTACACGAGGTGACGGACACGGATCTCGTACTCGAGTCCACCACGATCCCGCTCGCCGAGGTGGCGAGCGCCCGCATGGTAATCGACTTCGGCAGCGCCAAGAAGGAGTAGTCACGTGGACATCGACATGAACGCACTGCGGATGGTCGAGGCCGAACGTGGCATTCCGCTCGAGACGTTGCTGCGTGCCATCGAGGAGGCACTTCTGGTCGCCTACCAACGGCGCCCGGGAGCCATCGAGGAGGCCCGCGTCGAGATCGATCGCCGCACCGGAAGTGTCCTGGTGATGGCGACCGAGTTCGACGAGGACGGCGTCCCCATCAACGAGTTCGACGACACCCCGACCGACTTCGGCCGGATCGCAACCGCCACCGCCAGATCGGTCATAATGCAGCGGTTGCGCGATGCCGAGGACTTCCAGATTCTCGGCATCTACAAGGACAAGACCGGCGAGCTACTCGCCGGCGTCATCCAGGCGGACCGCTCGACCCGCAACGTGATGGTGGACGTGGGCGAGGTGGAGGCCGTACTGCCGGTCCACGAGCAGGTGCCCAGCGAGCGCTACGAGCACGGCGAGCGGCTTCGCTCCTACGTGGTCGAGGTCTCGCGCGGTCCCCGTGGCGCCCACATCACGTTATCCCGCACGCATCCCAACCTGGTGCGCAAGCTGTTCGAACTCGAAGTCCCGGAAGTGGCCGACGGCACGGTCGAGATCGCCGAGATCGCTCGTGAGGCCGGCCACCGCAGCAAGATCGCCGTGCGGACGAACGTCCCCGGTTTCAACGCCAAGGGCGCCTGCATCGGCCCGATGGGCCAGCGGGTCCGGGCGGTGATGGCGGAGTTGCAGGGTGAGAAGATCGACATCGTGGACTACTCCGACGACCCCGCCACGTTCATCGCGAACGCCCTTTCACCTGCGAAGGTTTCCTCGGTGGAGATTGTCTCGGAGGAATCGCGTACCGCCCGCGTCGTGGTGCCGGACTACCAACTCTCGCTCGCGATCGGCAAGGAAGGGCAGAACGCCCGTCTCGCCGCCCGGCTGACACGGTGGCGCATCGACATCCATTCGGACATGGAAGACGCCGACGAGTGATGCGTACCGCATCACGTTCCCGGGTAGGTGAATCGCCCCGGCGACGCGATACAATGTCCGAGGTCCTTACCGGTCCGGCGCGCACCTGTGTCGGTTGCCGGAAGAGGGACTCCGCCTCGAATCTTGTGCGGTGGGTGGCGCGTGACGGCAACGTCGTGCTCGACCTGCGGCGGAACGAACCGGGGCGCGGGGCGTGGCTGCACCCGAGCGGTCAGTGTCTCGAACAAGCAATAAGGCGCCGCGCGTTCGTCCGGGCCCTGCGGGGACCGGCCGATGCGAGCAACGCCGCCGACCAGCTCCGGCTGGCCGGAAATCACACGGGCCATTCCTGGCCCCGGACCCCATGAAAGCGGGTTGGAAGCTGATGGGCACCCGATGAGTACCCAGCGATGAGCTGCCAGCACTAGGCGTCCGTTCCTGACTCGGAACGGGCCGAGACAGGAGAATCAGTGGCAAGACTGCGTGTCCACGAGCTAGCGAAGCAGCTCGGAGTAGACAGCAAGACGGTGCTCGCCGCCCTCAACGAGATGGGCGAGTACGTCAAGAACGCATCGTCCTCGCTCGAGGCGCCCGTGATCCGGCGTGTCCGCGAGACGATCCCTTCCAAGAAGGCAGAAGAGGCGGGGAAGCCAGCGAAGGCGCCGGGAGCGAAGGCACCGGCCGCCAAGGCGCGCACCGCGAAGGCACCTGCGGTGGCCAAGGCTCCCGCGGCCCCGAAGGCAACCGAACCACGGGCCCCTGCCCCGCCGGTGCCCGGCCCCGCGAAGCCCGCGGTGGAGGCACCCGCTGCGCCGGCACCTGTGGCCGAGGCACCTGCCGTACCGGCGCCTGCGGTTGAGGCGCCCGCCGTTCCGGCGCCTGCGGCGGAGGCGCCTGCCGTACCGGCGCCTGCGGTTGAGGCGCCCGCCGTGCCCGCGCCCACG
>DASRMP010000032.1:0-10070 GCA_035647855.1 Actinomycetaceae bacterium | reverse complement strand
GGGTGGGACGCAGTCGGCGAAGGACGACGTCAGACGACGGCGAACGAGGAACGACGACGAGGCCGGAGCGGCGAGCCACTCCGGCCTCGTGGAATCGGTCCGCCGTGCGGACGGCTGGTGTCAGGCCTGCTTGACGGCGGAGACTTCGAGGACGATGTTGACCCTGTCGCTGACGAGTACGCCACCGGTCTCGAGCGCGGCGTTCCAGGTCAGTCCGAAGTCCTTGCGGTTGATCTTGGTCTCGCCGGAGAACCCGATGCGCTCCTGACCGTACGGGTCAATCGCGGTGCCGGTGTACTCGGCCTCGATCTCGACGGGCATGGTGACGCCGTTGAGCGTGAGCTCGCCGCGGAGGACGAAGTCCTCGGCGTCCTCGATCTTCACGCTGGTGGACGCGAAGGTCATGGTGGGCGTCACCTCCACGTTGAAGAAGTCTGCGGAGCGGAGGTGCTGATCGCGGGCCTCCGAGCGCGTATCGACCGAAGCGAGGTCGACGGAGACGTTGGCCTTGGAGTCGGTGCCGTTCTCGCCGACCTCGATGGCGCCCTCGAACTCGGTGAAGGAGCCGCGCACCTTGGCGATGCCGGCGTGACGGACGGAGAAGCCGACCTCGGAGTGCGAAGCGTCGATGACGTAGGTGCCAGGAACGATCTGAACCATGTGGGGGTCCTTCCCGATTGTTGTTGTCTGCGGGTCGGATCCACCATATAGTTGAAACATCAACTACGCAACCATCGCGGCAACCGCCACGCAACAAGTGGGGTGCCGGGACGGTGGAGGAGGATTCACGTGACCGCGGCACAGCCACAGGTGCGATGGCTTTCCCAGGACTATCAGAAAATCTGGAGGCACTACCTGCGAGCCACCATGGAGATTGCAGACGCCCTGGATCGCGACCTCGTTAGTACGCACGCGCTCTCGCTCAACGAGTACGAGGTCATGGTCGTTCTGTCCGAGCAACCGGACCGCACGATCAGGATGTCGGCACTCGCCGAGGAACTCGTCAATTCACGATCACGGCTCACCCACACGGTGCGGCGGATGGAGAAGCGAGGTCTGGTTGAACGCGCCGCGTGCGAAAACGACGGTCGCGGCGTGAACTGCATCCTGACGCCCCACGGCTACGCGGTTCTCGAGAGAGCGGCACCGGACCACGTGGAGTCCGTGCGCCGCCAGATCTTCGACCGGCTTTCCGACGGCGAGGTCCGCCAGTTCGGCCAGATCCTTGCGAAGCTCGGCGACGTCTAGCCGCCGCCTCCGGGCCTCGGCGGCGCGGCCGGCCGTGCCAGAATGCTTCACATGCCGCACTCGACCATCCATCTGATGCGCCACGGCGAGGTCTTCAACCCCGGGGGCGTGCTCTACGGCCGCCTCCCCGGTTACCGGCTCTCGGATCGGGGTAGGGCGATGGCCGAACGCGTCGCGAAACACATCGGCGAAAACGGGCACGATATCCGCGCGGTCGTCGCATCTCCTCTCGAGCGCGCCCAGGAATCAGCCGCTCCGACGGCGCAGGCGTTCTCGGTCCCCGTGCTGATCGATGAGGGCCTCATCGAGGCCGGTAACGACTTCGAGGGCGAGGCACTCGGTTCGAACCGCCTGATGCTCGCCAGCCCCCGGTTCTGGAAGCGGTACCGCAACCCGATGCGGCCTTCGTGGGGTGAGCCCTACACGGAGATCGTCGATCGCATGTGCGACGCCATCCGCCGCTCCCTGGACCTCCTTCCCGACGGCGGCGAGGCCCTGCTCGTATCCCACCAGTTGCCCATCTGGGTCACCCGGCTCCGCATCGAGGGCCGGCACCTGGCGCACGATCCGCGTCGTCGCGAGTGCGCGCTTGCTTCCCTCACGTCGCTGGAGTTCGAAGGCCGCAGACTGGTCGGTCTCTCGTACGCCGAGCCCGCCGCCGACCTCGTGCGCGGCGCGGCGGACATGGTCCCCGGGAGGTCCGGGGCCCACATCCCCGGCCAGCCGCCGGAGGCAAGCGCGTGAGGCGCGGAAGTGCGGGCGCGAGACGCGGAGGTGTGCGCGCGAGGCGCCCGCGCCCGGGCGTCCGCCGCATCGCGGCCCTGATGACCGGCGCCGCGCTCGCGGCCGGACTCGCCGGCTGCGCCTCGATCGGCCGCCCGGAGAGCGCCCCCGGTGCCGGATACCAGGCCGGTGACGGCTCGTTCGCCACCTGGGACCGGGATGAGCGGGGCGCGCCCGTCGAGGTCGTGGGGGAGTCGTACGAGGGAGAAGGCATCGACGTCGCGGACTGGCGCGGCGACGTCGTCGTGATGAACTTCTGGTACGCGGCGTGCCCGCCCTGCCGGGTCGAGGCGCCCGAACTCGTCGCGATCGCCGAGGACTACCCCGAGATCCACATGCTGGGTGTCAACCCGCGCGACGACGCCGGCGCAGCCCAGGCCTTCGAGCGCACCTTCTCGATCCCTTACCCATCGCTGTGGGACCTCGACGCGACCGCCGTCGCCGCGATGCAGGGACTGGTGCCGCTCCAGGCCATGCCGACCACGATCGTCCTCGACCGGGAGGGGCGAGTCGCCTCGCGTATCCTTGGACAGGCGGACCCCGGCATCCTGCGCGGACTCATCGACGACGCGCTTGCGGAGGAGTGAGTCATGGCCGAACAGTTCTCGGCGATCGTCATGAATGGCCCGATGCTGCTGGCCATGGGGGTTGCGTTGCTCGCCGGGCTCGTCTCGTTCGCCTCCCCGTGCATCCTGCCCCTCATCCCGGGGTACGTGGGATACCTCGGCGGAATGTCCGGGAGCAGCTCGGGTGGCGGCCCGACGGCGTCCCGCGGCGCGGCGGCGTCCCGCGGCGGAACCCGCACGATGCAGCGGGCGAACTCGAGCCGTGTGCTGCTCGGCACGGTGCTGTTCGTGCTCGGTTTCACGGTCGTTTTCGTGCTGCTGGGGGTCGTGTTCGCGGCGCTCGGCGCACGGATGGCGCCCTGGCTGGACGTGATCATGCGGGTCCTCGGCGTCTTCGTGATCCTCATGGGCCTGGCGTTCCTGGGATATCTGCCGTTCCTGCAGCGCGACCTGCGCGTTCAGATGAGCCCGCGATTCGGCCTTGCGGGTGCCCCCTTGCTCGGGGCCACGTTCGCGCTCGGATGGACGCCCTGCATCGGGCCCACCCTCGCTGCGGTGCTGACGCTGTCCTTCGGCGGCGGCGAGCCGCTGCGCGGCGGGATCCTGGCGTTCGCCTACTGCCTCGGGCTCGGGCTGCCGTTCATCGTGATCGCCGTGGCCTTCACGCGTACGCCGCGGCTGCACAACTGGGTGCGGCGCCACCGCGTGGTCATCACCCGGATCGGGGGCGCGGTGCTCATCCTGCTCGGGCTGGCACTGGTCACCGGCGCATGGGACACGATCATGGCCGCGTTGCAGGGCACCATCGCCGACTTCGCCGTCGTCATCTGATGGCCGCCACCGAACGTGCCGCCACCGAACGTGCCGCCACCAGCCCGGTGGTGGTCTGGGGCCGCTGGATCTGGCGCCAGATCACCAGCATGCGGGTGGCACTGATGCTCCTGCTGCTGCTCGCCGTCGCGGCGGTGCCGGGCTCGTTCTTCCCGCAGCGGCCCCAGGACCCCGTTGCGGTCGCGGAGTACATCGAGGGCAACCCTGCGATGGGCGGAATCCTCGACCGTCTCGGCTTCTTCAACGTCTTCGGTTCGCCGTGGTTCGCGGCCGTCTACATCCTGCTGTTCATCTCACTGATCGGGTGCATCGTGCCGCGGATCAGGACGCACGTCCGGGCGGTGCGCACGCCGCCCTCGCGCGTCCCGCGCCACCTCACCAGGTTCCCGGCGCACGTCTCTTTCACCACCGCGCTTTCCGCCGAGGACGTGGAGCGGCGGCTGCTGCGGCGGCTGCGCGGCTACCGGGTCCGGGTCGGCGAGGACGGCATCTCCGCCGAGAAGGGCCACCTGCGCGAGACCGGAAACCTCCTGTTCCACGTGGCACTCGTCGGGATCCTGCTCTCCTTCGGCTTCGGTCAGCTCTCGACCTATCGCGGGCAGGCACTCGTCGTCGAGGGGCATTCGTTCGCGAACTCCGTCCTCGACTACGACTCCTTCGAGGCCGGCGCCCTCGTGGACGAGGCGGCCCTCGATCCGTTCCGCTTCACGCTCGAGACGATGACCTCCGAGTTCTCGCCCACCGGACGGCCCGAGGCGTTCATCGCCGGCGTAAGCGTGACGGAACCCGGCAACGCCACCTACCCCGCTGTGATCATCCCCAACGAGCCGTTACGCACGGGCGGCACGGCCGTCTACCTCTCGGGCAACGGCTACGCGCCCCGCATCGAGGTGCGCGACGGCACGGGCGCCCTCGCGTTCTCGGGGACCGTCCCGTTCCTCCCGCAGGACGACCAGTACACCTCCACCGGCGTCATCAAAGTCCCCGACGTGACCACCGGCGCCCAACTGGGCTTCACCGGCCAGCTGCTGCCCACGGCCGTCGAGGCCGACGACGGCGCCTACTCCGCCCACCCATCGCCCGCGAACCCCGTCATGCTCCTGTGGGTCTGGCAGGGCGACCTCGGCCTCGACGACGGCGTCCCCCAGAACGTCTACCAACTCGACACCGAGGGCATGACCGAGGTTCTGGGCGAGACGGGTCAGCCGGCTGTCGTGGTGCTGTCGCCGGGCCAGACGGCGCAACTCCCGGACGGACTGGGGGAGATCACATTCGTGGAGCTGCCCCGGTTCGCCGCCCTGGATCTGCGTCACGATCCCTCACTGCCGTGGCTTCTGGGCACTGCGGTCGCGGCAATGCTGGGTCTCATGGGATCGTTGTTCGTACCCAGACGGCGTGTCTGGGTACGTGCGACCCCAGTCGACGGTGGCACGGCGGTGGAGGCGGCGGCGCTCGCCCGTGGCGAGGACGCGGGACTCCCCGCCGAGCTCGACTCGCTGCTCGCCGAGCTCAGGAAGGGTGAATGAACGATCTCGCGCAACTCTCCCTGCTACTGATCTACGCATCGATGGCCAGTTACACGGTTGCGCTGGTCTCATTCTCAGTCGATCTCTCGAATGTGCGTTCGCACCGGGATGCTGCGGGCAAGGTCGTGAGGCACCGGCAACTGGTCGCGACCGGGGGCGGTGGCGGAGCCGGGGGCGGTGGCGGCGTGGCCACCTCCGCAGCAACGGCCGGCGCGGCCACCCCCGCTGCCGCTGACAGCGCCCGCAGGCGCGCGGCGGGCATCGCCATGTCGACGACGTTCCTCGGGCTCGTCTTCCACACTCTCGGAGTGGTCACGCGAAGCCTCGCGGCAGGGCATGTGCCCTGGTCGAACATGTATGAGTTCACGATCACCCTCACTCTCGTGATCGTGGGCCTCTACCTCCTGATGGCCCGCCGGCACGATCTGCGCTACCTCGGCGCGTTCGTGATCGGCCCAACTGTGCTGATGCTCGGGGTCGCGGTCGCGGTCCTGTACGTGGAAGCGGACTCGCTCCGCCCCATCCTCGACAACTACTGGCTCTACCTGCACGTCTCTGTTGCGATCGCCGCCGTCGCGGTGTTGGCGATCGCGGCGGTCCTCGCGGTCGCGCAGCTCGCCAAGGACTTCTCCTCCGGAAGCGGGGGAGTGACCGAGCGGATTCTCGCCCCGCTCCCCTCGTCCGACGACATGGAGCGGATCTCGTACCGCTTCACTGCGGTCGGTTTCGTGCTGTGGACGTTCACCCTCATCGCGGGTGCCATCTGGGCGGAGCACGCGTGGGGCCGTCCGTGGGCGTGGGATGCCAAGGAGGTCTGGACGTTGGTCATCTGGCTGATCTACGCCGCGTATCTCCACGCGCGTGCCACGCGCGGCTGGGACGGCCGCAGGGCCGCGTACCTGGTGCTCGCCGGTTTCACGGCGGTGCTGCTCAACTACTTCGTGGTGAACTTCCTGCTATCGACCAAACACGGCTACGCCTTCTGAGCCCGGGGGCGCCTGCCTGCGCGGCCCTGTACGACGTCATGCGCGGGGAGCGGCAGCGTCGCCGTTCTCGTCGGCGTCAGGATCCGGGTCATCCGGTGTGCGGGTCGCAGCCTCTCCGGACGCTTCCGCAGGTGTGCCGGAGGTTTCGCCGCGGAACTCACGCTCCAACGCCGCGAGCGCATCGTCTTCCTCGCGTCTCTCGGCTGCCTGCCCCTCGGCTGCACGTCCCTCGGCTGCCTGCCCCTCGGCTGCACGGCCCTCGGCCGTTCGGCCTTCGGCCGCAGCCTTCGCTTCCTTCTCACGCCGGAGTCGTTCGTGATGTGCCTTGCGCGCCTGCCAGTCGAGGTTCGCGAGGAATTCTGCGTCGTCGTCGGGGGCGATAGGACCGCGCTTCTTCCGGCGGACAGGGCCCTGACCCGGACCATCCGTTGATGCGGCGGCGATGCCCTTCACAACCAGCCAGGCGACGGCACCGACTCCCGGGACCAGCAGAATTATGAGCAGCCAGACGGGCTTGGCAAGCCCAGGCGGCATACGATCCTCAGGCGTCTGGGCGCAGTCGATCAGGCCGTAGATCCATAGAGCTACGGCGAGAACGACCGGAAGGACGCGTGCCATGGATCAAGAGTAAGTGTTCCGGGCGCCGAGAGCCCAAACTGTTCGCCCACAGCGGCGATGAGACACCGGCCATAGAGTGGAGTGATGCATCTGCTGCGGTATACGCTCCTGCGGGTCGCGCTCGTGGCCGTCACTTGGGCCGTGCTCTACCTTGTGGGGATGAGGGGTGCGTTGCTCTGGGTGCTGGCATTCGTCCTGGCATTCCTGGTGGCGTTCATTGCCTTCCCTCGCTCCGGCGATGCCGCTGCCGCCGAACTTCAGCGACTCACCTCCCGGAAGCGCGCATCGCAGCACAAGGGCCACGATGAGATGCACGAGGACGCCGCGCTTGCGGACTCCGGCTTGGAGCGCGGGTCCGGGTCCAGGTCTGGGTCCGGGTCCAGGTCTGGGTCCGGGTCAGAGAACGAGGCCGAGTCCGAGCACCACGGCGAACGCGATCTCGAAGAACCCCGTGTGTTTCAGGACGGGGATGAGGTCCCGCCCGGCTCTCCCGCCTAGCACCGGCCTCGCCAGGAACGCCACACCGGGCAGCAGCACCAGCGTGAGCAGCGCCCACGGATACCTGGACGCCGCGAGCACACCGAGGACCACGGGAATCACCAGCATCAGTACGTACACTCGGCGGGCCCGGCGATCACCGAGACGCACCGCGAGGGTGTTCTTTCCCACGACCGAGTCCGTCGAGATGTCGCGGATGTTGTTGATCATCAGCAGGGCGCACGCGATCAACCCGACGCCGGACGCGCCGAGCCACGATGCCGCGTCCACTTCCAGCGCCTGCGTGTACGTTGTGCCGAGCGTGGCCACGAGGCCGAAGAACACGAAGACGAAGAACTCCCCGAGACCCATATAGCCGTACGGCCTGGACCCGCCGGTGTAGTACCACGCCGCGACGACGGCGGCGGCTCCGACCAACAGCAACCACCACTCGGCCGTAAGCGCCACCAGGACGAGACCGAGCAACGCCCCGACTCCGAAGCTCGCGAAGGCCGCCACCTTCACTGTTCGTGGGCTCGCCTTGCCGCCGCCAGTCAGGCGGGGCGGCCCGGAGCGGACGTCGTCGGTGCCGCGGACACCGTCGGAGTAGTCGTTCGCGAAGTTGACACCGATCTGCAGCGCAAGCGCGAGCCCTGCCGCGAGAAGTGCCCGCGGAATCGAGCCGGCTCCGAGCGCAACCGCCGAGAAGGTGCCGAGGATGACCGGGGACAGCGATGCGGGCAGCGTCCGCACGCGTGCGCCCTCGAGCCAGTCGGCGACTGTGGCCACATCTCTCCTTCTCGAACCAGCGTTTGGATGAACCAGGGAGTTGCCTGGCCGGCACTGCGGGCTTGCCTGGCCGGCACTGCGGGCTTGCCTGGCCGGCACCGGGCAGCACGGATGCGTGGCGCCGGGTGTGCCGGAGGGAGTCTAGTCCGAAAGGTTCATGCAGCGGGTTGTCGCGCAGAGGTCTGGCGAGAGCGGGTTGCGGAGCTCCGGGAACGCTTCGCGGGCCTCCGCCGCACACCTCCACGGCACTCCGGAGACGCTAGTTGCATGCTTGAGCGGCCGAATCCTGCCGTAAACCGACATGTTGCGTCCCCGGAGCGGGTTGCGGAGCTTCGGGCACGCTTCGCGGGCCTCCGCCGCGCACCTCCATGGGACTCCGGAGACGCTAATTGCATGCTTGAGCGGCCGAATCCTGCCGCAAACCGACATTTTGCGTCCCCGGAGCCGGCTGCAGAACTCCGGGCACCCTCGAAAGCCTCAAATCACGTGGCTGCGGAGCTTCGGGCCCCGAGCATGGGGCGTCAGTTTCCGCAGGGTGTCGCAGGTTCCGCGGCGTGCCGGCCAGACGGTGCGTGAGGGTCCGCAGCGGTGGGTTCTGGCGCTGCTGCGGCGTGAGGGCGCGTGTTCGTCACACCATGGCGCACGTTCGTCACGATGGCGCAGTGACGTCACTGCGCCATCGTGACGAACGTGCGCCCTCAGCATTCTGCGTGTGACGATCATGCGCCCCGATGTGACGTTCGTGCGCCATGAGGTGACGATTGCACGCCCTGATGTGACGAACGTGCGCCACGGTGCCAGGAGGTGGGAAGAGGTGTGACGATCGTGAGCCATGAGTTCCGCAGGAGGCAGCTGCGGAACTTCGGGCCGCCTCCGAGGCTCCGAAACCGAGCCCGATCAGATCAGTCTCTGCGCTCGCCCGCGCCGCCCGCAAGGTGCGTGGCGGCACGCGCGGCGGCGTTCCGCCGGTCCACCTTCCCCGAAGCAAGATGCGGAATCGGCATTCTCACGACCGCCCGCGGTCGATAGGCGGTCGGCAGTTGCGCCGTGGCCCGCCGGATCGTGCCGAGAGGGTCATCGTTCTCCGTGACGGCGACAACGAGGCTTCCCCACCGTTGATCCGGAATCCCGACGACGATCCACACCCCTCCCAAACGCCGGGTGAGTTCCGCCTCGACCACTGACGGCGAGACATTGACCCCGCCGGAAATGATGACGTCGTCGGCGCGGCCGGAGATCGTGAGCCGTCCTCCACTCCACTCGGCGAGGTCCGAGGTCACGAGCCAGCGAGTTCCGTCCTCCACCACAAACGGCTGATCGATCGTCTCCATGTAGCGGGTCGCGAGCGTCGGACCCGCGATCCGGATGCGGCCGTCGCGGTCCACGGTGGCGCGAACGCCGTCGAGAGGGACGCCGTCGTAGACGCAACCGCCCGAGGTCTCGGTCATGCCATAGGACGCGACGAGAGGTACGCCTTGGTCGTGGGCACGTCTGTTCACCGAGGACGGGAGGGCGGCGCCGCCCACCAGGACCGCGTCGAGCCTGGTCAGCGGCCGGGGATCGGTTTCCAGGATCCGCAGCAACTGCGTCGGGACAACCGAGAGATACCGGGGCATGTCCGCTCGCATCCGCGAGATCTCGCGATCGAGATGGTGCGGGTCCCCGTCGTAGATGATCGGGGGGACTCCGGCGAGAGCGCTGCGGCGTACCACCTGGAACCCCGCTATGTGGTGGATCGGCAGCGAGGTGATCCATTGTCCCGCTCCGCCGAACCTCGCATGAGTCGCTGCGGCAGAGGCGGTCAGCGCCCCGTGGGAGAGGCCCACCACGTGACCGCGGCCCGTTGTGGATCCTGAGGTGGCTATCACGACGTCGACGTCGTCCCAGGACTGGCTCACACGTGCGAGAGTCGCTCCGGGGTCTGCGCGCGGGGCGACCATGAGGAGCACGGGCCGGCCGGAGTCCGCGGCGGTGAGATGCCGATAAAGAGTCCCGACCGCCTCCGGATCGATTCCACCCTCAACCGGCAGAACTGGGCGGTTCGTCACATTACAAGCCTAGACCGTGGCCTACAGTTGAACCGCTCGAAGCGCATCCTGGGAGGCTGAATCGTGAAGAGGCTGCTCGCGGTCATCGCGGCCGCAATGTTGGCGCTGACCGGCTGCTCGTCCTCCGAACCGGAGCCGGAGCCCACCACCGCATCGTCCGCTGCTTCACCTGCGCCGACCCCGGCCCCGGCCCCGGCC
>DASRMP010000031.1:0-31996 GCA_035647855.1 Actinomycetaceae bacterium | reverse complement strand
CCCGCCCTCTTCGCGGTGGGCCCGCCCTCTTCGCGGTGCGCCTCTTGGGGATACTTGGACGATGACCACCGTTTGTGCGCCAGTGTCCGGGCGGGTCCTGCCTCTCCGTGGCGCGCCCGATCCGACGTTCGCCGCAGAAATGGTGGGATCCGGCGTCGCGATAGATCCGGACCTTCCGGCCGCGGGGGCGGGCGCCGCCGTCGGGGCGGGCGCCGCCGTCGGGGCGGGCGCTTTCGCGCTCGCGCCCATCTCCGGCCGGCTCACGAAGGTCTTCCCGCACGCGTTCGTCATCACCGGCACCGGCACCGGCGAACTCGCCATCCTCGTCCACCTCGGGATCGACACCATCGCGCTGAAGGGCGAAGGTTTCGAGATCATCGCCGCGGAGGGCAGCGACGTCGACGCCGGCGATCCCGTGATCTCGTGGGATCCGGCCGACGTCGCAGAGCGCGGACTGTCCCCGATCGTGCTCGTGTGCGTGCTGGGCAGCCGGCCGGGCGCCGTCGATCCGGGGGAGACGGGCAGGGCCGTCGCTGCGGGGGAGTCGCTCTTCGAGGCGCCCGGAAAGTAGAGGTCGCCGGCCGCCCGGGTACGCTGGACCCCGTGCGCTACGTGTCCACCCGAGCCGACGCCGGCTCGCCCTCCGCTTCCTTCAGCGACATCCTCCTCGAAGGCCTTGCCGCCGACGGCGGACTCTACGTCCCGGAGGCCTACCCACAAGTGGACGCCGCCACTCTCGCGGAATGGCGCATGCTGCTCGCCACCTCGGGCTACGCGGCGCTCGCCGCCGAGGTCCTTGCCCTGTTCATCGCCGAGGACGACATCCCCCGCGCCGACCTCGAACAGTTGACCGCACGCGCATACACGCCGGAGGCGTTCGGCAGCGAGGAGGTCGTCCCGGTCACGCTCCTGAGCGGTGGCCTGGCGATCGGCCACCTCTCCGGCGGGCCCACCGCGGCGTTCAAGGACATGGCCATGCAGTTGCTCGGTGCGCTCTTCGAGTACGAACTCGGCCGCCGCAACACCTGGACCACGATCGTGGGTGCCACCTCGGGCGATACCGGTTCCGCCGCCGAGTACGCGATGCTCGGGCGCAGGGGCATCGACGTCGTCGTGCTCACGCCCGCCGGCCGAATGACGCCCTTCCAGCAGGCGCAGATGTTTTCCATCGACGATCCGCACATCGTGAACGTCGCCGTCGACGGCGTGTTCGACGACTGCCAGGACCTCGTGAAGGCCGTCAACGCGGACGCGGAATTCAAGGCACGGCACCACGTGGGCGCCGTGAACTCGATCAACTGGGCGCGCGTTGTGGCGCAGGTGGTGTACTACATCGCGTGCTGGGCGCGGGTCACCGCATCGGCGGCGGAGCGCGTCTCCTTCGCCGTGCCGACGGGCAACTTCGGCAACATCCTCGCAGGTCACGTGGCGCGCGAGATGGGCATACCGATCGACACCCTCATCCTCGCCACCAACGAGAACGACGTCCTCGACGAGTTTTTCACCACCGGCATCTACCGCCCACGCAGCGGCGCGGAGACGCTCGCCACCTCGAGCCCATCGATGGACATCTCGAAGGCGTCGAACTTCGAGCGGTTCATTTTCGACCTCCTCGGCCGCGACGGCGCCCGCACCCGCGAACTCTTCGGCGAAATCCTCCCGCGCGAGGGCCACTTCGAACTCTCCGGCGAGTTCCGGACGATCCGCGAGCGCTACGGCTTCCTCTCCGGCGCCTCGACGCATGCCCTGCGGCTGGAGTCGATCCGCTACCTCTGGGAGACAGAGCGCGTCTTGGTCGACCCCCACACCGCCGACGCCGTCCACGTCGCCCGTCAGGTGCTCGCGACGCCCGGCGCTGACGCACCCGCCGCAGACGCGCCGGCACGGCCCGTCGTCGTCCTCGAGACCGCGCTGCCCGCGAAGTTCGCGGACACGATCCGCGAGGCGCTCGGGTTCGACCCCCCAATACCCGAGCGGTTCGCCGGCCTCGCGGACGCGAAGCGTCACGTGGTGGACCTGCCGAACGACGTCGAGGCACTGAAGCAGCTGATCGCCGAACACACCGGCCGCTAGCGGCAATGCCGTGTGGTTGAGCGGTGGGCGGGGAGGTCGAAGAGGCTCGGGTTTGGGCGTGTCGCCGCTGGGTGAAAGCATGATCCTGTTGGCCGATCGCACTTCGCTGCCGCAGACCTGATCGGGCAGATCGCTGCTACCGGCGCCGACCTGCTGATCCGAGTCAAGACCGGCCGGAAGCTACCGGTCTGTCGCCGCCTCAGCGACGGCTCGTGGATTTCCCAGATTGCGCCGGTGCCGGTGCGCGTGATCCGCACCGCGATCACCACCACCACCAGTCAAGGCCACCGCACCGAGAACTTGGGACTGCCTTCGGGGTCTGGTACCGGGTGGCTGGGGAACTTCGCACCTCGTCTTGCCGTTTGCGCGGTGTCGTTGGGGAACTTGGGACTTCCTTCGGGGTCCGGTATCGGCTGGCTGGGGAACTTCGCACTTCGTCTTGCCGTTTGCGCGGTGTCGCTGGGGAACTTGGGACTTCGTCTGCTACCTCGAGATCGTTTCTTGGGGAACTTCAGACCTCGACTACGGGGTGCGATGTTCCCCAAGAGGTCTCAGGTTCCCCAGCGCGCCGCCCAGACGGGGTCTGAAGTTCCCCAGCTCACGTCAGATGGTCCCGGACGGGGTCCAAGTTTCCCCAGCTCCCGCCGGACGGGGTCTGAAGTTCCCCAGCTCACGTCAGATCGTCCTGGATGGAGTTCGAGTTTCCCGGTGGTGATGTCCGGCCGGGTTCGCGGCGTGGGGGCGCACGTTCGTCACACGATGGCTGGCGTTCGTCACGATGGCGCAGTGACGTCACTGCGCCATCGTGACGATCGTGCGCCCTCAGCGTTCTGCATGTGACGATCGTGCGCCATGTCGTGACGAACGTGCGCCCTCATGTGACGTTCGTGCGCCACGGCGGCACAGGTTTGGGAAGGGTGTGACGATCGTGCGCCACGGTGTGACGAACGTGCGCCACGGCGGTGCGGGTTTGGGAGGGGTGTGACGATCGCGCGCCACGGTGTGACGTTCGTGCGCCACGGCGGCACAGGTTCGGGAGGGGTGTGACGTTCGTGCGCCACGGCGGCACAGGTTCGGGAGGGGTGTGACGTTCGTGCGCCCCGGCGGTGCGGGTTTGGGAGGGGTGTGACGATCGTGCGCCACGGCGGCACAGGTTCGGGAGGGGTGTGACGGACGTGCGCCCCCGCCCCACGACACGCCGACAACAACCCTTGAACCCCCAAGCAAAACCCCAAGTTGACGGCGTTGCCGCTGGCGGGGGTTGCCGGCAGCCAGCGGCTGAGGGCCCCGTCCAGGAGGCCCGCGCGCGCCGTCGCCACGCACGTCACGCATACAACCCGCGGATCGGTCGGCGCAACTGTCGGAGGATACGACTTCACGCCGGGAATGGGCTCCGGTAAGCCCCTTCTCCTGTACTGCTCGGACTGTTAACATCGGCCCACCGAGCCCGCCCGGACTCGGCAGCAGTCGACGAGCCTGCACCTTCTGGGCGTAGCACCTCGCCGATGACGGAGAGGGGACGGGGATGGAACGCTATTTCTACCGGCGGGGGAAGCGAGTTCCGGTCACGGAGGTCGAGGGGGTCGTCGCGGTTCAGGTGGATCCGAATGCCCCACCCGCCCCGAGCATCCTTGGTGACTCGCCCGAAGATGCCCGAGCGGAGGTCTCCGATCTCGGGCTCCCAGAGGAGGAGGCCCAGGCCCTGGCGGAGTCGGGCTGGCGATTCGTCCGCCCGACGCGAGAGCTGGAAGACGCCGTCGCAGCACGCGAGATGCCCGAAGGCGTCACCGAGGCGGGCCAGGTCTTCCAACAGGAGGACGGACACCTGCTCATCGGAACGCAGAGCCTCACGCTCCAACTGAGCGAGGACCTCACTGCGGAGCAGGCTCAGGAGCAGTTGGCCGAGCGCGGACTCACGGTGATCCGGGAGCTGCGGTTCGCGCCCAATCAGTACGAGGTGGCGATCCCACCCGGCGACGATCTCCTCGTCGTCGCGAACGAACTGCAGGAGGACGGCGTCACCGTCTACGCGGAGCCGATGTTCATCGAGTTCATCGGTCAGCGGCTGCGCCCCACGGACCCCGCCTACGGCCAGCAGTGGCAGCTGCGCAACACCGGCACCGCCGGCGGGATCGCCGGCGCGGACATCGCTGCCGAGGGCGCCTGGAACTTCACCCGCGGCGCCGGAGTGCGGATCGCGGTCATCGACAACGGCTTCGCCGTCAATCATGCCGATCTGCGTGCGGGCGTCGTCGCCGAATCCGGCTTCTTCGACGCTGCCGGCACCTTCCGGCAGACCCTCACCGGCTTCCCCGACGGCAACCACGGCACCTTCTGCGCCGGGATGGCCGCAGCCCGCCACAACAACGGCATCGACGGCTGCGGCTCGGCACCGGAGTCCCAGCTCATGCTCGTTGCGAGCCGCGGCGACCAGGTGGGCACCCAGGCCACGCTCGCCCGTGCCGTCGCCTACGCGGCCGACCCGAGCACCGAGATTGCCGGGGCGAACCCCGCGCTCGGTGCCCACGTGATCTCCTGCAGCCTCGGACCCAACGGCGCGGACTGGGCGCTGACGACCGTGCTCGAGAACGCGATCCTCTTCGCGACCCGGCGCGGTCGGCGCGGCCGCGGGACGCCGATCTTCTGGGCGAGCAGCAACGGCAACAATGTCGACATCGCCCTCGACGAGGTTGTCTCCCACCCGGCCGTCATCGCGGTCGGGCGGTCGAGACGTACCGATCAGGAGGACAACAGCGCTCGCGGCGAGGAGCTGGAGTTCCTCGCACCGGGCGTCGACGTCGTGAGTACCCTCTCGGCCGGCGGGACCGGCGCCGGCACCGGGACGAGCTATGCATCTCCGCTCGCCGCCGGGGTCGGGGCTCTCATGCTCGGCGTCAACCCCAACCTCACCCTCCGGGAACTGCGGCACCTCATGCGCCTCACCTGCGACCGGATCGGCGGCGTCACATACGGCGCGAACGGCCATCACCCGGACTACGGCTACGGGCGGGTCAACGCCTTCCGGGCCGTCATCCAGGCGATGCAGTCGCTGAGCACCCACGGCGTGATGGACACCGACCACGACGGCGACGACGTGGCGGAGATCCCGGTGGTCAGTCCCTGGGGGATCGGCACGCTCAAGCACGGCTCCGGAACGCTCACCGCGCCGCAGATGGCCCCCAACGGCAGCCGGTTCAACGGCTGGCTGCTCAACACCGCCGACAACCAGTTCCCACTGACCGGCGACTTCGACGGCGACGGCCGCGCCGAGACGTTGGTCACCAGCCCGTGGGGGATCGGTGTGCTCAAGACGTCGGGCAACAGCTACACGGCGCTGATGCTCAAACCGAACGGCACGCGTTTCGGTGGCTGGCTGCTCAACACGGCGGACAACGAGTTCGGGCCGGTCGGGGACTTCGACGGCGACGGCCGGGACGAGATCCTCATACGAAGCCCGTGGGGCATCGCGTTGCTCAAACTCTCGGGATCCACGTTCATCACGGTTGTGATGGCCGCCAACGGCACGCGCTTCGGTGGCTGGCTGCTCAACACGGCGGACAACCGCTTCGGGCCGGTCGGGGATTTC
Organism: Actinomycetaceae bacterium; assembly: GCA_035647855.1. Lineage (GTDB taxonomy): Bacteria > Actinomycetota > Actinomycetes > Actinomycetales > Actinomycetaceae > JAAZBW01. Next base: position 26,337 of record DASRMP010000031.1, on the reverse strand, counting down.
GACGGCGACGGCCGCGCAGAGCTGCTCATCCACAGCCCGTGGGGGCTGGGCATGCTCAAGCTTGCGGGTGCGACCTTCAACGCGCCGATGATGGCCGCCAACGGCACGCGCTTCGGCGGCTGGCTGCTCAACACCGTGGACAACTGGTTCGGGCCGGTCGGGGACTACGACGGCGACGGCCGCGCCGAGATCATGATCGGCAGCCCGTGGGGCATCGGCATGCTCGAGCTGTCCGGGTCGACTCTGGCGGCGCCGGTGATGGCGCCCAACGGCACGCGCTTCGGCGGTTGGCTGCTCAACACCTTCGACAACCGGATCTGTGCTGCCGCCGACTTCGACGGCGACGGGCGGGCCGAGCTGCTCATCACCAGCCCCTGGGGAATCGGGGTGCTCGAGCTGTCCGGGTCGACTCTGGCGGCGCCGGTGATGGCCGCCAACGGCACCCGGTTCGGCGGCTGGCTGCTCAACACGGGCGACAACCAGTTCCGCCGCTTCTCCGACCTGACCGGTGCGGGGCGGGCGAGCCTCCTGGTCGAGAGTCCGTGGGGTGTGGGCATCCTGACGGTGCACGGGTCGACGTTCGACGTGCCGATGATGGCGCCCAACGGCACCCGGTTCGGGGGTTGGCTGCTCAATACCCGGGACAACCGCTTCTGACCCAGGTCCGCGAGGAGCGTGGGCGGGCCGTCACAGGTAACGGATCTTGCGGATTCGAACGCCTGGCGCTACTCCTGTGCCTGCTTCGTGGCGTTGGCGGGCCCGTGCTCTTCGCCGGGCTGGGGCTGCGATGCCGCAGGTCGTGGCGCCGGCGTGACCCGGGGTGCCGGCGTGACCCGCGGAGCGCCGCTCACGCGGCCCGGCTGCACAGCGGGCCACTCCGCAGCACCCCCTGCACCACCATCCGCACCACCCCCGGCAGCGCCACTCGCATCGCCGTGCGCGCGGCCGTCGATGGGCACGGGGAGAGTCGGCGCCACGCCCCGTGCCTCGGCCGGTGCCATGCCCCGCACCTCCGGCGGCCGCATGGCCGAAGTGCGGGCCGAGACGGGGGTCTGCCCCGAACCCGTCGCCAGTTCGTCGACCAACTCGGGCACACCCTCGCCCTGGTCAAGCGCGGCTCGCTGCGCCAGCTGTGCGGTGCTGGACTTGTGGACATGCGGTTCCTCGACAGCCGAATCGGGATCCGCCGCGATGTACGCGTTGAGCCAGCGGAGGTTCGGATCCGGATCGATCAGCAGAGCCTTCACGAGCAGCGTGGCGGGCAGACCGAGAATCGCGCCGACCGGCCCGAGTGCGTGGGTCCAGACGAACAGGGAAAGGATCGAGACGGTCGCGGTCACGCCGACGGCCTCCCCGTTGAACTTCGGCTGAATGAACGACTGGATCGAGGCGTTCACCGCGAAGTACAGCACCACCACCAGCAGCGCAGTCATCGGGTCGTGCACGATCAGGGCCATGAGTGCGGGCGGGATCACGCCGAGGATGAATCCGATCGTCGGAATGAAGTTGGTGATGAACGAAAGGATTCCCCACACGAGTGCGAGCGGGATGCCCATGATTTGCAGCAGGATGACGTCCGCCACGGCCACGATGAGTCCGAAGACCGCCGAGACCACCCAGTACCTCCGCACGCCCTGCGCGAAGTGCACCAACGAGGTGATGACAGATGGCTGGGACCGCGAACCGGCCAGGAAGCGCTGAATCATCGAGGGGGCGTCGGTGACGATGCCCACGAGGATCGTGAAGAACGCAAGCAACCAGGAACCGGCGCTCAACGTGCCGCCGAGCGCGCCGACGAGCCAGTTCATGAGGTTCTGCGGGTTCAGGTTCTGCAGCTGATTGATGATCTCGCCCGGTGAGATTCCCACCGACTGCAGCCACGTGATCAGGTCGCCAAGCAATTGATTGAACCGCGCAGTGTATTCGGGCTGCATGAGCTCAACGACAAGCGCGCTGATCGCCCAGAGGATTCCGAACGCGAACACCGCGAGAATCGCCAGGATCAGGAGCCCGACAGCCAGCGCGCCCACCATTGCCGGCACGCGCGCTTTCGCGAGTGCGCGCTGGACCGGGTAGACGACGATCCACAGGTTGACCACGAGGAAGAGCGGCGTGACGACGTCCGACATCGCCGAGATCCCGGAAAACGCGAGCCATGATGCCGCGAGCAGAAGCAGAACCGTCAGTCCGCGGTTCAGGCGGATGGGAAGCCCCGCTGTTCGCTCGGCGGGTCGAGGTGCGGGCTGGCTCATGGGCCAAGAGTATGCCGCCGGTGGCATCGCCGTCGCCCCTGCCGCCGCGCCTAGGCTGGAAACATGCCGACACCTCGATTCCAGTTGGTCCCGGCCGCGTACGTCTACCTCCGCCGCGGCGGAGAGGTACTTCTCCAGTTGCGGGCGGGCACCGGTTACATGGATGGCCATTGGGCGGCCGCGGCCGCAGGGCACGTGGAGGCGGGGGAGTCCGTCGTCGAGGCGGCGATACGGGAGGTGGCGGAGGAACTGGGCGTCGTCGTCGCGGAGGGGGACCTCACACCGCTCACGTCGCTGCACCGGACGGACGGGACGGCGGACCCGATCGAGCAGCGCGTGGACTGGATGTTCGCCGCCACGCGATGGGACGGCGAGCCCGTTGCGCTCGAACAAGCGAAGAACGACGGCATCGCCTGGTTTTCGCTCGATGCGCTCCCCCTGATGCCCCCGCACGAGCGCTACGTGCTCGAGCGCTGGCGCCTTGGCACGCTCAGAGGGATCGAGACGCACGGTTTCCAGTTGCACTAGACGCCGATCTCTGATGATGCGCACTCGGGGTTACAATCTCCGTCACGCGGCCAATGCTCCGCGGACACTGACGAGAAGAGGGAACAATGGTCAGAATCGCTTTCGCGATCGCAGGCTCTGAGGCGACCGGCGGCGCCGGCGCCCAGACGGACCTCAAGACCTTCCACAAGCTCGATACGTTCGGTGCTGTGGCGCTGACGTGCATCGTCTCGCTCGATCCCACCGACAACTGGAATCACCGCTTCGTGCCGATCGAGCCTGAGGTGATTCGCCAGCAGATCGACGCGATCACCGCCGTGCACGATCCGGACACCGTGAAGCTGGGCATGCTCGGCACGGTGCCCACTATCGACGCCGTGGCCGAGAAGCTCGGCGAGCGTGAGTGGAAGAACGTGGTGGTGGATCCGGTCCTCATTTGCAAGGGCCAGGAACCGGGCGCCGCCCTCGACACCGACAACGCGCTCAAGGCGAAGATCCTCCCGTTCGCGACCGTGGTGACGCCCAACGTGTTCGAGGCCGGTCAGCTTTCCGGCGTCGAGATCACGGACGTCGAGAGCCTCAAGGAGGCCGCGAAGGTCATCCACGAAAGGCTGGGAGTGCCGTACGTCGTCGCGAAGGGTGGCGCCGTCCTCGAGGGCGACGACGCAGTCGACGTGCTTTACGACGGCGTCGAGTTCATCGAGTTCCGGGAGCCGAAGATCGGCGAGCGCTACGTCTCTGGCGCGGGGTGCACGCTTGCCGCGGCCATCACGGCCGAACTCGCCAAAGGCGCGGAGATCCGCGATGCGGTGAGGGTCGCGAAGGACACCGTGACCGAGGCGATCCGGAACCGGATCTCCCCGCCGACCCCGTTCGACGAGGTGTACCAGCGCTGACGCGCGGATCGCGCCGGAGCGCCTGACCGCCTCTGGTCAGGCGCCCTCTGGTCAGGCGCTCTCTGGTCAGGCGTCGGAGCGCGGCTCGTGGCGGAACTCTGGGATGACGCCCGCGATGTAGTCGACGTATTCCGTCACGAGGGCATCGGAGTCGAACGAGGCAATCAGAGCGTTTGCGTCGGTGCCGCCGGTCCCGAACGGTGCCGGCTCCACAGGCTGGTCCTGACCGAGTCGGACTCCGAGTTCTCTCAGGAATGCGTCTGGATCGACCGGCGTACGTCCGTTGTTGAAGTTCACCTCGAAGTGCAGGTGGCATCCCGTGGAATTGCCTGCTCCATCCGGGTCGGTGACGGGGTTGCCTCCGACGGCGGCCACTTCTTGGCCTGCCCTCACGACATCGCCCAGCTTGACGCTGGTCGTTCCGCTGAGGAGGTGCCCGTAGCGGGTAATGACGCCGTCGCCGTGCGCGATGACGAGCTGGTTGCCCGTGCGGCCCTGGAAGTTCTTGCCGACGAATACGACGACGCCGTCCGCCGCAGCGTGAATCGGAGTCCCGCACGACGCGGCGACGTCAGTCCCGGCGTGTGGCAGCAGGAACGCGAAAATCGGGTGGACCCGCAGCCCGAAGGGCGACGTCAGCCTGCCGACGAGCGGATTGGACCAGACATTTGCGACCACGCCGTTGGCAGGGAGCAGGCTCATGTTCGGGAACGTCGTGATGGTGGTGCCGGTCGTCGCGCTACTGACCACCTTTGGCGCGGAGGCATCGGCCGTGGAGCCCGTGACGATCGGGTCAGATGCGCTGGGCGCCGGTTGCGCCGGCGCCGGCGTGGGACTCTCCGTGGTTGCGGAGGGGGGTTCCGGCGTGGGTGTCGGCGTCGGAGACGGTGCCGGCGCGGGCGTGGGCGTGGGAGTCGGCGACGGCGACGGCGAGGGTGCCGGCCCGGGCGTGGGAGTGGGAGTCGGTGCCGGCGTGGGACTCGGCTCGGGCTCCGGCGGAGGTAGTGGAGTCGAACTCGGCGGGGCGGGAGTCGAGGTGGGTTCGGGCTCCGGTGCAGGCGCAGAGCTGGAGGGGGGCTCAGTCTCGCTTACCGGCTCGGGCGCGGACGTCGTCGCCAGGGCTTGGGGGGTTGTCTCGGGCGCGTCGGTGGCGGCGTAGGCCGGAAGGCCCGCTGCACACAGGCCCAAGCCGAGACCGAGAGCTGCGAGCGCGCGCATCGCGGCGCCACTTGATCGTCGAGCGACAATGCCCATCAGAACACCTCCCCATACCGACCTTGACCGGAAGGGCCACCAGGGTCGGCAGCAGACAAATCAATTGGCAGTATTTCACCAATTGTTGCTCCCGTCACCCGGTCTCGACTTGCGATTGAGGCGCCGTCGCCGCAGCGGGGACCCTTGCTTCCTCCGGTTGTGGGCTCTTCATGGCAGCCGCAGAATGGTCGTGCTCCCGAATCGGTCGCGAGCCGCAGGCTCTCTGCCTGCGCCGTAGGAAGGTAATCAAGGGGTTCCCATGGCCAAGTACCGGGTCGGCTATTTCATCGGCAGTCTGTCTTCGACGTCGATCAACAGAACGCTCAGCAAGGCGTTGCTCAAGGTTGCGCCGGATGACCTTGAATTCGAGGAGCTCGAAATCGGCAATCTCCCGCTGTTCTCACAGGACCTCGAGGCGGACCTGCCGGCCGAGGTTCGGGCGCTGAAGGACAAGATCGCGGAGAAGCACGCCGTCCTGATCATCACTCCTGAGTACAACCGCTCGATTCCAGGTTCATTGAAGAACGCGCTCGACTGGGGCTCGCGGCCCTACGGGCAGAACTCGTTCGACCACATGCCGGCCGCCGTCATTGGCGCGTCGCCGGGCAACATCGGCACAGCGCTGGCGCAGCAGGCCGTGCGCGGTGTGCTGTCGTTCTGCAACGCGAGGCAGATGACCGCGCCCGAGGCGTACATTACGTTCGACCCGGAGGTCTATGAGGAGGACGGCACGGTCACCAGCGATCGCCTGCGCAACGTACTGACCACCTTCATGGAGGAATTCCGCCTTCACATCGAGCGTGTGCTGACGGTCATCCCGCGACTCGAGGAGTAGACCTCATCGCGGACCCCGGCACCAGGCCGGCGCTGGTCGCCTGGCTGACGCCGGCCTCCTACCGGGCGTTCTCGTCCGCCTGATGGATTCCGATCGTGTTGCCCTCGGTGTCCAGGTAATACCCCTGCCATGCCATGCCGGGGAGTGCGAACTTGGGCATCGCCACGCGGGCGCCGGCCGCGAGCAGCTTGTTGTGAATGGCGTCGAAGTCGTCGACCTGCATGGTGATCACCCAGGCGTTCGTGCCTTGCTCCGGCGCCGGCGCCTTGACAGGGCGCTGAAGGATCGCCCCGTTGATGCCGGGAGTGCCTTCCTCTCCCGTGATGACGCCCCAGTACGGCGCGTCGACATACTGCGAGTAGTCTTCGAAGGTCCAGCCGAAGGCCTCCGAGTAGAAGCCCTTGGCGCGCTCGAGGTCGTCCGCCTGGATTTCGAAGTGAACCGGTCGGTTGGCCATTGCGTGCTCCTTGGAGTTTTCGGGGAACGTGCAAGTGCGATAGTCGCACGCCGGGGAGAAAACTTCGCGCTGAAGCGGAGCCCCTGTTTCCCCGGGCCGAAAGGTCCACGACTTCGAGTGGCCAATCGCATATATGCAGCAAGATGCATAAACGCCCGCTACGGCCATAGGCTAGGCCCATGTCCAAGGTTCTCAGTTCCCTCCCGGTCGGCGAGCGCGTCGGCATCGCGTTCTCCGGCGGACTCGACACGTCGGTCGCAGTTGCGTGGATGCGTGAGCACGGCGCGATCCCCTGCACCTACATGGCAGACATCGGCCAGTACGACGAACCCGACATCGCCTCCGTCCCCGGCCGTGCCCTCGAATATGGGGCAGAGATCTCACGGGCCATCGACTGCACGGAGGCGCTGGTCGAGGAAGGGCTCGTCGCCCTTCAGTGCGGCGCGTTCCACATCCGCAATGCCGGCAAGGTCTACTTCAACACCACACCGCTCGGCCGCGCTGTCACCGGGACGATGCTCGTTCGCGCGATGCTCGCGGACGACGTCGAAGTGTGGGGGGACGGCTCCACCTACAAAGGCAACGACATCGAGAGGTTCTACCGCTACGGCCTCCTCTCCAACCCGCGCCTGCGCATCTACAAGCCGTGGCTGGACGTGGACTTCGTCCGCGAACTGGGTGGCCGCCAGGAGATGAGCGAGTGGCTCACCGAGAGGAACCTGCCCTACCGTGCCTCCGCCGAGAAGGCGTACTCCACGGACGCGAACATCTGGGGCGCCACCCACGAGGCGAAGGCTCTGGAGCACCTGAACGTGGGTTTCGACATCGTCGAACCGATCATGGGTGTCCCCTTCTGGGACGACGACGTCGAGATCGCGCCTGAGAACGTGACGCTCACCTTCGAGGCCGGCCGGCCCGTGGCCATCAACGGTGAACAGTTCGACTCCGCCGTCGCGCTTGTCCACGAGGCGAACGCGATCGGCGGCCGCCACGGCCTCGGCATGTCCGACCAGATCGAGAACCGCATCATCGAGGCGAAGTCGCGCGGCATCTACGAGGCGCCCGGCATGGCGCTCCTCCACATTGCCTACGAGCGGCTGCTCAACGCGATCCACAACGAGGACACGATCGCCAATTACCACAACCAGGGCCGCAGGCTCGGCCGCCTCATGTACGAGGGCCGCTGGCTCGACCCGCAGTCGCTCATGCTGCGTGAATCGTTGCAGCGCTGGGTGGGCTCCGCCGTCTCGGGAGAGGTCACGCTCCGGCTCCGCCGCGGCGATGACTACTCCATTCTCGACACCAACGGTCCCGCGCTCTCCTACCACCCGGACCGGCTCTCCATGGAGCGCGTCGAGTCGGCGGCGTTCGGTCCGGAGGACCGCATCGGCCAGTTGACCATGCGCAACCTGGACATCGCGGACTCACGTTCCCGCCTCGAGCAGTACGTGGGGCAGGGGCTCGTGGGCGGCGCAACGGGCGAACTCGTCTCCGGAATGCAACCCGGTGGCTTCTACGAGATCGCCGGCGCCATCACTCCGGACGAGGCGGAAGAGTCCCTGGACGCCGCCGCCATGGAGTACGGCGTCGACTGACGATTGCAGGTGCGAACCTGCGTGACGGTGCCGCAGACCTGCGTCGTCGTGCCGCAAACCCGCGGCGCCGCGCCCGGGGCTTTCTTAGGCTGATGGTCATACCGTTCCCGTCATGGGAGTGGTTCGACCACAACAATCGGAGGCACCATGCAGGCCTGGCAATTCACGAACACCAACGAACCCCTCGTCCTGAACGACGTTCCCGAGCCCGAGGCGGCGCCAGGCGCTGTCGTGATCGACATCAAGGCCGCCGGGCTCTGCCACTCGGACGTGGGCCTGATGCAGGACGCGGGCTGGCTCGAGACGCTCGCCTTCAGGCCGATCACGATCGGCCACGAGGTGGCCGGGGTGGTCAGCGAGGTTGGCGAGGGTGTCACGGACTGGTCGGTCGGCGACCGCGTGGCCGTCTGCCCGACGACGCCCGCAGGCGCGCCCGGATACGTCACCAACGGCGGGTTCTCCCACAAGATGACGATCGACCAGCAGGCTCTCGTTCGCATTCCCGACGACGTCGGCTTCATCGAGGCCGCCACCGCGACCGACGCCGGCATGACCTCCTACCACGCCCTCACCAAGGGCGGAGAAATCGGAGAGGGAGACAAGATCGGCATCATCGGACTCGGTGGCCTGGGTCAGATCGCTGCCCGCGCGGCCGTGCTGAAGGGCGCGGAGGTGTACGTAGCCGAGGTGAACGAGAAGGCGTGGGAACTCGGCGAGGAGATCGGCATCCACGGGATCTCCAAGAGCATCCTCGACTTCAAGGAAAAGGGCCTCGACAAAGTCATCGACTACGCCGGCTTCGGCGAGACCACCGCGGACGCCATTGAAGCCGTCAAGATCGGCGGCGTCGTGGTGCTTGTGGGAATGGGGAAGCTCGAGGCGAACATCTCGACGATCCGAATGATCCTGTCCCAGGTCACGCTCATCGGCTCCAACGGCGGGACTCCGCAGGATGTCGCGGACATCATGGACCTCTACGCAACTGGCGGGTTGAAGCCGAAGCTCACGATCATCGGCTTCGACGATATTCCGCAGGGCATCGACGATCTGAAGCACCACCGGATCGTCGGCCGTCTCGTGGCGAAGATCGCCGACTGACCGCCCGGCCGAATCGCTTCTCCGCCGCCTACTTGCTCTCGTAGCCGAGCAGTGAGTAGGCGGCGGCCACGAGATCGCCCAGGTCAGGGGCGCGTCCTTCGAAAACGCTCCCGAACATGCAGCTCCCGATCAGGGCCTGTGCCACCACGGTTGACGGGACGGCGGTGGTGAATATGCCGCTCTCCCTGCCCCGCTCGGCGATGTCCACGATGCCGTCCCAGTACGGCTGGACGAAGTACTCGTAGAAGTCGTCCGCCAGGTCCGGTTCCCGCATGATCGTCGCGGCCGCGACCGGAATCGTGCGGCCGATCGGATGGTTCGTGATGTTGTGCAGGATCCGCTCGAGGTAGCGGTCGAGGTCCGCCCCTGGATCGTCGGTCCGGGGGCTCACCGGATCGGGGAAGGCGGAACGGTAGGCGTCGGTGACGAGCGCGAGGAGTGTGGGCCAGCGCCGGTAGATCGTCGATTTCGGAACGCCGGCCCGGGCCGCCACGTCGTCGATTCGAAGTCCGTGAAAACCCAGCTCCGTGATCAGGCTCAGCGTGGCATCGATCGCGGCGTCATCCTTCGCCGGGTCCCGGGGTCGTCCAGGGCGCGGATTGGAATTCTCGGGCATGCATACACCCTACGCGCCATGTCTGTGGCTTGGCCCGCCGGTGTCACGGCGCGGTGGCGATATTAGGTGCTCCCACCTGCGGTTCTGTCCGCAAATGTCCCACGACGGCGTCTGCTCGGATGCTTTCCTCCCGCGTGCTCGCTGCTGTTTCCGCGTGCTCGCTGCTGTGGCCGGCACCTTTCGTACAAGGGCAGCCCGAGGCGCTACAGTCCCGCCTCGTCGTACGCGGCGGCAGCGCGTTCTCTTCCGACGTCGATGATTTCCGCGGCACGATGGAAATCGAACGCGCCACAGATGTCCATCGGGATGGAGACGAGAACGTCGGGAGGCGTGGCAGCTGTGCGGGTCGCCTCGATGGACATCTGCATGGTGTTCAGCGCCATGGTCATCATGTCGATCGACTTGAGGCTCCTGGGGAGCGGTTCCGGGGTCCGCCCGAGCCGTGCGATCCGCTCCTTTTCAGTCAGCGCTCCGTGGCCCCCCACGGCCGACGGCGACTCCGAATCGGCATCATCGCGAGACGTGATGCGGTCGATCAACTCCCGGACCCCCGCGCCGCCAAGGAATTCCCCCGCATTGTTCAGCAGCTTCTCGGCCCACCCCGGTCGCTGTTCGGCACTGTGATCGGCTCTCTCGTACGTCAGAGCAGACGCCGTTCCGAACTCCGGATACCGGCCGGAGAGCGACACGGCGACGATGCCGTCGGCGTTCATCAGCGCGGCCGGCGCGATCGGGAGCGGATTCAGCAGCCCACCGTCTGCCAGGAGGCGGCCGTCCTGCATGATGGGCGTGAACGCCGTCGGGATGGCGATCGAGGCGCGGATCGCGGTGAGGAGCGGCCCGCTGCGGAACCACACCTCGCGCCGCTGCGCCATGTCCACCGCCACCGCAATGAATGGGAGTTCGAGTTCCTCGATGTTGATGTCCCCGACGATCGTCCCGAGCATGTCCATGATTCGCCCGGCCTTGATCATGCCGGGGGCGCCAATGGCTGGATCGAGAAGCCGGAGGATGTCTCGCACCTCGACCGTCCGGACCCATTCCTCGAACTCGTCGAGTTTGCCGGCGGCCAGCATCCCGCCGACCACAGTGCCCATCGAGCATCCCGTGATGGCGACGATCTCGTGCCCGCGTTCCTGGAGTTCGCGTATCGCGCCGATGTGGGCATAACCGCGGGCGCCGCCAGAGCCGAGTACGAGAGTGATTCGCATGGCCTCAGGTTACGCGGGGGATTGCGCGGCGGCGCCAGGGTCGGCGGCTTCCTCGCCCTCGCGGGTGGAGCTCTGCCGCCGTCGTCGCGCTTGGTGCTCTGCCGCTGCCCCGCGCCCCACCCTTGTTACTCCCCGGAACTCTTGGTGCTTCCCCACAGTCGCGCCGTGAGGTGCGCCTGCGGATAATTGAGTGGTGGAACGCCGTCGTCCACTTGCACGAGTGCGCGCCCTCTTCGGAGGCCGGGCGGAGGCCCGCGAAGCACCGCCCGCGTTTGACCGCGCACTCATTACCGAGTTGGATCTCGCCTACGTCGAGATCGAGAACGACTGCAGGCCGGACCTGGACCAGCGACTTTACCGCCGGTTGGTGCAATCCGCCGCGCGTGGGGCGCCCATCCGACGCCTCGAAACCGCGCCGGTTCATGGCGTGGTGCGGGTGCGTCTCGCGGATGGTCTTGCGGTCTTGGCGCGACCGCTGAAGCCCGGGGACTTCGCCCGCTTGAGTGTCGCGTTGCTGCAGGGCGCAACGGCGCTCGTGAACGAAGTTCGCATCACGGACAAGGGAGTCCGGATCGTGGCGTCATTCGGAAAGCGTGACGTCATCTGCGCCCACGTACTTGGCTTCGACCAGCAGAGTTGAGCGCCGGCCGAGTTCGATCGCCGAAGGCGCACGTTCGTCACGGCGTGGCGCACGTTCGTCACACGGGGTTCTTGAGGGCGCACGAACGTCACACCCCTCCCAAACCCGCACCGCCGGGGCGCACGATCGTCACATCATGGCGCGCGATCGTCACACCATGGCGCACGATCGTCTCACCCCTCCCAAACCCGCACCGCCGGGGCGCACGAACGTCACATCGGGGCGTGCGATCGTCACGAGATGGCGCACGTTCGTCACACCTGATTCCTGAGGGCGCACGATCGTCACGGCGTGGCGCACGTTCGTCACACGGGGTTCTTGAGGGCGCACGATCGTCACATCGGGGCGTGCGATCGTCACGGCATGGCGCACGAACGTCACACGCAGATTGCCGAGGGCGCACGTTCGTCACCATGGCGCAGTGACGTCACTGCGCCATCGTGACGGACGTGCGCCCTCATGTGACGAACGTGCGCCCCGATTTCGCCGATGTGACGATCGTGCGCCCTCACGGCGCGAACCGGGCCGGACACCGGGGCTGTGCGATGTTCCCCAGTTCCGCCAAGTGAGCGGCAAGACGAGGTGTGAAGCTCCCCAGCGGCAAGGTTTTGGGTCTCGAAGGGGGTGCGAAGTTCCCCAGCGGCGGGGTTTGGGGGTAGAAGCGCGACGAACGCGAACCGGGGCAGCTCAATCGCCGGCGCCCTGCTGCTGTTCAGGCGCCCGGCCGGTGCTCAATCGCCGGCGCCCGACCTCTCGCCGATGCTGCTGATATCGCCGGTGAGCCATCGCTGGACCTCCGGACCGATGTCGTCGATCAGGTCCTCGATCGGGGCATTTCGCACGGCGGGCACACCCACCAGGTAGCGCACCACCACCATGCCGATCACCGAAGAGCTGGCCATGGCCGCGCGGTACTCGGCGTCGGCCGCGCCAGCGCCCGCACCAACGCCGGCACCAGCACCAACGCCGGCACCGGCACCAGCACCAACGCCGGCACCGGCACCAGCACCAACGCCGGCACCGGCACCAACGCCGGCACCGGCACCAACGCCGGCACCGGCACCGCCGTCGCCGCTGCCGTGGTTGATGGCCTCGATGATCGGCATCAGGATCATCTCGCGGTAGAACTCCACCAACGAGGCCCAGTTGTCCTGGTTCACGACCTTGACCTGGACGATGCCACGCATCGCGGTCATGATTCCGGGGTCACCCCAGGCGGTGAGTATCTGCCGGACGATCTCGCGGCCGAGCTCCTCCACCGGCACCTCGAGCGCCTCCCGCACGAGTACCGAGGGCTCGATCGGGTAGCCGATCGCCTCGCGGAAGAGCCTGTCCTTCGAGCCGAAGTAATAGGAGACCAGCGCCACGTCCACACCGGCCCGCGAGGCCACCTCGCGCAGAGTCGTGCCGGTGTAGCCGTGCTCGTCAAAGCATTCGTGTGCCGCCAGCAGGATGGCGGCCCGGGTGCCGGGATCGCCGGCTGTCCTCGGGCCGCGTCGGGCAGGAGTCTTGGGAGGCATTGCCCCAACCGTACTCCGCAGTGCCGCCACGCCCGCCGGAAAAGCGCCCCCACCACAACGCCCCAGGGGGTCGCGTGGCGGCCCCTTCTGGAACGTTTCGGCAACGTTCCAAGAATCGCTGGGACGTAAGTCTCATGCACTGGTACCGCCAATGGGACATACGTCCCAGATATGGCGGGCGCCACCGCGCCTCGGCCGAGAGAATCTCGGGAACTAATTCAACGCTGTTGAACAAACCGAGATCATCTCGTTAGTTTGGCAGGAGCGAGAGAGAGGTTTCGATCCCCGTGAGCACGCCTTTGCGCTTGGGCCTCGATATCGGCTCAACGACACTCAAGTTGGTCCTGCTGGATGGTCTCGAGATCCGTTTTGAGACGTACCGGCGCCACAACGCCGACATTACCGGCGAACTCAACCGCCTTCTAGGTGAGGTTGCCGAGATCGTGCCGGGCACCGACGTCGTCGGCGCGGTCACCGGCTCCGGAGGACTCTCGGTGGCGCATGCGCTCGGGCTGCCCTTCGTCCAGGAAGTGATTGCGGAGACCGCCGCCATCAAGCGCTTCGATCCGGACACCGACGTCATCATTGAACTCGGTGGTGAGGACGCCAAGATCACCTACCTGCACCCCGTCCCCGAGCAGCGCATGAACGGCACCTGCGCGGGCGGCACCGGCGCCTTCATCGACCAGATGGCGTCCCTCCTCAAGACCGACGCCGCGGGCCTCAACGAACTGGCCTCCCGGTACACCACGCTGTACCCGATCGCGTCCCGCTGCGGAGTCTTCGCCAAGTCGGACCTGCAGCCCCTCATCAACGACGGCGTCGCCCACGAAGACCTCGCGGCCTCCGTCTTCACCGCAGTGGTCCAGCAGACGATCGCCGGCCTCGCGTGCGGGCGCCCGATCCGCGGGAACGTCGTGTTCCTCGGCGGGCCGCTCTACTTCCTTCCCGAACTCCGCAACGCGTTCGAGCGGCAGCTCGCGGGAACTGTCACCTCATTCTCGACGCCGGATCGCGCCCAGCTCTACGTCGCCATCGGCGCCGCGCTGCTTGCCGAGACCTCGAAGGTCGCGGGCAGCGGCAGACTCCAGAAGCCCGCCACGCTCGAGACCCTCCGCGACCGTTCCACGAACGCCACCCGCGCAGCCGAGACGCACCGCATGCGGCCCCTCTTCGCGAACGAGGACGAGTACCGCGAGTTCCAGGAACGCCACGAGCGGGCGAATGTCTCGCAGGTGCCGATCAGTGAAGCCAGGGGAGCGTGCTTCCTGGGCATCGACGCCGGTTCCACCACCCTCAAGGCCACCCTCATCGACGACGCCGAGCGCATCGTCTATTCCTGGTACGGCCCCAACGAGGGCAGCCCCGTGGAGCGCGCGCTCGAGGTCCTCGCCGAGATTCGTGAGAACCTCCCGTCAGACGCCATGATCGCCCGCACCTGCGTGACGGGCTACGGCGAGAGCCTGATCCAGGCGGCGCTCAAGGCCGAGGACGGCGAGGTCGAGACGATGGCGCACTACCGCGCCGCCCAGTACCTCGAACCTGAAGTCTCCTCGATCATCGACATCGGCGGCCAGGACATGAAGTACCTGCGCATCCGCGACGGCGCGATCGACTCCATCTCCGTGAACGAGGCTTGCTCCTCGGGCTGCGGCTCCTTCCTCCAGACGTTCGCCGCCACCATGGATACGGACATCCGCTCCTTCGCGAAGGCGGCGCTCAGCGCGCCCGGCCCCGTGGACCTCGGCTCCCGCTGCACAGTCTTCATGAACTCCTCCGTGAAGCAGGCGCAGAAGGAAGGCGCGGACCCCGGCGAGATCTCCGCCGGCCTCTCCTACTCCGTGGTGCGCAACGCGCTCTACAAGGTCATCAAGCTGAAGAACCCGGAGCAACTGGGGCCCAAGGTCGTTGTGCAGGGCGGCACCTTCCTCAACGACGCCGTTCTCCGCGCCTTCGAACTCCTCACCGAGCGCGAGGTGGTCCGCCCGGACATCGCCGGACTCATGGGCGCGTTCGGCGCCTCCCGGATCGCGCGGGAGCGCTGGCACAAAGCGCTCTCCGACGTCGAGAAGTCCATGGAGATCGACACCACCATCCTCCGGCCGCTCGAGTCCGAGCGCCCCGGTTCGCCCGCCGCCGCGCGTGCGGAGGCCGAGCCGGCCGCTCCGGCCGTAGCGCTCGGAATGCCGTCGGTCCGCAGGTCCCAGTCCCCGACGTCGTCGTCCCCGACGCCGACAACGGCGACGACGAAGAGAGCGGCAAAGGTGACGGTGGCCGGCGCGGTGGAGTCCTCGCTCCTGAGTCTCGAGGAGATCAACCGATTCTCGATCGAGACCACCAAGGACATCTGCCGGCTGTGCCAGAACCACTGCCAGCGAACGATTTCGACGTTCGCGGACGGCAGCCGGCACGTCTCGGGCAACCGCTGCGACCGCGGCGCCGAGGTGGACAACCGGAAGCTCGGCAAGAAGGCCAAGTCGGAGCTGCCGAACATCTTCGAGGAGAAGTACAAGCGGCTGTTCGCCTACCGGCGGCTTACCGAATCTGCCGCGCATCGAGGGGACATCGGCATTCCGCGCGCGCTCAACATGTACGAGAATTACCCGTTCTGGTTCACGATGCTGACCAAGCTCGGCTTCCGCGTGATGATCTCCGGGCGTTCCTCGCACGAGACGTTCGAGCTGGGGATGGATTCGATTCCGTCGGAGAACGTGTGCTACCCGGCAAAGCTCGCGCACGGGCACGTCCAACAGTTGCTCGACAAGGGCATCAAGACGATCTTCTATCCCTGCATCTCCTACGAGCAGAAGATGTTCGCGGGCTCGGACAACAACTACAACTGCCCCGTGGTGATGAGCTATCCCGAGGTCATCAACGCGAACGTCGAGGGACTGCAGGAGCACGGCGTGAAGTTCATGCTGCCGTTCTTCAACCTGGCTGACCCCGAGACGCTGGTGCGTCGCGTCACGGAGGAGTTCGCCGAGTGGGACGTGACCGAGGAAGAGGCATCGGAGGCGATCGAGGCGGCATACGCCGAGGATGCCGCCGTGAAGCAGGACATCCGCGAGATGGGCCGCAGCGCGCTGCGGTACATGGAGGAGAACAACGTTCCCGGCATCGTGCTCGCAGGACGGCCCTACCATCTCGATCCCGAGGTGCATCACGGCATCCCGGAGCTCGTGAACTCGCTCGGCATGGCCGTGCTCACCGAGGACTGCATCGTGGAGCCGGGCACCGTGGAGCGGCCGCTCAACGTGTTCGACCAGTGGATGTACCACACCCGTCTCTACGAGGCGGCTGCCATTGTGGCGAAGAAGCGCCGCGATCTGGAACTCGTGCAGCTGAACTCGTTCGGCTGCGGCGTGGACGCGATCACAGGCGACCAGGTCGCGAACATCCTTGAGGCCGCGGGCCGCGTGTACACCACGCTGAAGATCGACGAGGTCTCGAACCTCGGCGCCGCGCGGATCCGGCTGCGGTCCCTCAAGGCCGCGACGCGCGCCCGGGCCGACAAGCCGATCGTGGAGCGCCCGGAGCTGAAGGTGCCGCGCCACGAGTTCACCAAGGAAATGGCCGAGGATGGCTGGACGATCCTCATGCCGCAGATGGCGCCCTTCCAGATGACGCCGATCGAGGCGGCCGCGCAGTCGCTCGGCTACAACATGAAGCTGCTTCCCACTGTCTCGAAGGACGACATCGAACTCGGCCTCAAGTACGTGAACAACGATGCGTGCTACCCGGCCCTGGTGGTGATCGGGCAGCTCATCGGCGGGCTGAAGTCCGGCGAGTACGACCCGGACAGGACTGCCGTCATCATCACGCAGACCGGCGGCGTGTGCCGCGCCACCAACTACGCCGCGATGCTCCGCAAGGGGCTCAAGGAGGCCGGCCACGAGAACGTGCCGGTGGTGACCCTCTCCGCCGGATCACTGGAGAAGCACTCGGGATTCAAGATCACGGCGACCATGCTGCACCGGCTCGGGAAGGCGGTTGTGATCGGTGATCTGCTGCAGAACGTCACGATGCGCACCCGTCCCTACGAGAAGCAGAAGGGCTCCGCGAACGAGTTGCACCACTACTGGGACCAGGTGACCCGGGACTACTTCCTGCATGACGGCTACTCGCCGACTCTCGGTCACCGCATCACCTACCAGGAGCTGTGCAACAAGATCGTCCGGGCGTTCGACGCGCTCGAACTCACGGGCGAGCCCCGGCGGCCGCGTGTCGGAATCGTGGGCGAGATCCTCGTCAAGTTCCACCCCGACGCCAACAACCACGCGGTGGACGTGGTGGAGCGCGAGGGCTGCGAGGCGGTCATCCCGGGTCTGATGGGCTTCCTGATGCAGTCGCTGGCATCGGCGGACTGGCGTTACGAGACGCTCGGGGTCGGCAAGGAGAGCCGGCGTGTCAAGAAGCTGGGGCTGTGGGCGCTCGAACGGTACGAGGCCCCTGCCACGCGGGCGCTCAAGCGCGCGAACGGCAAGTTCGACATTCCGACGCCGATGCACCAACTGGTGGAGAAGGCGCAGCAGCTGGTCCAACTCGGCAACTCCGCCGGCGAGGGCTGGTACCTGACCGGCGAGATGATGGACCTGATCGAGAGCGGGACGCCAAACATCATTTGTGCCCAGCCGTTCGCCTGCCTGCCGAACCACATCACCGGCAAGGGGATGTTCGGCGCGCTGCGGCGGAGGTATCCCGAGGCGAACGTCGTCGGAATCGACTACGACCCGGGCGCTTCCGAGGTGAACCAGCTGAACCGCATCAAGCTCATGATCTCCACGGCGATGGACCGGCGGGCGGAGCAGGACGCCGCGGCCGTGGCATCTGGCAAGCTCCCGTTCGACGAGTCCGTGCTGCCTGATATCCGCTACGAGATGGCGGAGCGGGTCATGGCGGAGCAGGCCGCCGGCAAGTAGCCGGAGTGGCCGAGCGGCCGCGCGGCCGAGCGGCCGCGGCTTCTCCCACCCGCCCTCGAAGCTCGGACATTTTGTCCCGCAAGGCGGACTTTGTACCTTTACGCGCCGTATTCGCGGACCTAGGGTCGTAGGGGCCAGGCATCAACGGAGCCTGGCTCATTACGAAGGAGTAACCATGAAGGCACTGGTTTACCACGGCCCGGGCAACAAGGCGTGGGAGGACGTCCCGGACCCCAAGATCCAGGATCCAACCGACGTCATCATCAAGATCGACACCACCACGATCTGCGGCACGGACCTGCACATTCTCAAGGGCGATGTCCCCGCCGTGACCGACGGCCGCATCCTCGGTCACGAGGGCGTCGGCACGATCATCGCGGCCGGTGACGCCGTGAAGAACTGGAAGGTCGGCGATCGCGCGATCATCTCGTGCGTGACCTCCTGCGGCACCTGTTCGTTCTGCCGGAAGGGCCTGACCTCCCACTGTCAGACGGTGGGCGGGGTGGGCTGGATATTCGGCCACCTCATTGATGGCACCCAGGCGGAGTTGGTGCGCATCCCGTTCGCTGACACCTCGCTCTACCAGATCCCCGAGGGCGTCCGCGACGACGAGGGCGTCTTCATCTCCGACATCCTCCCCACCGGATACGAGATCGGCGTCCGCGACGGCGGCGTGAAGCCCGGCGATATCGTCGCGGTGATCGGGGCCGGCCCTGTCGGCCTGGCTGCCATCATGACGGCCGGCCTCCACGGCGCGTCCAAGGTGATCGCCATCGACCTCGACGACAACCGCCTCGAGCAGGCCAAGGCGAAATTCGGCGCCACCCACACCGTCAACTCCGGCGACGACGACGCCAAGGAGCAGATCATCGCCCTCACCGACGGGCTCGGCGTGGATGTCGCGATGGAGGCCGTGGGCATTCCGGCCACGTGGCAGCTCGCCATCGACGTGATTCGCCCTGGCGGCCAGGTGGCCAACCTCGGTGTGCATGGAAAGGGCGTGGAACTCGCGCTCGATGAGTTGTGGATCAAGAACATCCGCATCTCGATGGGCCTCGTGAACGCCGTGACTGGCGACATGCTCCTGAAAATGGTGGCCGAGGGCAAGCTCCCCGCGGGCGAACTCGCAACGCACTACTTCAAGCTCGACGAGATGATGGAGGCCTACGAGGTCTTCGGCGACGCCGCCAAGAACAAGGCGCTCAAGGTCGTCCTGACCGCCGAATAGTCCGCCAAGCTGGTCTCCTGTCGCGGATAGCCGGTCTCCCGGTGAAACGCAGGCGTCGTCGCGGCGCCTGCGTTTCGCCTTCCCGCGCGGAGGTGCGCCCGGACGCCGTCGCTGGGGAACTTCACACCCCTTTCATGGCATGCCCCGTTCTCGTGGGAGACCACTCCCGTGGGTGTTGCGCTACTGGCCCAGTGAATGCGGCATTCCCGGACCGGAACGGGCCTCCCCGACAGGGGAGAGCGGATGTTCGCGCTGGTCGCCACCGGGAGCCGTCGTCGGGTGTCCCCGACGGGGGAGAGCGGAGGTTCGCGCTGGTCGCCACCGGAAGCTGTCGTCGGGTCTTCCCGACGGGGGAGAGCGCCGATTTCCGTGGGTGTTTCGTTACTTCTGTAGGGGTTTCGGTAGCGCGCGCTGGTTTCGTGCGGTCCGGGGGTGCTTGTAGGTCCCTTCAGCCGGTGACGGAGCCTCTTGAACCGGTGGCGGAGCGACTACTGTAGGCGTTTAGCTTCTAGTGTAGGTGTTTTTTGCGCATATAACTCCTACAGTAGAGATCAAACGACTACAGTAGACGAACTCGCCGGTCCGGAGGGGCCACGAATAGGCCAAAAGAGGCCAAATCTGCCCCGCGGCGGGGTGCAAGCCGGCCCGCAGGGTCGAAACTCCTACAGTAGTCTCCGTTCTCACCTGTTTGAGAGGCGCATTCTGGGCTGAGAATGTTGCATCCACCGGGCCAGTGGCTGGAGGCCGCAGGCGAGAGACTCGCAGGCGCCGTCGAACCGTCCGCAGGCGCCGTCGAACCGCCCGAACCCGCGCGAAAGTGGCGAAACCCGGACGGAAGTCGCTCGGCGCCGCCGGCCCTTGAACCTGAACCCACACGGAGTTGTCCGGCGCAGAGCGCAACGGACTCCAAAGGGACCGGAAGCGGGTGGTTGGGGAACTTCGCACCTCGTCTTGTCGCTTACGTGGTGTCGCTGGGGAACTTGGCACCTCGTCTGCTACCCAGAGGTCGCTTCTTGGGGAACTCCGCACCTCGACTACGGGGTGTGTTGTTCCCCAGCAGGTCTCAGGTTCCCCAGCGCGCCGCCCAGACGGGGTCTGAAGTTCCCCAGCTCACGTCAGATGGTTCCGGACGGGGTCCAAGTTTCCCGAGTTCCCGCCGGACGGTCCTGAATGGGGTCCGAGTCTCCCCGGCGGCGGTGTCCGGCCGGTTTCGCGGCGTGGGGGCGCACGTTCGTTACGTGAGGGCGCACGATCGTCACGTTGGCGAAATCGGGGCGTACGTTCGTCACAAGATGGCTGGCGTTCGTCACGATGGCGCAGTGACGTCACTGCGCCATGGTGACGATCGTGCGCCCTCAGCATTCTGCATGTGACGTTCGTGCGCCATGCCGTGACGATCGCACGCCCCGATGTGACGTTCGTGCGCCCTCAAGAACCCCGTGTGACGTTCGTGCGCCATGCCGTGACGAACGCGCGCCATGGTGTGACGATCGTGCGCCCCGGGTGCAGAACTGGAGAGTCGGTGTGACGTTCGTGCGCCATGCCGTGACGAACGCGCGCCCCGGCGGCGCGGGATTGGGAGGGGTGTGACGAACGTGCGCCCCGGCGGCGCGGGTTCGGGAGGGGCGTGACGTTCGTGCGCCACGGAGGTGCGGGTTTGGGAGGGGTGTGACGGACGTGCGCCCTTGAGGTCCGACTTGGCGCCGCCGCGGAACCTTGGCGCCGCCGCGGGAAGGGAACCTGGGATCGCATCCGGTGGAACAGCACCCGAACGCCGCGCCGCGACTCCCAGGAAGCCACTTCCGTCGGATGTCGCGATCCTGCGAGGTAGGCCATAGTTGTGCGATGGCGCTGCTCATCGACCCGCCGCGCTGGCCCGCGCACGGCACCATCTGGTCCCACCTCGTGTCCGACCACGCGCTCATGGAGTTGCACGAGTTCGCGCAGCGGGCGGGCATCCCGTACCGCGGCTTCGACCACGACCACTACGACGTCCCGGCCGAACGTTATCGGGACGTCGTCGAACTCGGCGCTGAGCCCGTTTCCGCCACGGATCTAGTGCGTCGGCTGCTCGACTCCGGGCTCCGCGTGACCCGAAAGGACCGGACGCTCTCGCGGGCGGCGGCGCTTGGCGAGGCGCACGCCCGGTGGGCCGGGTTGCTGCCGGGCCATCCGGAACTCGGTCAGGAACTGCTCGCGCGTTGGCGCGAACCTCACCGGCACTACCACGACATCCGCCACCTTGCGCATTGCCTTACCGCACTGGACGATCTCAGCGGTGGCCAATTGGATCGTCCCGTTGCCTTGGCCGCATGGTTCCACGACGTCGTCTACCGGGGAACCGCAACCGATGAGGCGGCGTCGGCCGCGCTTGCGGAGGATTGGCTGCCGGATGTCGTCGGGAGGGTTGAGGCGGCGGAGGTGGCGCGGCTCGTCCGCCTCACCGCCTCGCACGACCCGGCGCCCGAGGACGAGCGCGGTCGGCTGCTCTCCGACTCGGACCTCAGCATCCTCGGGGTGTCCGAGGGCCGATACCACGTCTACCTCCGCGACGTCCGCCTCGACTTCGCCCACGTTCCCGACGACGCCTTCTTCCCCGGACGGCGCCACGTGGTCGAGGCGTTGCTGGCGAAGGCGCCGCTGTTCCGGACCCACCGTGGATTCGACCGGTGGGAGGAGGCGGCGCGCGGGAACCTGCTGAGAGAGCTGGCGGCGCTCGACCGAATCCGGTGAGGAAGCCGGGTGCGCTCCGGTGGCTCGCCCGGCGGCTCGCTACGATGGCGATGCCGCCACGATCTGGCGCACGAAACCGCTCGAAAGTTGGGTCATGAGCCTGCTCTCCGCCGCCCTGGTCTTCTTCCTCATCATGGATCCGTTCGGCAACGTGCCGCTGTTCCTCGCGGCACTGCGCACCACGCCGAAAGAGCGGCGTCAGTGGGTCATCCTGCGGGAATGCCTGATCGCCTTCGGGATCATGGTGGCTTTCCTGTTCGGTGGAGCTCCACTGGTGGATCTCCTGCACATCGACGCCTCCGCGCTTGAGGCTGCCGGCGGAGTCATCTTGCTGCTGATCGCCATCCGCATGGTCTTCCCGACCCCCGAACGGAACCTCAAGGAAGCCACGCTCGGCGAGCCGTTCATCGTGCCGCTCGCGGTGCCGTACATTGCCGGCCCGTCACTGCTGGCGATGGTGGTGGTGCTGGTCAGCCAGGACTCCGAGGCGTGGCCGGTCTATCTGGGGGCGCTCGCCATCGCGTGGGCGGTCACCACGCTGATCCTTTTCATGTCCGGGTTCCTGCTGCGGGTGGTCGGGGAGAGAACGCTTGTCGCGGTGGAGCGGCTGATGGGCATGCTTCTTGTGATTCTGGCGATTCAAATGATGCTGAACGGAACCAAGGAGTTTTTCGCGGGGTGAGACTAGGAGTCATGGCTCACCGAGTTTCCACTCATGATCGCCGCACGGTCCGGCCTCTGATAGGTGCAGTGGCGGCGCTGAGCGCCGTGGCGCTCGCCGCCTGTGGAGGCGGCGGGAGCGGCACCGCGAACGGCGATCCCAGCGGCGACGGCGCCGCGACTGGCCGGAACGTCCTCGAATTGAGTGGCCCGCCCACCGAGACGCTGCGTCTCGGCCCGGAGGACTTCCTCGGTGCGGAAGCCTGCTCGCAGCCGGCGTCCTGCGGCTTCGTCTCGGTCGCCCAGTCCTCTCCGGACGGTCCGGTGATCGCCGTCGTCGCCGTCACCACCGATCCGGACCAGCCGCCGTTCTTTGTCATCGCGGGCCGCCCCATCGGCGAGGGCGAAGGCTGGACCACGGCCGCGTTGGAGGAGCCCACATACTGCATCGGCGGACCCGGCTCCGAGCGCGTGGCCTGCCTGGTGCAGGGCACGAGCGAGAGCGGCGGCGCCACGATGTGGTGGGAGATCCTCGACACCGACGGGGGAGACACCATCTACGAGACCGAGGCACGGGAAGTCACGTTGGCGCCCGTGGCGACTCAGACGCCGGCCGCCGTCTACTCGCTCTGGATCACCCAAGAGGCGGACGGTTCCTTCTCGGGCGAGCTCGAATCGCTCGGCTCCGACGAACTCGGCTGGACCACCGCCACCAGTTTCACGTTTGACGAATTCTCGTCGTGGCCCGGGTACGTGGTCCCCGAGGGCGACGCCGTCGTCATCACCGAGACGCTTCACGAGGGCGGCCGGATCACCATCGATCCGTCCTCCGGGAAGATCCTCGAGGGCAGGACCGGAAGGGCGATCACCGACTGGTCCGGCCGCGGCCTCGGCCGCGACGGCGACAGCTTCCTGGTGGGCGACACCGTGCTGGACACGTCGGAGCTCAGCGGCGTTCCCGAGTTCGTCTGGCCGTACGCCTGGGCCGACGGCTCCGCCGTGCCGATTCTCATGGCTGACGACGGCGGAATCACTGCCTTCGACGGTGACTCCGGCAAGCCCACCTGGAAACTCGACGTCGGGCTCGAATTGCTCGCGTCCTGCGGGGACACACTCGTGCTCCAGTCCTCGGATCCCGCTGATCCGGGGCGGCTGATCGCCGTCGGGGCGGAGGACGGGGAAGGACGGTGGTCCGTCGAGGGGCTGGTCACTGACGTGCGGGGCGCGTGGTGCGCGGGGGATGACGTCGTCGTGCAGGACGGGCTCGTGCTGCTGGCGCGCTCGCTCGACGACGGCGCCGAGACCTGGGCCTACGACACCGGCCTGGACGCGGCGGCGGACGGCGGCACTGATGGTGCAGAGGGTGCCGAGGGTGCAGAGGGTGCGACTGAGGCGGCCGCGATCTTGACCTTCTCGGTGCGGCCGATGCTCCAGACCGGTCCTGACTTCGCGTGGTGGGTGGTCGACGGCGACGGCACCACCGACATGGTCGTTTTCGTGCGCTGATCGCGGCGCGCGAAGCGGCGCGACCCGGTGTGACATGATCCTCACTGGCGGCTACCTTGGGTTGGGGCGCCGCGTCCAATGGACCGGCCAGCCGGATAGCGATGGACAATCAGATGGACCAGCAGTAGGACAATCAGAAGGAGATCAACATGACGTTCCCCGTGCTTGAGGGCAAGGTCACGATCGTGACGGGTGCCGCCATGGGAATGGGTGAGGCTACAGCACGACTGTTTGCCGAGGCGGGCGCCAAGGTTGCGGTCGCGGACTTCAACGAGGAGAAGGGCCAGGCCGTCGCCGACAGCATCAATGCCGATGGCGGCGAGGCCATGTTCGTGAAGGTGGATGTCTCGAACTCGGAGCAGGTCCAGGCGATGGTGGCGGCCGTCGTCGAGAAGTGGGGCCGGCTGGACGCGGCGGTGAACAACGCGGCGATGTCCCCGGACAACGGGTTCGTCGCCGAATTCGACGAGGACTACTTCGACCGGCTGCTTTCGGTGGACATGAAGGGCGTGGCGCTCTGCATGAAGTACGAACTGCAGCAGTTCCACAAGCAGGACGACGGCGGCTCGATCATCAACATCTCCTCGGTGAGTGGCTTCCGGGCGCAGCCCGGCAACATCGCCTATGTGGGCGCGAAGCACGGCGTGAACGGCATGACCAAGGTTGCCGCGATGGAGAACGGCCCGCGCAACATCCGCGTGAACACCGTGGCTCCGGGCGCGATCGACACCCCGATGCTCCAGGCGGCGCTGGTCGAGTTCAACCTCGGCACCGAGGCTGACTACGCGCCGAAGCTCTCGGTGCTCGGCCGTTTCGCCAAGGCCCGCGAGGTGGCGCAGGCCAGCATGTGGCTCGCCTCCGACCAGTCCTCCTATGTCACGGGCACCACGGTCTTCGTCGACGGCGGGTACGTCGGCGCGATGTGACGCAGAGACGCCCCGGGAGTCCTCGCTGCTCCCGGGGAGTTCTGTTGTTTCTACGGCCAACTGAGAAGTCCCTTCGGCGGTTCAGGCAATTCTGGCTATGACTTCGGAGCATGCCGTTGCTGTCACGGACAGCATCAATGCCGATGCCCGTTCGGCGGGCCCAGTTCCGTTCCCGAACAGGAACAGGTAGTTCGACACAAGCACTCCCGAAGGTACTCACTCCCCGCGAGACCAGCGGCGCACCCTACCGACCACTCCGAGTGCCGCACTCCGACCACTTGAACCGCGGAATATCAACGAAAACCGGTCACCGGAACTCCGAAACCACCCAAGGTGGCACGAGTCAGGACAACAAGGTCGACGGGCCGACGCGAGGACCAGTGTCTACTCTTCTTCATCAGTGCTACCTCCGCGGTAGCAATTGATCACGTGGGGGGCTACGTGGCACGAGAGGGTAGGCCTCCCGACGCCACTATTCGCGGACAGCGAGGGTGATGGGCTGGTCGGGGTTGTTGCTAGCGACGCCATCGTAAATGTTGCAGTAGCTCAGGATCTCTCCTCGCGCGATGCCCTGGTTGAAGGAGCCTTCGTCGAAGCCCTCGACCCGCAACGCAGCCTTCATGGCATCCACCTGTTTGGCATTGAAGGGCACGAGCAACCCGGTATTGGGCTCCATCTCCGCGAACTCCCGGCAGGTCGGGATGTCGTCGCCCCCGGAACATCCGCTCAGTCCCAAAGCCCAGAGCATTGCAGCGATCACTGGAATTGCGTGATAGCGCATTGATCCCCCCCACCATCCTTTGATTCGATATTCTCTTTCGTCTGACGTGCTCCGCGAACCCCAACGGGGATCGTCTCAGTAATCAGAAGAATGCAATAAACGAGCGCCGTCCCGGCCACAAGAGGTAGATGGCGTAGCCGATGAGTACCAGACCGCCCAAGCGCCACCAGGCGAAGCCCTCAGCGAACAACGAGAAGAACGCCCACACTCCCAATACACCCATAACGACACCGCCGCCCTTCTGCAGGATGGTGTGGAATCCGTTTCCGGCTGTCTCTCCGGCTCCTTCCAGGGCATCGACCGTTCGTTCCAGCCGACCACCCCGCTTCTTCGTCCGTTCTTTCGCCGCCTCCCAAGCGGATACTGCGCCGAAGATGGCCGCAACGACCAGGATCCCGCCGAGCCAATCAGGCATAGTTTGTCCCCCCTGTGTGACGGCTGAAGCAGCCGCCGATCTGCGAATAGCAGAAGTGCACGACACGAGGCGTGAAGCCGCCGTCCACCATGCGATCAGTGTATGCGGAGTCCCCAAGGGTGTCTGAGTTCCTGCCGGGGCGGTGGCGTCCCCCGTTTGTGGGACAACGGAGGCCGATCGACGGGACCACCGTCACGCGTCTGGCCGCCAGCGACAGCTACCGCCTGGTCGCGGCGGGCGACGTTGCTGCCGCCGTCTCCAGCGCAGGCCAGCATGTGGCTCGCCTCC
>DASRMP010000030.1:0-3331 GCA_035647855.1 Actinomycetaceae bacterium | reverse complement strand
GGCGAGTGTCGTTGAAGGTGTTGGGCGGGTTGGTGAAGGACCGGGAGGCGCGGCTGGATGTGGCTGGTGTGGAGGTGCGGGAGCGGGCGTTGCGGGAGGCGCGGTCGTTGACGATGTCGGAGGGCCGGGACGGGATGTTCCGCTTGAAGGGCCAGTTCGATCCGGAGTCCGGTGCGCCGATCAAGAGAATGCTGGACGGCTACGCGGAGGCCCGGGAGCGGGACGCCCGCGGGCATAACCAGCCCGGCGCGGACGGTGACGAAATCCACGGTGCGGCAGGCACGGTGGTGGAGACCCGGTCACGGGAGCAGTTGCGGGCGGATGGGTTGTCGGAGATGGCGCGGTGGGTGCTCGGCACCAGGGAGTCGGTTCCGGGGCGGCCGGTGGTGCAGATGGTGGTCCGGATCGATCTGCAGGACTTGGAGGACCGTTTGGGTGGGCAGGGCTTCGCGACCATTGACGGTGTGGATCAGCCGATCTCGGCCGCGACTGCGCGCCGGATGGCGTGTGCGGCGGATCTGCTGCCCGCGGTGTTCGGCGGGACGTCGTTGCCGTTGGACCTGGGCCGCAATGTCCGGAGGTTCACGGTGGCGCAGACTTTGGCGTTGTGGGAGCGGGATGGTGGGTGCGCGTGGTGCGGGCAGCAGGTCTGGGTGGAGGCGCACCACATCAAGTGGTGGAAACGGGATCAGGGACGCACCGATCTCTCAAACGGGGTGCTCTTGTGTTCGCGGTGTCATCACCGCGTCCACGAGGACGGCTGGGGCATCCGCGTCGAGACCGATGACCACGTCTGGTTCATCCCACCTGCCGAGATGGACCCGGCGCGCACACCCCGACCAGCACTGCGCAACCCACGCCGCAATACGGAAACGGGGGTGGCTGACCTGCGACGAGACGAGCGCGCGGCGATGCCTGTCCCACGGCCGGATCCGGGGAGAGCTCTGTCCGATTCGTCCCAGGGTCCGGGACCAAGGTTGTTCGACCTGGGACCCGGCGCGTGCAGCGCGGCACGCGTCCAGACCGCCGAGCGGCTCCATCTCGCGCCCACCGATGGTGCTCAGCGGCGCGCCCTCCGTCGCATCCGAACGCTCACGCGCTCAACGAACCCGCGAACCCGCGAACCCGCGTCGATCGGCCAGTGTAGGACACCCACGTCTCACGACGACGTCGGCAGCGCAGCCGGGCACTCACCGGCCGAACGCCACGGGCGTCCCCTCGAGTCCGTGATATACCCCCTCCGCGACCCTACGGCCGCCAGGTGCCCTTCGAGACCTCCGGCTCGAAGTCCTCCAAGTCCACCGGGAACCGCACCGTCTCACCGCGCTGCGCCGAGAGGTACGCCGCCATCAGCAACTCCACCACCGCCACGCCGTTCGCCAGAGACTCCAGCGGCTGCTCGCCTCTCAGGAACAACGACGTCACCGCCTGATTCTCCGCCGTGTACCCGTAGGTGGCGGACTCGTCCGAGACGATCGGCATCAGCCCCTGCTCGGCGTTCTGCTTCTCGATCATGTCCTCGCCCTGCATCTGCTGCAGTTCGCGGGACAAGAAGATTGAGGATTCGGTCGCCAGAGTGTTGGACGCCATCGAGTACTCCGGCCCGAGCAGCTCGAAGTTCAACCGCAGCCCCGCCCCCACGAACGACCACGATGTGGTGCCCTCCACCACCACGGTCTCGCCGTCGCCGTTCCGAAACTCGAACGAGGCGCGCGCGTAGTCCTCGGACGGCTGCACGCGGTAGTCCGGCGCACCGGGGAAGTCGGCGATGAGGCGGTCCGCATATCGCGGCCGTGACCACTTCAACGATTCAATGGAGGCGGACACCGAAACCGGCGTCAGCCACTTCGATGGGTCCATCCCCGGCGGCGTCAGCAGGTACCGTCCCGCCTCAACGGAGTGGCACATCATGTCGTTGAGCACACCGCCGCCCTGCCGTTTCCCATCCCAGAACCACGCCTTGTGCGGCCCCGAGTGTTCCTCCGCGCAGCGCGCCAGGTACGGATTGCCGGCCACCGAAGCGCCCCTCGCCCACACCAGCTCGTGCGCCCGCGTGATCGACGGCGAATACACCTGGTTCTCCAGGTACGCGTGGAGGAGGCCGGCCTCCTCCACGAGCCGCAGCACCTCGCGCGCCTCCGCCAAGGTCCGCCCGAGCGGCTTCTCGATCGCGATCCCGACCAACTCCGCCCGCCCCGAGGTGACCTCATCACAGATCGCCTTGACGGTCTCCACTCGCACGTAATTGGGCACGAGTACCCACACGGCGTCGACGCGCGGGTCGCGGGTGAGGACGGCGACGTCGTCGTAGACGGTGATGTCCGTGCCCACCCGCAACGCGGTGGCCTCCGCCGCGAGACCCTCGGCGGACTCGCGGGAGCGGGAGGAGACGGCGACGACGTCAGCGTCGCGGACGCCCTGCCACGAACGGGCGTGGAAGTGGCCGATGAACCCGGCCCCCACGAGGCCGACTCCGAGTACCTTGCGCTCTGCCATTGTTGTTCCTTTCTAACTTCGCAGCTTGCGGCCGCGACCGTAGATCGCGAGCAGGACGATGAGAACCACTCCGTTGATCACGATGCGGGAGGCCTCCTCGATGCGGAGGGTGGTCAGCAGGTTGGTGAGGACGGTCAGCACGATCGCTCCTATCGCGCTGCCGAGGTAGCCGCCCACGCCGCCGGACAGCAGTGTGCCGCCGATGATGACGGCGGCGATGGAGGGCATGGCGAGATCGTCCGCGAGGTTGAGGAACACGGTCTGCGTGTACCCCACCATGAAGATCCCGCCGAGCGCCGCGAAGAACGCGGAGGCCACGTACGCCCCGACGACGGTCCTGTTCACCCTCACCCCCGACAGGGCTGCGGCCTGCGGATTCGTCCCGACGGCGTAGAGATCCCAGCCCGGCTTCGTGCGCCGCAGGAGCAGCGTGACCAGCACCGCGACCACCACCCAGATCAGCAGGACGCCAGGCAGGTTGGCGAACAGCCGCCCGTTGACGAGGCTGACGAGGCCGGGCGCGGCGCGGCCGTCCGCGACCCCGCGCGTGTACGCGAGGATCAGGCCGTGCACCACGCCCATCATTCCGAGCGTCATCACGAACGGCGTGATCCGCAGGTAGACGACGCCGAGTCCGTTGAACAGCCCGATGGCGGCCGCGGCGAGGAGGGCGAGGACGATTCCCTCGACGGCGTTCGCGTTGTCGCCCTGCATGGTGCGCGAGGCGATGATCGCCGCGAACGTGGCGACCTTGCCGACCGACAGGTCGATCCCGGCGCCGCCCGAGAGGATCACGATCGTCTGTCCGACGGCGATGAACCCCAGGAAAGATGCG
>DASRMP010000029.1:0-19340 GCA_035647855.1 Actinomycetaceae bacterium | reverse complement strand
GGGTTGGAGCGGGGATCGCCGCCGGGATCTGTTCCGGCTCGGGCGTGGGCTCCAGGGTGCTGAACTCGGCGTGAGCGACGGTCTCAACGTCCGAAGGTGCTTCGGCGGCGGCGGGCAGTTCGAGTTCCGCAGCGGCTGCAGGGCTGAGGTCCGCGGCGTACGCGCGCTCCGAGCGAGCGGCAATTGCCGTGCCTGTGCCAGTGATTGCCGAGTCTGTGCCGCTGATTGCCGTGCCTGCGCCGCCGGCGGTCTGCGACGGATCGGTGTCAACGGTGCGTGCGGAGTCGAGCGAAGCAGCTGGGCGCGGGCCGGGAGTGTCAGCGATGGCCGCGCCGGGGACAAACGGTGACACGGGCGCCGCGCCCACTCGACGGGCGAGGCCGCGGAGCGCGGAATCGAGCCGCGGAGCCGGTTCGGGGGTGCCCGCCACCATCCGTCCCACCTGCGGCGCGGTGCTTCTTCTCCGCGCCGTCGCAGTCGACTCGTCCGCAGCACCGCCCGGACCCGCAGCGGCGCTCACTACGCCATGATTCGTGGTGGCAAGGCGTGCTGCAGTTGGCCGGACTACGGGCGGCGGGCCGGCCGGGATCGCTGAGTTCGGTGCGGATCCCGGGCCGGATGAGCGAGGTTCCGGAGGAGTCGTCTTGCGGATAGACGCGGGCGCGATGCGAGCGTCCGCAATGGAATCCGCGATGCGCGCGTCCGCGATCATCTGATCCTCTTCCGCTGGCCTGACAGGCGAAGCCGGCCAACCGTCGTCGAGCCGCACAGCGGGCAGCGCGGCACGCCTGACCAGCCTGCCGATCGACCGGGGAACGCGCGGAGGTGGGGCCGGGGGCGTCGCCGGGGAAGTGCCGTGCCCAATGCTCATTGCCCGGACCTCGCAAGGGACGCGAGGCGGCGCCGTCGATGATCCGGGAGCGACTCGATCACCGCAAGGTCCCAGCCGTACTGCGAGGCGAGCACGTGGACGTCGAGGTCGAATTCCGCGGAGACGGTGCCGAGGGCGCGAAGTGCGAGCGCCACGACGTCGACGTCCAACACGAGGTGTGCCCCGCACGAGACGCAGTCCGCGTGCAGGGGACCGCTGAGCGACCCTTCGACCCGCGCCAGATCCGCGAGCGTTCCGCCCTCCCCGGTGCTGCAGCGCAGCAGCAGGGCGGCGGGATCGGTGCCGGTGGCGAGGAGGTCCCGAAGAGTCGGCTCCCGCACCTCCGCCCCCGATGCCGTCCGCACGCTGCGCGGATGGTGTTCGGGAACTTCCGCGCGGCCGAGGGGCAGCGTGACGGGCTCGCCGCAGTGATCGCAAGTCACGGTGAACTCGAGGGGCATGCCGAGAGCTTCCTCATGCAGTGTGAGCAGCGCGCGGTCGGCGAGGCCGATCGGGAGGTCGGCGGCGTCGTCGACCCCCGCGGCAGCGAGATCGCGCGAGGGTGACCACGCGCGCAATACCCCGACGGCCTGCTCGAGGAGCGTCGGGGCCTCGTCGAGGGCAGCCGCGAGCGTCGCCGTTCGGCCACGGGGTGTCACCTCCGGCGGGACCTTGAGGGACTCGCCGGCTCGCATCAGACCGCCTGCTCTGCCGGCTCTGTCACGCTCTCGTCGCGCTCCCAGCCCTCGAGCTCGATCTTGATGCTCTGGATGGCGATGGCCGCGCTGCCGGCATCGAGCGCGGGCAGTGCCTGGTACTCCGAGACCCAGCAGCGGTAGAGCTTGTAGCTCAGGACCTTCTGGCCGGCTTCGTTGAAGACGTCGACGATGAGGTCCTTCCGGAAGTCCTTCAGGGAGATACCGGGCTTGGACAGACTCGCCACCTTGTTCGCCCACTGCTCGAAGGCTGGATCGTGGGTGACGCCGCGCTCGAGCGTGACGGCGTCGTAAGTGGTGAGGCCCGGGCTCTTGCGCTCGTGGCTCGGATCGCCGCCCACGCGGTGCGAGACCGGCGCGGTGGTGCGCTTCAGCGGCGACATCTTCGAGAGCCCCGCCACGTACACCCCGTCCCATTTCACGCGGAACATGTGGCTCTTGTAGGGGTCGAACCGGGTGGCGTTCACGCTGAACTCGGCCATGTCACTCTCCCGTCTGGCTGAGCTGAGTAATGGTGATGATGACGAACTCCGCCGGCTTCACCGGCGCGAAGCCAACGACCACGTTCACCCTGCCGTTGTCGATCTCCGTCTGCGGGTTGACCGAAGAGTCGCAGACGACGAAGTAGCTGTCCGACTCCTGACCCGTCTCCGATTGCTGGAACGCGCCCTGGCGGAACAACCCCCGCATGAACCCGCCGACGGCGAGCCGCAGTTGGGCCCAGAGATCCGGATCGTTCGGCTCGAAGACAGCGAACTGCGTGCCCAGGTAGAGGCTCGCGGAGAGATAGTCGGTGAGCCGCCGGATGGGGACGTACTTCGAGTCGCTCTGCAGCACATCGCTGCCCGCGAGGGTTCTCGCGCCCCACACCACCGTCCCGACGCCGGGGAACGTGCGGAGCACGTTGATGCCGAGCGGGTTGAGTTCGCCGGAGACGTCGTCGTTCGTCGGGGCGCTGAGGCCGAGGATCCCGCCGATGCCCGCCTCGAGCCCGGCGGGGGCCTTCCAGATACCGCGGGAGGCGTCTGTCCGGGCCATCACGCCTGCGACCGCGCCGCTCGCACCGAAGCCCTCCGAGCCGGAGTCCGCAGTGACGAGTCGCGGCCAGTACACCGCGCCGTGCGCGCCCTGGGCCCGCAGCAGGTTCGACGCCGTCTTGAGTTGGGCGGGGTTGAGCCCCGCCTGCGGGTCGATGACATAGAACGCGTTCTGCCGGCGGGAGTAGTCCAGCGCCGCGTTGACGCTCGCGGTGTCTGCGGTGGTCACGCCGGGGAGGCAGAGGATGTTGAACCGCGGGAAGTCGAGGGAATCCAGGGCGAGCATGCCCTGACCTTCCGTCCCGGAGACGATCTGCTCCGCGCCGACCGCGGACCCGTCAGATCCGTCCTTCAGGGCGTCTGCCGCCGTGACCGCCGGCCGGTAGGGACCGGCCGCGCTCATCTCGGCGCCGCCGTGGGCGAGACCGAGCCCGAGGTCCGCCGAGGCATCGTTCATGCCGATCACCCCGACGACGACTGCGCTGTCCAGCGTTGCGGTCTTGCTCGTGAGCACGAGTCTTCCGCCGTCGATACTCGCCGTGACGGGCCAGACGGAGCCGTCTGCGTTGATGTGGTCTTTCACTTCTTCGAGGGTGTGCGCCTTCGG
The DNA here is from genome assembly GCA_035647855.1 of Actinomycetaceae bacterium. Lineage (GTDB taxonomy): Bacteria > Actinomycetota > Actinomycetes > Actinomycetales > Actinomycetaceae > JAAZBW01. The sequence goes on along the minus strand of DASRMP010000029.1, from coordinate 16,109 downwards.
CGGGGACTCGCCGGGGAAGAGCGTGTAATCGGTGGCGGGACCCTGATCGACCGACAGCCGCAGCGCCTTGCCGCTCACGGCCACGGTGGCGGGTGAGAGGGCGCCGGTTGACGTGCCGGCGTTGGGAGCGGGGTCCGGGGTGCCGCTGACCGACGCGGTTACAAGAGTGCTCGCGTTCAGTACGGTTCCCACATATCGCGGCGAGGCCGGGGCCATCGTGAGTTCGGGCCACGTTTCCCTGGTGGTGACCGTGGCGGGCCCGCCGGCCGCGCCGGGTGCCCACTCGGTTATCACGAGCGTGAAACGGTCCGCGGGAGAGTCGACGGCGGCGATCACCTCCGCGAACACGCCGGACTGCTGCGGAGTTCCTTTGCCCTTGCCGTTCGCCCACGCGCCGCGGGACCTCGCGCTGAGCACGACGGACATGCCGGCGGCGGCCGGCAGAGTCGCCGCTGCTGCCTTGGCGCCGGCTCCGAGCGCCCGCACGATGATGGCCTGGCTGCCGCCGTTCGCGAAGAACTGGCCCACCGCGTGGCCCATCGGCTGGGCGGTTCCGACCGGATCGCCGAACTGGCGGAGGTAGCCGGCGAAGTTGGTGAGCTTCACCGGCGTATCGCCCGGACCCTTGCGCGCGGCGCCGACGAATGCGGTCACCGACGTGGACACCCCGGCAATCGTCGCGTTGCCGGACTTCTGCTCTCTGACGTAAACCCCGGGATAGGTGGTCTGCACTGACACGGTAGCCTCCTGATGGCGTCCCCGTAACGTCGGCACCTGCACCGACGCCTAAAAGGGTGCCACCTCGGACGGGCACATCAAGCAGTTTCGACTGGCGGGTCGCGCAGGTAGCCGGCAGTCAGCCAAAAAGTGGACACTATTTGGCCAAGAGTTGGTAACACAGCCCCTTTTCCGGGGCGCACGTTCGTCACATGCTGTGGGATTGTGGCGCACGATCGTCACGGCATGGCGCACGGTCGTCACAGCCCCTTTTCCGGGGCGCACGTTCGTCACATGGGGGCGCACGAACGTCACGGCATGGCGCACGATCGTCACAGCCCCTTGTCCGGGGCGCACGTTCGTCACATGGGGGCGCACGTTCGTCACGGCATGGCGCACGATCGTCACACGCTGCGGGATTGTGGCGCACGATCGTCACAAGAGGGCGCACAAGAGTCACGATGGCGCAGTGACGTCACTGCGCCATCGTGACTATCGTGCGCCCTCGCGCCGCGCTCTGACGGGAACCGCAGACAGCGGAACCTGGCGCCCCGAACTCGGCGTCCGAAGCCCCGCAAGGCGCGGCCCTGAAGCCGCCAGCGGGTTGCAGGCGCACCGCGCCCGTCAAGGCACCGCCACCCCTGCGACGTGCCGCATCACCTCCCCGAACTCGGGCCGGCTTGTCGAACTGGGCGCGATGGCCGGCGTCGTTGAAAACGAACGAATCCTTCGCTGGGGCAGAGAGTTGTCCATACCAAGCACCCGCCGGAACGGCCCGGCCACGACGCGGTCTTCCAGCATCCAGTACCTTGTGCCAACTACTAGCATGTGGTAGAAAGTACCTGACGGAACACGGCTCCTGAGGTCCCTGGATCGAGGGGCGCGGATCCGGCACAAGCTGATAGGTCCAAGTCCACGTCCACGTCCACGTCCACGTCCACGTCCAGGCGCGAAGGGAGCCACTCATGGCAGGTCGCGACGAACCTCTCGCCCAACTCCGCCGCGGCGTCCTCGAACTGGCGATCCTCGCACTGCTCCGGGATGAGCCGCTCTACGGCGGCGCGATCATCGAACGCCTCTCGGAGCACGAAGCCCTCGGCGCGGGCTCCGGAACCGTCTACCCGCTCCTCACACGCCTACGCAGCTCCGGACTGCTGGTCACCCGCTGGGAGGAATCCCCGCTGGGGCCGCCGCGCAAGTACTACGAACTCACTCCCGCCGGCCGCAGTCAGCTCGCCGAGCTGACAGAGACCTGGCAGGGACTCGTCCGCGAACTCAGCTCGATTCTGGAGGCCTGATGTCCACGCTCGATCCTTCCGCTGCCGAGTACGTCGACGACGTCGCCGCCCACCTCGGTCCGCTCTCCGCGACTGCCCGTGAAGCCGCGCTCGCCGATCTTCGCGAGATCCTGGCCGAAGGTGTCACGCCCGGGGACCTCGGTTCTGCGGCGGACTACGCGGCCGCCGTCGTCGGGCCTTCGTCGCCCGCTGCCGCTGACGGACGGCAGGGCACCATCCTCGGCGTCCCCTACGACTCGCGCGGCGCCACCGACGCCGCCGTCCGGTCCCGGCTCTGGGACCCCTCCAACCCGGCGATCTTCGTGCCGCACGTGATCGGCGTGGGCTGGTCGGTGAACCTCGGGGCAGTCGCGGTGAAGCTCGGCCGGCTCCGCCCCGACGACTACGACGCCGATGTCCTCGGCGCCATCCCCGCCTGGGCCACCGGCCTGGTGCGGGCTTACTCCGTTGGGGTGGCGATGAAGACCGCGGTGTTCGCCGCCGCTGCGTGGCGTAACGCTGACGCCGAGGGCAGGGTTCCCTCCCACTTCACGTTGCTCGGCAAGCCCGACCGCTGGGGTGACCGGCGCACCGTCCTCATTCCGTACGTGGTGGCGGCAGTCGGCGCCGCAGTATGGGCCGCGCGCTCCGCCACCGGCGACGACCGCCTCATCCGGCCCGCACTCGGCGGATTCATCAACGCCGCCATGGCCGGCACCGCCGTGCACACGGAACTGGCCGCCCGAAAGCCGCACCGCAACCACCCGTTGACCGCCCTCATGAAGGCCGTGACCCCGCCCGCGATCGCGATCGCGGCAACCGTCCTCCCGGTGCGCGCTGGGCTCCGTGCGCTGTGGTCCGGCACTTCCTCCTCCGGCGCCCCCTCGCCCGGCACTTCCCGGCCCTCGCCCGGCACTTCCTCGGAAGGCAAGTAGATGGAATCCGCCTTGGACGGACTTCTGGCCCTCGCGCCCGTGGTCCTCGTGCTGCTCGGTGTGCTCGCGGTGCTGCAACTGACTCTGTTGATCGTCGGCCTCGTCGCGTGGGCCCGCACTCCCGACGGCCGCATGCCGCCTCCGAACCGGTGGCTGTGGCTGGCCGTCATCCTGGTGTTCAGCCTCTTCGGGCCGATCGCATTCCTTCTCGTGCGGCGCTCGCACCAGCAGAACCTCGCGCCGGTCGGCGCCGGAAACGTTTACGCGGGAACGCCGAACGTTCCCCGAAACGCTTACGCGGGAACGCCGAACGCTCCCGGAAACGCTCCCCGAAACGCTCCTGGGAACGTTCCCGGAATCATTCCCGCGGGAACGCCTTCACCCGCCGTCGACCGCACCGCCGCAGCCCTTGACGACCTCTACGGCGAGCGAAGTGGTGACGCGTGATGGCCGGGCAGACAGGCCGCCCCGCGGTCGAGGTGCGCGGCCTGACCAAGCAGTACGGCGACGTCGCCGCGCTTGACGGCCTCGACCTCACCGTGCCGACCGGCCGCGTTGTCGGCCTGCTCGGCCCGAACGGGGCCGGCAAGAGCACCGCGATCCGCATCCTCATGGGGTTCGCGCGCGCCACCGCAGGCCACGCAACAGTCCTCGGCGAGCCCATCGGCGCGAGCACGAACGGCGACTACCGCTCTCGCGCCGGCTACCTGCCGGACGTCCCAGGCTTCTACCCGTGGATGACCGCGCGCGATTGGATGGCCCTCGCCGGGTCGCTCGCCGGCGTCGACCGCGCGACCGGCGAACGCCGCACGGGATCACTCCTCGAGATGGCCGGCCTCGCGGGCGTGACGCAGCGCATCGGCGGCTACTCGCGCGGCATGCGGCAACGCCTCGGCATCGCACAGGCACTCATCGGCGCGCCCGAACTCCTCATCCTCGACGAGCCCACCTCCGCCCTCGATCCCCTCGGCCGTCGCGACGTCCTCGGCATGATCGCCGGCCTCCGCGGCCGCGCCACGGTCCTGCTCTCCACGCACGTGCTCTCGGACGTCGAGCGGGTGTGCGACGAAGTGGTGATCGTGCATCGCGGTCGGTCGGTCGCCGCCGGCACGGTGGCCGAGTTGCGCGCACGCCGCGGGCATGTGCTGACGGTGCGCGCCGTCGTCGACGGGGATGCCACGCCCGTGCGGGAGGCGCTCGCGCGCGAGCCTTGGTGTTCCTCCATTCACGACGACGGCGACGCCCTGGTCCTCACGGTCACCTCGGTCGGGGCGTCGCGAGTTCGGCTGCCCCGCCTGGTGGCGGACGCTGGCCTCGGACTGCGGTTCCTGGTGGAAGTCGAGCCGACGCTCGAGGACGTGTTCGCCGAACTCGTGGGGGCGACGCCATGACCGGTTTCAGGCCGTTCCTCGCGAAGGAGGCGAAGGAGATCGTCCACACCTGGCGTATCTGGGTGCTTCCGCTGATCCTCTTGGCGCTCGCGGTCATGTCCGCCGTGACGGCATACCTGTTGCCCGCCCTGCTCGGCGGGATGGATCTCGGTGGCGGGCTGGTGATCGAGGTACCCGACCCCACGTGGGTGGACTCGTACGCGCAGTGGGCGAAGAACCTCGCGCAGATCGCGACGATCGCGCTGGTGATCTCGCTCGGCGGCGCGGTGAACGGCGAGGTCCGCAACGGCACTGCGGTGATGATGTTGGCACGACCGGTGTCCAGACCGGCGTTCGTGCTGGCGAAGGTGGTGGCTTCGCTGGTACTCGTGCTGGGCGCGACGGTGCTCGGCGCTGTCGTGACGTTCGGGCTGACCGCGGCGCTGTTCCCGGGAGCGCCGCTCGAGCCGCTCGCCGCGGGGACTGCGGTGTGGCTCGTCCTGGCTCTCTTGCTGCTCGCGGTGACGTTCCTCGGGTCCGCGTGGTTCACGAGCGCCCTGGGGGCGGCCGGTCTCGGGCTCGGGGTGTACATGGTGATCTCGATCGCGGCCATCTGGCAGCCGGCGGAGCGTTGGAGCCCGGCCGGGCTCACGACCGCGCCCGCCCACCTCGCCACCGGAGGCTCGGCGGACTGGATCTGGCCGGTGGTGACGGGGATCTTGCTGGCGGTGCTGGTGCTGGCCGGGGCGGTGGCGGTGTTCCGGCGGCGCGAACTCGCGGCCTGACCGCGCGCGGCTCCGAAGGCTCACCGATTTGCGGCTGCCACGGCGATGAGAGGCTGGAGAAGGTGGCGGCCGCTCGCGCCGGGTAGTGTCGATCTTTCAGGGAAGGACCACGCCAGATGCCACTCGCCTTCATCACGATCGAGACTCCGTCTCTCGGCGATCGCAGCTATTTCGTCCATGACGGGGAGGTTGGGTTCGTCGTCGACCCGCAGCGCGACATCGACCGCGTCCTCGACGCCGCAGCCCGCGCCAACGTGAGAATTACGCACGTCTTCGAGACGCACATCCACAACGACTACGTCACCGGCGGCCACGCCCTCGCCCAGGAGACCGGCGCCCAGTACTTCGTCAACGCCGATGACGCCGTCTCCTTCGAACGCATCCCCATCCGGAATGGCGACGTGATCGAGGTGAGCCCCCAGATGCGTGTGCGCGCGATCCACACGCCCGGCCACACGTTCACGCACCTGTCCTACGCCCTGGAGGGCGAGCAACCTGCGGTGTTCACGGGCGGCTCGCTGCTGTTCGGCTCTACCGGACGCCCCGACCTCCTCGGCGAGGAACACAAGCACGCCCTCGCCCGCCACCAGTATGCCTCCGCCAACCTGCTCGCCGCCGAACTCTCCGACGAGACCCGTGTGATGCCCACGCACGGTTTCGGTTCGTTCTGCAGTGCGACGCCGGCGGGTGAGAGCACGACGTCGTCGACGATCGGGCAGGAACGGATCACCAACCCCGTGCTCACGCAGGACGAGGCGGACTTCGTGGCGGACACGCTCGCCGGCCTCGACGCCTACCCCGCCTACTACGTGCACATGGGGCCCGCCAACGCCGCAGGTCCCACCGCCTCCGACCTTTCCGAGCCGCAGCGGGCGGACAAGGAGGACCTGCGGCGCCGCCTTGAGGCCGGGGAATGGCTCGTGGACCTGCGCTCACGCACCGCGTTCGCAGCGGGGCACATGCCGGGAACGTTCAACTTCGGGATGGACGGCGAGTTCGCCACCTACATCGGCTGGCTCATCCCGTGGGGCACTCCGGTGACGCTCCTGGGTGAGACCCCCGACGACGTCGCCGAGGCCCAGCGCGAACTCACCCGCATCGGGATCGACCGCCCCGCCGCTGCGGCCACCGGCGGACCGCAGGACTGGACCGACTCACCGCTCGCCACCCTGCAGCGCGCCACGTTCGCGGATCTCGCTCAAGTGCGGCACCACCGCGAGGTCAAGATCCTCGATGTTCGCCGTGAGGGCGAGTGGCGCGAGGCCCACATCGACGGTGCGGCACACATCCCGATCCACGAGATCGCAACGCGGATGGACGATGTCCCGGATGGCGAGGTGTGGGTGCACTGCCGCACGGGGTACCGGTCGTCGATTGCGGGATCGCTGATCGCCGCGACGGGTCGGCGCGTGGTTGTCATAAATGACCGCTTCGGGCGCGCCGCGGAGGCCGCGGGCCTGCCGATCGTCCCGTAGTTGGCTGCTCACTGAGATCAAGACCCCGTCGGCGTCGTCGGCGCGGGCGGCTCGGGTTCGTGGGCCGGTGGATCGAATCGGCGATCATGCGCAGCGTGAACGCGCTGTTCGCCCTCCCGGAGATGTTGCTCGCGCTGGCGAACGGCAGGCGCGGGTGCGGCGAGGTCAGAGAGATGGCGCACGTTCGTCACGATGGCGCAGTGACGTCACTGCGCCATCGTGACGAACGCCAGCCATCTTGTGACGGTCGTGCGCCACGATTCTGTGAATGTGACGTTTGCGCGCCATACCGTGACGATCATGCGCCCCGATGTGACTCTCGTGCGCCATTGGTCGGGACGCGTCGGTGCCGTACGCCTGAGCTCCGTCCCCGGAGCGCGGGGCAAAGGAACCTCATGCGGAACCTCATGACATGGTGGGTGCATGCGAAAGGTTGCGGAGAAGCTGTACTCGTGGGCCTCGATCCTCGACGATCAGGCCCTCGCCCAGGCGAAGCTCACTGCCGAGCTGGACATCGTGGACCCGCACGTGGCGCTCATGCCGGACGCGCACGTGGGCATCGGCGCAACCGTGGGCTCGGTCATCCCCACGGTGGACGCCGTGATTCCGGCCGCCGTCGGCGTCGACATCGGGTGCGGAATGGTCGCGGTGCGGACCCAGTTCATGGAGGACCAGGTCCGGTCGGCGTCGCACCCGCTCTCCCAGCTGCGCCGGCAGATCGAGCGCGCGGTCCCGGTGAGCCCGGGCAAGTACAACCGGAAAGTGCACGGCATCGCGGGAGAGGCGGTGGCGGAACTCGAGCGCCTCGCACGCGAAGAGATGGTCACTCCCAGCGACTTCGCGGCCAACTGGCGCCTGCAGCTCGGATCTCTCGGCGGCGGCAACCACTTCATCGAGGTGACCGCGGACGAGCAGGGCCGGGTGTGGACGTTCCTCCACTCGGGCAGCAGGGGCGTGGGCAACAGGATCGCCCGCAAGTACATAAGCGCGGCGAAGGACCGCGCGCTGCGACGGTCCGAGGAATTGCCTGACCTCAACCTCGCCTACCTCACCTCCGATGACGACGACTACCACCGCTACCTCGCCCACCTCCACTGGGCCCAGGAGTTCGCCAGACTCAACCGCGAGGTGATGATGGATCGCGTGGTGGATCAGCTCGGCCGGTTCATGGGCGCCGAGGTCCGCCGCCTGGAGGAGGTCAACTGCCACCACAACTACAGCGCCGTCGAGACGCATTTCGGCGAGCGGCGCGTCGTCTCCCGTAAGGGCGCGATCGCAGCTCACGACGGCGTGCGCGGACTGATCCCCGGCTCGATGGGGACGCGGTCCTACGTGGTGACCGGCAAGGGCAACGAGATGTCGCTGTGCTCGGCGCCGCACGGGGCGGGACGCGCGTACTCGCGGACGCTGGCGCGCAAGACGTTCAGCCAGGACGATCTGCGACGGCGGATGAAAGGCATCGAATACCGCGATTCCGCCGCGTTCGTGGACGAGATCCCGGACGCCTACAAGGACATCGACACCGTCATGGCCGACGCCGCCGACCTCGTGACCGTCGACCACGAGCTTCACCAGATCGTCAACGTGAAGGGCCAGTGAAGCGTCAGTAGGCGGCGAAGATCTGGACCGCGTAGTAGCGGCCGTCGTCGGACTGTGCGAACCCCACGCCCACGTGAGTGAACGCGCCGTTCAGGATGTTCGCGCGATGCCCTGCGGAGTCCATCCAATTCGCCTGCCAGTGCGACGGGCTGAGCGTCCAGTCGTAGAGAACGTTCTCCGCAGCGAGCATCCAGCCGCCCGGAATCTGTTGGCTGTAGTCCGGGTTGTGGACGAGGGTCTCGGTCCCGGCCATGTGTTCGGCCCAGCCCTGGGCCGTCGAGTCCATCGCGGTCATGCGTGCGAGCGGGGCAAGGCCGTTGGCGGCGCGGTCAGCGTTGAGGACTGTGACCATCTCGCTCTGCCGGCTCGCAAGACCCGACCGCGTGACGCCGCCGCTCGTGGACGGCGACGCCTGCTGGGCGGGTGCCTGCCTCGGTGCGGGCGCCGGGCTGGTGGCGGGCGCCGTTGCCGTAGGAGTTTCGGGCGGCGGCACCTCGGAGCCCGACTCGGGCGCGGCAGCAGGCGCTCCGGCGCTCCGGTTCGCCCGCTCGTCCGCGGAATTGCCTCGGTGTTGGTCGCTGTCCTCGCGTCGGTTCCCTGCGGCGGGATCCATCGTGGAAGCCGCCTCTTCCTGAGTCGTGGTCTCCTCAGGCGCCTGGGTGTCCGTGGGCTCGCCGTTCTCCTCGGTTCGGTCGCGGAGATCGGAGGAGACGATCTTCAGGAACTCGGCGAGCGAGTCGCCTGAATTCGCACTCGCGGAAGGAGCGGCGGCCGACGTCGAGGGGGCGTCGTCGTCGTTCATGCCGCGGGTGACAGCGGCGGCGGCTACCATGCCAGCGGCCAGCGAAGCCGCCGCGATCATGGTCGGCGGAAGGAGCTTCCGGCTGCGCTTCATGGTTGTGATTCCGTCCTGTCCTGGGCCGTTGTGTTTCAGCCTGCACCAGGAGAGTGGGAATTACGATGCCTTTGCCGTTATCGATTCGTTATCTTCGCCACGTATTGGCAGGTGGGAGGGTTGCGTCTGGGCTCGGTGAGGGCCGTTCTCGGCGGCGTGCCGGGCATTGGTCGCGTTTGAGATCCCCGCCCGGATGGGCAGGACTCATTCGAATCGGTCAGAGTGCAGCGAGTGCGGTGTGGAGTCGCGCCGCGGCATCATCCGCCACGGCGGTGAGCGCCTCGTTCCCTGTCACGCCAACCATCATCTGGGGATTGAGCGCCTCGACGACGGTTCTTCCCTCCCCGGCCGATCGCACGACCACATTGCACGGCAGCAGCAGCCCGATCGACTCCTCCGCCTGGAGCGCACGGTGCGCCAGCGGCGGGTTGCATGCCCCGAGGATGACGTGCGGCGCGATCTCGACGTCGAGCTTCTTCTTCATTGTGGCGGCCATGTCAATCTCGGTCAGGACGCCGAAGCCCTGACTTGCGAGAGCCTCACGGACGGCAGTCATCGTCTCGTCAAAGGGGCGGTCGATCGTGGTGGTGATGCCGTAACTCATGTGGTTCGTCTCCTTGGTGTCGAGTGGCGATCGGGCGGATTCCTGCGGGGTGTTGTGGCGATCGGTCGCTGCCCGAACGCGACCGGCAGGGTCCGCAGCCAGCCGGTTCAGATATACCCCTCGGGGTATCCAACGCCGGAAAGCGCGCAAGTATTCCGCCCAAGTCACTTCACGTCACGACTGCCGGGGGCAGGAGGCCACGGGGCAAGTCGTGGACGTTACGCCGCACCAATTGGCTTTGGTGCTATGAATCTCCCAAGGGTAAGGAAACCCTAACTGTTTGGAAAAAAGGGGACAAAATGAGAAACCGGGGTCCAGGGCGGAAGAAGATTCTGCGAGGGGGTGCCCTGTTCGCAGCGTTCGCGCTACTGCTGACGCTGTCTGTCATGCCAATTGGCAACGAGCCGTCGGCCAGGGCGGAGAATGGTTCGGCAGGATTCTCTGACGTGCCCGAAGACATCATGTTCTACGACGAGATCATGTGGCTGGCGTCGACTGGCATCACGACCGGTTGGCCTGACGAGACCTACCGCCCGCTCGATCCTGTGAATAGGGACGCCATGGGCGCCTTCCTGTACCGCATGAGCGGTTCCGTACGCGTTTCCCCGCCTCTGGTCTCGGAGTTCACCGATATGACTCCAGGCACCCAGTTCTACAAGGAAATCGCGTGGCTGGCTCAGTCGGGTATCACGACCGGCTGGCCGGATGGCACGTTCCGCCCGGTAGTCCCGATCGCCCGGGACGCAATGGCCGCCTTCATCTACCGCCTTGCCCGCCAACCCGAATTCGTCCCGCCATCGAAAAGCCCATTCGTCGATGTTGACACCGACGACCAGTTCTACAAAGAAATAACATGGCTGGAGTCCACCGGTATCGCGACGGGCTGGGACGATGGCACATTCCGCCCGCTGCAACCCATCGCCCGAGATGCGATGGCCGCCTTCCTCTACCGATTCGACAGGGAGTTCGGTGACCCAGTCCCTGTTCTCGACGCCTCCGTCATCGGTGTCACGGCCGACTCTGTCACGCTGACATTCTCCGTACCGGACGGCGCGAACGTCGTCGTCAGACGTACCTCTGGGGATGAACCCGCAATGGAACCGACGGAGGGAACAGGTCTGGCAGTTTCCGGGGACACCCTTGAGGACAATTCGGTGCTTCCTGGGACGCGATATCACTACTCGCTGTGGGTGGACCAATCCGCCACGACGATGGCGACCACAAGACTGTACGGGCCGCTCGTGCTAACCGTTGGTACCTCGTCGGACGATCCCGAGGACGCCACCTACGTGCTGGCTCCGACGACGCTCCTGCCCGAACACCTGGACCTCACAAACGTCACCTCCACAGCCACGGGCGCGAGCATCGGATTGGGTTCCCAATCGAGAGTGCCCGGCGTCGGCGCCGGGGTAATTCTTCCCGCCTCGGCAGAATTCCCTGCCGGATTCCTCGGCCGGGTCACCGAGGTCAGCCACGACGGCACCAGTGCCACTCTGGAACAAGGGGGCATCGGGGATGCATTCGACTATTACAAGCTCAGTGTCCCCGATCTGGGTGCGTTGCCGATGACCTCGTCCGAAGGTGACGAGTCCGAGGGTGACGAGTCCGAGGGTGACGAGTCTCCTGCCGCGGCCGCAGGGCTCGCAACAGTTGACGAGCCAGTCCTGAACGAGGAACAGTTGGCGGCGCAGCAGCGATCCGAACGGACGCGGCTCGAAGACAACAATGCGCCGATGGCAATGAATGCACCCACTGCCGCACCCATGGCGAAGGGCTTGCAGGACTGCCTCGGCGTCGGGGCTTCCGGCACCCTCTTGGATATCGGTCTGACGAAACCGACAGCTGCCGGCCATTTCGACATGGAATGGAGTCACGGTCAGTTCCTAGGTGTCAAGTATCCCGACGGCGTATCGCTCGATGCCCGGATCGCCGTCACGCTCGGCGTCCAGATGTCAGCCGACATCGAGGCATCGGTAACATGCGGCCTCCCACTCGCGAAATTCCTCATCACCCTCCCGGGAGTGGCTCCACTGGCTCTGTATGTGAACCCCGCCGCAGAGGTGAGTATCACCAGCGGATTGCAGGTATCCAACATCGGCATGACCGCGACGGGCGGATTCGAGATGTCCGGATACTTGGGCCTGAACGGAGAGAACCATTTCGATTCGGGCATCATCAACTCCGTGAATCCCATGACGCCGGAGGTGTCCGCGCGGACCGGATCTCTGGGGCTCACGGTCGGTGTGGGGGTCTACGTAGGCCCAGGCGCAGGCACTCAGGATGTCGGCGCGATCGTCGGGATTGGCGGCGATTGGGATCTGATGAAGGTCCAAGCGTCCGTGGCGGTGCCGAGTGATCCTGCGAGGGTGCCGTGCCTCACTTTGAATGCCGGGGGAAACATCGCCGTGAACGTGACGGCCCGCGCGTGGGCCGGACCGTTCTCGGCCGATGTGAATGTGGAGGTGCTGGACAAGCCGTTCGATTACTTCGAAAAGCCGAAACACTTCCCGTCGGGCTGCCAGCTGGAACCCCCAGATCCATCTGAGGACGTGCTCGGACCGGGTGTCACCCTTCTTGAAGATGTCGTAGTTGGAACGCCCGCTCAGTGGGGTTACCTCGACGGATTCAGCGACTCGGGCCCGGCCTGGCTACTCAGCACGGGAGTCGCACAGGAAGCTGTGAACTCCCCAGGTTTCTTCGCGAGCACCGACCTCCAGATGCCGGGTGACGAACACCTGAGCGCGCTCTCCGGATGGGCTACCCGCGACGCCGCATCATATACGGCCAAGGTCGTACCCGCAGGCGACACGATAAATGTCAAGTACATGTTCGCGAGCGAAGAATACCCCGACTTCGTCGATTCGGTGTTCAACGATGTGATGGCGATCTACGTCGACGGCACGAATTGTGCATTCGTGCCCGGCACGGACGACCCGGTATCCGTCAATACGGTTAACGCGGGGACCAATTCCGAGTACTTCCGAGCGAATCACGACGGCTCCGCGGCGCCGAGCGTGGCCTACGGTGGTATGACGGTCCCCCTGACGTGCAGCGTGCCGGTAACGCCCGGGCAGCCGGTCACGGTCTCCATCGCGATCGCCGATGCCAGTGACGCGGTCTACGACAGTGCCATTGCTCTGATGGACAAGGGCATCTGGTCCGAGTGACGAGGGAAGTCCGGCCGCACGAGGTCCCGGGATATTTCGAGGCCCGTGCGGCCGGACTTTTGCCCGAGGTCCGGCAGGTCCCGCCGGCACTGACAGTCAGGCCGACGTCCCGTGCGGCCTTCGCGCCGGTCCCGTGGCTGGCAATCTCGATCATCTTTCTTCCGCTTGCTTTGGACCGCCTCCTCGCCCAAGTCATTCCGGAGTGGATGGCCGTGCCGGTCATGCTCGCCACTGCGCTCGCTCTTGCGACCGGAGTGGCTGTGCAGCTTCGGCGGGTGGGGCGTCAGTCGCTGGCTGAATTCCGGCGAGGTTACACGACTCTGCCGTTCACGATCGGTACTCCCTGGTTCAGTCTCAAGCCTGGCGGCTGGCTCACCGGCTTCCGAATCGGATGGGATCACCGCACCCACTGGCATCTTGACGGTCGCACCGGCGTACCCGTGGCGGCCCCCACCGTTGCCGGAGACCCGCCCGGCCTCTACCCATCGCCACATCGCCCAGGAGCCTTCGAACTCTGGACCGGATCCGAGTGGACGCGCCATTACGACACCCCCGATGCCCTCTGATTCCGCTGATCCCCCTGATTCCTGAGAGGGGAGGTGCCGGCCGGCTCACCGGCACCGGCTCACCGGCACCGGCTCACCCGACTTGGGCACGTGTCAGGAAGTCCCGCACGAGCGGTCCCGAGGCGCCTGCGCCGCCCAGATCCGAGGTCTCCACGAATGCGGCGATCGCGAGGTCTCCCTGGTAGGCGATCATCCAGGCGTGAGTCTCGGGGGGATCCTCCTCGCCCCACTCCGCCGTTCCCGATTTGGCGTGCACCGGCTCGCCCGGGACGTCAGCGAGGACGGTGGACGTCCCGTCCGTGACGACCTCGCGCATCATCGCCGCGATGACCTCGGACTCCTCCGCGCTCACGGCCTCCGTGCCGGCGGCGGGCGCGGCGTCCTGTTCCACCTCTGGCAGCAGGATGGGAATGACTGTCGTCGTCGCGGCGACGGACGCCGCCACCGAAGCCATCGCAAGCGGCGAGACCAACACTCCACCCTGTCCGATGAGGCCGGCGGCGTGGGAGGTGCCGGTGGCGTCGTCGGGGACGTTGCCGGAGAAGTAGGGGAAGGCCCACGGACCGGGGGTCCCGATGCCGAGGGCGGCGGCCGCAGCCGAGACGTCCGCCGCGGTGATCGTGGACGACTCGTTGATGAATGCCGTGTTGCACGAATGCGCGATGGCGGTGTGGAACGGAATCTGTCCGACGTGCGCGTAGCCCGGGTGGTTGCTGAAAACGCGCCCGTCAACCGTGACGGTGGGGCTGCAGTCCAGGACCGAATCGGCCGTGAACCCGGCGCGTAGGAGCGCGAGCGAGGTCGCCACCTTGAACGACGAGCCCGGCGCGTACTGCCCGAGCGCTGCCGTGTTGTAGCCCGCCGAGCCCGGTCCGGATGCGAGCGCGAGCACGTTGCCATCCGACGGGCGCACCACCGCGATGGCGCTCGCGCCCTCGACCTCCGCCAGGACGTCCTCGGCGAGAAGTTGCAGTCGCTCGTCGAGGGTGATGACGAGGGGAGTGCCGTCGACAGGCTCCCGGCGTGCAAGTTCGATGCGGTCCGCGCCGGCGCCGTCATTGCCGCCGTCGTCGTCATTGCCGCCGTCGCCTTGACTGCCGCCGTCGCCTTGACTGCCGCCGTCGCCCGTCTCCACCAGCGCGACGACGTATCCGCGCGTGCCCCCGAGCTGCTCGTTGTAGACGGATTGCAGCCCCGAGAGTCCCACGAGTTCGCCCGCGCGGATCTCGCCGTCGGAATCCTCGATGATCTCGGCGGTCGCCTCTCCGACAGTACCGATCACCGGACGCGCGAACTCCGCCGACGGCCCGAGCGGCAATTCCGTCGCCTGCAGGAAGACGCCGGGGATTGCGGCCAGGCCGGGGGCGTCCCACCGCTCGCTCTCCGACTGCCGGATCGTGATCGCGACGACGAACGCCTTCTCGCCGGCCGCCGCCACGCGCGCGGCATAGGCTTCCGGATCGATGCCGATGCGCGTCGCGAGCTCACGCGCCGATGCGTCCTGCTCCTCCGCGTCCGGCAGATTCGCCTTATCGACCCCGACGCGCCACACGTCCCGCAACGTCACAATCGGGGAGCCGTCCACGGCGACGACGTCGCCACGCACCGGTGCCAGCGTCGAGTAGGTGAATGTGCTGGTAGCGGTCGCATCGGGATGGATGATTGCGGGCGTCCACTCGGCGACCCACGCCTCGCCGGGAACCGGCGTCCGTTCCTCGCCGGCGGTGGCGGTGGCGTTCTCGGGTCCGTCGACGTCGTCGACTTCCGTGAGGCGCAGGGTCGCAGCGGTCTCGTACGTCAGAGTCTCGGGCTCGTCGTCCGGCGCTGCGGTCTCGCCACTCGGGGTCTGGATCTCGCCTCCCGGCGCTGCGGCGTCTTCGTCCGGCGCTGCGGTCTCGCCTCCCGGCGCTGCGGTCTCGTCGTCCGGTACCGCGGACTCACCACTCAGGTCGAACGTCCAGGTGAGCGGGACGGTGACGACGCCTTCTCCCGACTCGGTCCCATCACTCTCCTCGGCCTCGGCTACATCCCCGGCGACGACGGTTCGAGGCATCTCGGCGAGATCGCCCAGGATGAATTGGAGCTCATCGGCCGCGTCCTTGTCAGCGACGACCGGAGCGGCGAGCGAGCCGGACTCGAGTTGGAGGGCGAGATCATTAGCGGCTTGCTGCGGGTCTGGGCGCGCGTCCCCACACGCGGCGAGACCGCCGGCTGCCAGCACGATCGAGAGGGCTAATGCAAGGGGCGCGCGCTTCATGTCACCAATCAAGTCACTATTTGCAGTGCTGGTCAAAGAGACGCGGCGGGACACAGACCCCGAGGTGAGGCATGGGCCCGCGGTGAAGCCACCGAACCGGCACACGGGTCATTCGCAACACGCTCCGCCCCAGTCTCCGGGGACGCACGGTGCACGCTTGAGCGGCCAAATCGTGCCGCAAGCCGACGTGTTGCGTCCCCGGAGCGTGGTTGCGGAACCTCGTGCGCCCCCTGGGGAGCCCTTCACCGCACTCCGGGGACGCAAAATGCATGCTTGAGCGGCCGAATCGTGCCGCAAGCCGACGTGTTGCGTCCCCGGAACGGGGTAGCCGACGTGTTGCGTCTCCGGAGCGGGTTGCGGAACCTCGCGCGCCCTCCAGGGAGCCCTTCACCGCACTCCGGGGACGCAACATGCATGCTTGAGCGGCCGAATCGTGCCGCAAGCCGACGTGTTGCGTCCCCG
>DASRMP010000028.1:0-23079 GCA_035647855.1 Actinomycetaceae bacterium | reverse complement strand
CCCCTCGTCATCCTCGACGAGCCGACCGCCCACCTCGACGCCGCCGTGCCCGATCCGCGTTTCCCAGCCCTGCGGCGCCTCGTCCACGACGGCGGCGAGACCGCTCGCGCGGGCCGCGCGTTCGAGGCGCTCGTCCACGGCAACCGATCCGGAGAAGTTCCCGGTGATGTTCTGCGCGATCGTGCCGGGCAGGATCGTGGGGCGCTGCGGCACCCAGGAGATCTGCTCGTGCCATGATGCGGGGTCGACGTCGGCGAGTTCGAGGGGCTCGGGGGTCGATGGCTCGGCGGCCATCGGCGCGAGGACCTCGCGCCCGGAGCCCACGGGTTGCAGCTGGACGCGGCCGCCGTCGGGAGGGAGGAGACCCAGGAGGACGAGCCCGGTGGTGGACTTGCCGGACCCCGAGGGGCCGACGAGCGCGGTCACGGTGCCCGGCTCGATCACCGCTGACAGGGATGAGGGTGCATGCAGGTGGCGGCCGGGTGCGGCGACCGAGACGTCCTTGAGAAGGATGCGGGTGCGAGTTAGGTCTGGTGCGGCGGAGGTGCCGCGGGCAGGCGCGGGGAGGTCGAGGATGGCGAAGGCGGCCTTGCCGGCAGTCATTCCGTCGGTGCTGGCGTGGAAGTGGGAGCCCACCTGCCGGAGCGGCATGAGTACCTCGGGGGCGAGCATGATGGCGGCCAGCCCGGTGGCGAGGTCCACATCGCCGTAGACAAGCCTCATGCCGGCCACTACGGCGACCAGCGCCACCGAGATCGATGCCACGAACTCGAGGATCGCGCCGGAAAGGAAAGCGACGCGGAGGGTGCCGAGGGTGGCGCTGTTGAAGGCGTCACCGAGGGCGCGGACACGGGCACCGGGTCCCTTCTCCCGACCGAAGGCCTTGAGGGTCGAGAGGCCGCTGAGTAGGTCGAGCAACTGGCCACCGAGGCGGTCCATGGTGGCGAGTCTCTTGGACGAGTAGGAGGCGGTCAGCACCCCGACCAGCCACATGAAGACCGGGATGAACGGGATCGCGAGAGTGAGGATCAGACCCGAGGTTAGATCCGTGACGTAGAGGACGATCAGGGTGGACGGCGTGAGCGTCACTGCGAGCAGCAGTTGGGGGAGGTACCGCTCGAAGTAGGGCCCGAGATCGTCCAGGCCGCGGGTGGCGAGGGTGACGACCTCGGCGGAACGGGCGCCGTCAAGCCAGCGGGGACCCTGCGCCACCGAGTGGTCCAGCACTTTGCCGCGCAACTCCGTGATGACGGCCTGGGAGGCGCGGTGGGCGTATCGCTCCTGCACGATCAGGACCAGAACGCGAGCCGCGAACACTCCGGCGAGGATCCAGCAGAGGCTGCTGACCTCGGCCCATCCGGCCGCCCCCGTCACTACGGGTCCGACGATGCTCGCGATCAGCAGCACCTGCGCGACGATCAGCGCGGTGATCAGCATGCCGGTCGCGGTGGTGAAGAAGACGTAGGTGCGGGCCGCCCCGGCGTGACGGAGGAATCGTGAATCGAGCGGCTTCATGCCCTCACTTTGTCATGGGACGGGGACATGAAGCCGCATCGGCTCGTCCGGTCGGGTTCTGGTCAGACCTCGGTGAATGCGCGCGGGAGGCCGGCGGGTTCGTCGGAGATCTGTTCCGTGGAGATGCGCTTGCGGAAGACCCAGTAGCTCCATGCCGTGTAGGCGAGCACGATCGGGACGATGGTGGCCGCCACGATCGTCATGACGCCGAGCGTGTACGGGTTGGAGGCGGCGTGATCGATGCCGAGCGAGTATGCCGGGTCGATCGAGGACTTCATGACGTAGGGGAACATCGCCGTGAAGATCCAGACCACGGAGGTCGCGATCGCCACCACGTTGAGCGTGAACGCGAGGCCGAACCGCTTGCGGGAGGCCGCCACGGTCAGGCTGACGACTGTCGCCGCCACGAGAATGAGTGGGATCCAGCCCCATTCGTTCTCCGAGTACGCCAGTTGGCCCCAGATCGCGAAGACTGCGACGGCGACGGACGCGACGAGCGCGGCCGGAACCGTCATCTTCTCGATACGGTGCCTGAAGTCTCCACCGGTCTTGATCGAGAGGAAGAGCAGACCGTTCGAGAGGCACAACGTGGCGGTAACGAGGCCGCCGAGGAGGGTGTACGGGGTCAGCAGTGAGAAGAACCCGCCTGTGAGCTGGTGGGACGCAATTGCCGCCGCCGCGTCCACGCCCGAGGGCGGGATGAGGGAACCATCGCGGCCGATGACCTCGATCTGCATGCCCTGAACGAGGTTGGCGAATGCCACACCCCAGAGAATCGCGGGCACCCACGCACCGAACAGGTGGAGGGTGTCCCAGCGCTTCCGCCAGCTGAGATCCGCGATCTTGCCGCGCCACTCGAGCGCGCAGATGCGCACGATGAGCGCGACAAGGATGAGGAACAGCGGGATGTACATGCCGGAGAACATGGTGGCGTACCACTCGGGGAATGCGGCGAAGGTGGCGCCGCCTGCGGTCAGCAGCCACACCTCGTTGCCGTCCCAGTGCGGGCCGATCGTGTTGAGCATGACGCGGCGTTCCTTCTCGTCCTTCGGCAGCGTCTTGATGAGCATGCCGACTCCGAAATCGAAGCCTTCGAGGACCAGGTAGCCCGTCCAGAGGACGCAAATGAGGATGAACCAGAGAATCGCGAGATCCATTACTTATTCGCCTTCCTCAGTACACGAACGACATCGGGGCTTCGGCGTCATCGCCGGCCTCCGGCGTCACATTGGTGGGGTTGTTTATGCCCTCGCGGACATACCTCCGCATGAGCAGGAACCACACCACGCCGAGCGCGGCGTAGAGCAGCGTGAAGCCGATCATCGAGGCGAGCACGGTCCAGCCCTGCACGGCGGTGGAGACGCCGTCCTGGGTCAGGATGTACACGAAGTCCACGGGATTGGCGGGATTGGGGTGGACCACCCACGGCTGCCGGCCCATCTCCGTGAAGATCCAGCCGGCCGAGTTCGAGAGGAACGGCATGGGTATGGCGATCAGTCCGAGATACCCGAGCCACTTCTTGTCGGTCAGCCGGCCTCTTCTCAGATACCAGATGCCCGCCACCGCCAGGAGCCCCGCCACCGCCGCGAATCCCATCATGAACCGGAAGCCCCAGAAGGTCACGAAGAGACTGGGTTTGAAGCTGACGTCCTCGCCGAATTGTTCGGCGTAACGCTCCTGGTACTGGATCTCCAGGTCTTTCGTGCCCGGGAGTTCGGCGGAGAAATCCCCGTAGGCGAGGAACGAGGTCATGCCCGGGATCTCGATGAAGCGCTTGACGTTCGCGCAGTCGTTCGTGAAGTCACCGATTGCGAAGACCGTGAACGGGACGGGACCGCCGGTGTAGCAGTGCACCTCCGCCGCCGACATTTTCATCGGCTGCTGCTGGTACATGAGCTTGCCCTGCCAGTCACCGGTTCCGATGACGCCGACGCCCGCGACGAGGATCGTCACGAATCCCACCATGGCAGCGGGACGCCAGTACTTTCGCGCCTCGATCTCGTTGCCGCGGCGGACGCCGCGGACAAGCCACCAGATCGAGATGCCGGCAACGAACGTTCCGGCGGTCAGGAAGGAGGCGAAGATGACGTGGGTGAACGCGGCCCACGCGGTCGGGTTGGTGATGAGTGCACCGAAGTCGACCAGTTCGGCCCGGCCACGTTCTGCGTTGTACACCGCGCCGACTGGGTGCTGCATGAACGAGTTCGCGGTCAGGATCCAGAAGGCGGAGAGGTTCACGCCGATGGCGGCCGCCCAGATGGTGGCGAGGTGAAGCTTCTTCGGCAGGCGGTTCCAGCCGAAGATCCACAGGCCGAGGAACACGGACTCCAGGAAGAATGCCGCGAGTGCCTCGATTGCCAATGGCGCGCCGAAAATGTCGCCGACAAATCGTGAGTACTCGGACCAGTTCATTCCGAACTGGAATTCCTGCACGATTCCCGTCGCAACTCCGAGTGCGAAGTTGATGATGAGGAGTTTGCCGAAGAACTTGGTGAGCTTCAGCCAGTGCTCCTTGCCGGTGCGGTGGTACGCAGTCTGCATCCCGGCCACCAGCGGCGTGAGGCCGATGGTGAGAGGTACCAGGATGAAGTGGTAGACAGTCGTGATTCCGAACTGCCACCGCGCGAGGTCGAGTGCTTCCACGAACCGCCTCCATCTTCGCAGGTGTGTGGGCAACCACACTGGTCGTCCTGCAAATCTAGTTGCCAGTCCCGTTGCCGACGGGGACGAAAGTCCCCGAATGGTTCCAGTGCGAGATGTCGCATTTCGGCCCCGCTACTGCTGGGGAGGACTGGTCTGTGACATACTGACTCGCATGGATCCGGTCCCACCCGGCCGCGATCCGAACGGTCGAGCCTGATGCGCCACCTTGGTGCCGCTGCAGACGGCTTGCACAGAACAGACATCTTGAAGATGAAAGCTTTCCGTCGCCAGCCGACGATGACCATACGTGGCACTTGACCTGGGTGAGTCGGGGTGCCGCGGGACCGGAGTTATCCGTGGCCGAAGAAACCACCACAACCCAAGGCCCTGAACAGGCGAACAACGAGAAGACCGCGCCCCTCTTCTCCGCCTCGGGGAGCGCCGGCACCGGGGACCACCCCGAGACGGACGCGCCACGGCTGGCCGCCGCAGCGCTCCTGTTCCAGGCCCCCGCTCTGACCGCCACCGACCGCAGCGAGTCCGGCCAGGCCGACTCCGGCCAGAGCGAACAGAAGGAGTCGAACAACTCCCGCCGCCGGCGTGGTTCGCGGGGGCGCCGCCGCACAAGTGACGACTCGGCTCAGGGCGAGTCCGGTTCGAAGCAGTCCGAGCAGACTGGCGAGCCAAAGGCCGCGCCTGAGGGTTCGGAGGATTCGCCGCCGGAGACGAAGAACGGTGCCCCTCGGACCGCATCGGGCGAATCGGCTCGCTCCTCGGGCAACGGATCGGACGACTCCGATGACACCGGCGGTGATTCAGGCCGCTCCGAGGCCGCGGCGAGCTCGAGCAGCAGTTCCCGGCGCCGTCGTCGCCGTTCACGGTCGGCCTCGTCCCGCGAGGCCTCCCCGCGCAGTTCCGACTCCCAGGTGAGCTCGGTCGTGGGCTCGACCCGGCTCGAAGCCAAGAGGCAGCGCAGGAAGGAGGGCCGGGAGGCGGGCCGTCGTCGGCAGACGATCACGGAGTCCGAATTCCTCGCCCGGCGGGAGTCCGTGGACCGGCAGATGCTGGTGCGCGAGCAGGAGGGGCTCAACCAGATCGCGGTCCTTGAAGACGGTGTGCTGGTGGAGCACTACGTGGCTCGCAGGACGCAGTCGTCCATGGTGGGCAACGTGTATCTCGGGCGCGTGCAGAACGTGCTGCCGAGCATGGAGGCAGCCTTCGTGGATCTCGGCAAGGGCCGCAACGCCGTGCTGTATGCCGGTGAGGTCAACTGGGATGCTGCCGGCACCGAGGGCAAGCCGCGCCGCATTGAGGACGCGCTGAAGTCGGGCGATCAGGTCCTTGTGCAGGTCACCAAGGACCCGATCGGGCACAAGGGCGCCCGCCTGACATCGCAGATCACGCTCGCGGGACGTCACCTCGTGCTCGTGCCGTCGGGCTCGATGACCGGCATCTCCAGGAAGCTGCCGGAGAACGAGCGCGCCAGGCTGAAGAAGCTCCTGAAGGAGATGGTCCCCGAGGGCTCGGGCGTCATCGTCCGCACCGCCGCGGAGGGTGCCTCGGAGGAGCAGCTCCGCGACGATGTCGCCCGTCTCGTCAGGATCTGGGAAGGCATCGAGAAGAAGTCCGGTTCGGCGCGGAGCGCCCCCGTGCTCCTGAAGGGGGAGCCCGAACTGGCGGTGCGTGTTGTCCGGGACGTCTTCAACGAGGACTTCACCAAACTGGTGGTCTCGGGCCGCGAGGCGCACGCGAAGATCAAGGACTACGTGGACGAGCTCGCTCCCGATCTCGCGGATCGCGTGGAGCAGTGGACGGCCAACGAGGACCTGTTCTCCGCGTGCCGGGTGGACGAACAGCTGGCGAAAGGCATGGATCGCAAGGTGTGGCTGCCGTCCGGCGGTTCGATCGTGATCGACCGGACCGAGGCCATGACCGTGATCGACGTGAACACCGGGCGATTCACCGGCTCCGGCGGGTCGCTCGAGGAGACGGTCACGAAGAACAACCTGGAGGCCGCCGAGGAGATCGTCCGCCAGCTGCGTCTGCGTGACATCGGTGGCATCATCGTCATCGACTTCATCGACATGATCCTCGAATCGAACCGGGATCTCGTCCTGCGGCGGCTCGTCGAATGCCTCGGACGGGATCGCACCCGCCACCAGGTGGCGGAGGTGACGTCGCTCGGTCTGGTTCAGATGACGCGTAAACGAGTTGGCCAGGGCCTCGTGGAGGCGTTCTCGGATCCGTGCACGCACTGCGGCGGGCGCGGTTTCGTGGTGCACGACCACCCCGTCGAGAAGTCGGGCGCAGACGGCGGTTCCGCCTCTGGCAGCAGCTCACGTCGCAGTAGTGGCCGCCGCGGATCCACCGGCTCGGGCGGCGGGGCGCCGTCCACGCCGACTCCAGAGCCCGTTGACGAGGCGAAGAGCCAGGCGATGCGCGCCACGATGAAGACCATCGCGGCGGCCGCCGCGCATGCGCACGAGTCGGATGGTGAAGACGACGCGGAAAGTGGCGATGCGGGCCGTGGCGTCGGCGGCACCGAGCCTGGTTCGTCAGCTGGCGACGACGCCGCCTCCTCCACGGGTCACGACGTCAAGGCGGCATCGGGCCGCGACGACGCCGGGACTGCTTCTCCTGTACGCAGCCCGCGCGCCGGCAGACGGCGGGTCGTGGCGGCGGGGCAGCATGTTGAGTCCGAATCCGACTCCAAGCCGGCCATCATCTCCCTGCCGGCGCCACAGCAGCACGCAGCGGACGGGAATCCGCCGCTCTCGCCGTCACTGCTCGATTCGCTGGTCTTCCCGGAACGTGAGGAAGCTCGTGCGCCCAGGAAAGCCGCGCGGCGGGCGACAGCGTCCGGGGGCCGGGTGGAATCGGCGCCGGAGGCCGTCGAGTCGCCGGAGGGGGACGCCGTCGTCGTCGAGGAAGCGGAGGCCCAGAACGACACGGAAACGAACGAAACCGCCACCGAGGAACCCGAGGAGAAGACGGGCGGGCCCGGCGGTTCCGAGTAGGCGAGAGGCGGACTGTGCCGAGAAACACAGCCGTTCCGCCGATCCGGACCCGAGAGGGGTTTGCCCAGGAGTAGCCGGAACGCGTACCCTAGAACGTCGGTGCGCGTCTCGCGCCGCCGCAGCTGTAAGTAGCGCATCGGACAACCGTCAGCCCAGAAAAGGCCCGGTCCGCGCGCATCGGATCGAGAAGAGATGAGCAGAAGCGTGGTTTACGCCATCGTGAAGGCCGGAGGCCGTCAGGAGAAGGTGTCCGTTGGAGACGTCCTCCTCGTGAACAGGGTCGAGGGCGAGGTCGGCTCGTCTATCGAACTGCAGCCAGTCATGCTGGTCGATGGTGACAAGGTCACCACCGGCTCCAAGCTTGGCAAGGCATCCGTGACCGCGGAGATTCTGGGCCAGGCAAAGGGCCCGAAGATCCGTATTGTCAAGTACAAGAACAAGACCGGGTACCGGAAGCGGCAGGGCCACCGCCAGCCGCTGACCGAGATCAAGGTCACCGAGATCAAGTAGGGCAGGAGAAACCCATGGCACACAAGAAGGGCGCAAGCTCATCCCGTAACGGCCGCGACTCCAACGCCCAGCGCCTCGGCGTCAAGCGCTTCGGCGGGCAGAACGTGAACGCGGGCGAGATCCTCGTCCGCCAGCGCGGCACCCGCTTCCACCCGGGCGTGAACGTCGGCCGCGGCAGCGATGACACGCTGTTCGCCACCTCGGCCGGCCAGGTCCGCTTCGGCGTGCGCGGGGACCGCAAGGTCATCGACGTCGTCGCGGCGCAGTAGGCGCGTAGTCTCAGCACATTTCACAGGGGACGGGCGGCGGCTGCCGTCCGTCCTTTGCCATTACCGCCAAACCCACTGAACCCGCCGATCCCGCCGATCCCGAAAGGAGCCACGATGGCCAGCTTCGTCGACCGTGTGGTCCTGCGCGTGAAGGGCGGCGACGGCGGAAACGGTGCGGCCTCGATCCGCCGCGAGAAGTACAAGCCACTCGCGGGCCCGGACGGTGGCAACGGCGGCCATGGCGGAGACGTCGTCCTCGAGGTCGATCCGCAGAGCACGACTCTCCTCGCCTACCACCACGCGCCCCACCAGCGCGCCGAATCCGGCACGCATGGACAGGGAGATGACCGCCAGGGCCGCAACGGTGCGGACCTTGTGCTCCCCGTCCCGGAGGGGACCGTGGTCACGAATCAGGATGGTGAGATCCTTGCGGATCTGCTCGGTCCGGGAACCCGGTTCGTGGTGGCCGGCGGCGGCGCCGGCGGCCTCGGCAACGCCGCGCTCGCTTCCAGACGGCGCAAGGCTCCGGGGTTCGCACTTCTTGGCGAACCGGGCGATGAGACCACTGTGGTGCTCGAGTTGAAGTCGGTCGCGGACGTGGCGCTCGTGGGCTTCCCGTCGGCCGGGAAGTCCTCGCTCATCGCATCGATCTCCGCTGCGCGCCCCAAGATCGCGGACTACCCGTTCACGACTCTCGTGCCGCACCTCGGCGTCGTCGAGGCGGGTGAGATGCGCTACACGGTCGCGGACGTGCCCGGACTCATCCCCGGCGCGTCCGAAGGTCGAGGTCTGGGGCTGGAGTTCCTCCGCCACATCGAACGGTGCGCCATCATTGTTCATGTGCTCGACTGCGCGACTCTGGAGCCCAACCGCGACCCCGTCTCCGATTTGGAGGCCCTCGAATCTGAGCTGGCCGCCTACGGGGATGCGTTTGCCGATGTGGGCGGTGTACCGCTGATGGAACGCCCGCGCCTCGTGGTGCTCAACAAGATCGATGTCCCCGAGGCACGCGAACTCGCCGAGATGGTCCGCCCCGAACTGGAGGCGCGCGGCTATCCCGTCCACGAGATCTCGGCGGTGTCCCACGAGGGACTCCGCCCGCTGACATTCGCGCTGGCCGGTTTGGTGGGCGCACATCGTGAGCGCGAAGCGGCCGCCGAGGAGTCCGGCCCCTCGCGCACCGTCATCCGCCCCGCAGCGGTCGACGACGCCGGGTTCACCGTCACCGCACAGCAGGGCCCCGATGGGCCCTTCTACCAAGTGCGCGGCACCAAGCCGGAACGGTGGGTCCACCAGACGGACTTCGGGAACGACGAGGCGGTCGGGTACCTCGCCGACCGGCTCGCGCGGCTCGGAATCGAGGACGACCTGTTTGAACTGGGTGCCCGCCCGGGTGCCACGGTCGTGATCGGACCCGCAGAGGGCGGCGTCATCTTCGACTGGGAACCCACCATGATGACAGGGGCGGAGCACCTGGGCCCGCGCGGTTCGGACGCGCGCTTCGAGGACGACTTCCGCCCCACCCGCCAGCAGAAGCGCCGCGAGTACACGTCCCGCATGGACGCGAAGGCCGCCGCGCGCGGAGAACTGGCCTCGGAGCGCGAAAAGGGAATCTGGACCGATCCAAGTGAATGAGATACCGATGAGCCCCGCCGTTTCCGCCGTTCCCGCCGTTACCCGTCACGCCAGACCGTTCAACCCGATCATCGAGCGCACGGACATCGTTCGCGCCCGCCGGTTCGTGGTGAAGGTGGGGTCCAGCTCGCTCACCGTCCCTGACGACGGTCTGGACGTCGAGTATGTCGACCACCTCGTTGACGTTCTCGCTGCGCGTCGGAAGCGCGGCGATCAGGTGGTGCTCGTGTCCTCGGGTTCCATCGCCGCCGGCATGCCGTCGCTCGGCCGGACGTCCCGGCCTACGGATCTTGCCACTCTGCAGGCGACTGCCTCCGTGGGCCAGGGTCTCCTCTTGCAGCACTACACCTCGTCCTTCGCGCGGTATGGCATCACTGTCGGGCAGGTGTTGCTGACTGCCGAGGACCTCATGCGTCCGCAGCACTACAGGAACGCCTTGAGAACGATGGAACGAATGCTGGAGATGGGCGTGGTGCCGATCGTCAACGAGAACGACGTCGTCGCCACCCACGAGATCCGGTTCGGTGACAACGACCGCCTCGCGGCCCTGGTCGCCAACCTTGTGAGGGCACAGGTGCTGGTGTTGCTGACCGACGTCGACGGCCTGTACACGGCCCCGCCCAGCCAGCCGGGCGCGCGGCTTGTGCCGTTCGTCAGTTCCGAGAAAGAACTCGCCGACTACTGCGTGACCAGTGACGGATCCACCCTGGGCACCGGCGGTATGGCCACCAAGCTGGACGCCGCCCTGATCGCCACCCACTCAGGTGTGCCCGTGCTCCTCGCCCACGCGGACAAGGCCGAGGCGGCGCTCCGTGACGGACGCGTGGGCACCTGGTTCGCCGTGTCCGACCACAGGCGCTCGAACAAGCGGCTGTGGCTCGCGTGGGTCGCCCGGACCAGCGGCCGCATCGTTCTCGACGACGGCGCCGCCTACGCCATTCTCGACGGCAAGCGATCGCTGCTGGCAGCCGGCATCGTGGCCGCCGACGGAGAGTTCGAGGCGGGCGATCCCGTTGACATCCTGGACCGCGAGGGGCGCGTGATTGCAAGGGGGCTCACTGGGTACAGCCGCTCCGACGTCGTGAAGATGGCGGGCAAGTCTACGGTGCGGCTGCGCGTGGAGATGGGCGATGCGTACGCCCGTCCGGTGGTCCACCGGGATGATCTGGCGCCGCGGCACCTGACGGCGAAGTAACGTCACTGCGCCATGGTGACGAACGTGCGCCCCGATGTGACGAACGTGCGCCCTCACGCTGCCAGCCCGCTCCGGGGACGCAAAATGTCGGGTTGAGGCGTGTTTTCGCGGTTCAAGCGTGCATGTTGGGTCTCCGGAGCATCAAGGGGGCCTGACTACTGCCGCGGCCTTGGGTAGTCTCGTCGTATGAGTACCGCCGCCTCCGTCACAGAGATCGCCCAGGCCGCCAAGGACGCCTCGCACGCGCTGGCGACCGCCACCCGCGCCACCAAGGACGCCCTCCTCCTCGCCATGGCCGATGCGCTCGTGGCCGCGACAGACGAGATCCTCGCGGGGAACGCGAAAGACGTGGAGGCCGGCAAGGAATCGGGCATGACCCCCGCACTCGTCGACCGCCTGACGCTGACCCCCGAGCGCATCGCAGATATCGCGGATGCTCTCCGCGAGGTCGCGGCGCTGCCTGACCCGGTTGGGGAGGTCGTGCGCGGTTCGACGCTCCCGAACGGCCTGATGCTGCGCCAGGTTCGGGTGCCGATGGGGGTCGTCGGGATGATCTACGAGGCGCGGCCGAACGTGACGGTGGACGCCGCAGGTCTCGCCCTCAAGGCGGGGAACGCCGTGATCCTGCGCGGTGGTTCAGCGGCCATCAACTCGAACACGGTGATCGTGCGAGTGCTCGCGGACGCCGTCGAGGCGCAGGGGCTGCCGCGCGATCTCGTGCAGACCATCGACCAGTTCGGCCGTGAGGGCTCTGTCGAGCTCATGCAGGCGAGAGGGCTCGTGGACGTGCTCGTGCCGCGCGGCGGCGCGGGCCTGATCCAGACGGTCGTGCGCGAGTCGAAGGTTCCCGCGATCGAGACCGGCACCGGCAACTGCCACCTGTACATCGACGGCAGCGCGGACCTGGCGATGGCGCGGCGGATCACCATGAATTCCAAGGTCCAGCGCCCGGGCGTGTGCAACGCCGTGGAGACCCTGCTGGTCCACAGGGATGTTGCCGGTGAGTTCCTGCCCGTCGTCGGGCGTGAACTGGCTGACGCGGGCGTGACCCTGCACGCTGACCCACGCGCGGCGGCGGCCCTGGGTGAGGTTCAGAGTGTGCCCGCCACTGATGAGGACTGGGACACCGAGTACCTTTCGCTGGACCTCGCGGTGACCGTGGTCGACTCGCTGGACCAAGCGATCGCGTTCATCCGGAAGCACACGTCAGGGCACACGGAGGCGATCGTGACGTCGTCGCTGGAGCACGCGAACCGGTTCACCACCGAACTCGACGCGGCAGCCCTGATCGTGAATGCCTCGACCCGATTCACCGATGGCGGACAGTTCGGACTGGGCGCCGAGATCGGCATCTCCACGCAGAAGCTGCACGCCCGCGGACCGATGGGTCTCACCGAGCTCACCACCACGACATGGACCGTGCACGGGGACGGCCAGACCCGCGAGTAGCGAGTTCTTGTGCCAGACTGGAGGCCATTCTTGTTTGAGCTCCTGGAGGTAGACGAATCGTGGCCAGCACCTTGGTTCAGCTGACCGTCCCGATGGCCAATGGGCACGAGGTCGTGAACCCCCTGCCAATGCACCCGATCATGTTCGGAGTCATCGCCTTCGCGATCCTGATGTTCCTGCTGGCCGCGACGTGGGCATTCCGAAACTCCTCGAACCACCGCTGATGGTCCGATCGTCCCGCCGCCGCATAGGCGTGATGGGTGGAACATTCGACCCGATCCACCATGGTCACCTGGTCGCGGCAAGCGAGGCCCAGGACGTGTTCGGCCTCGATGAGGTCATCTTCGTGCCGGCCGGCGCGCAGCCCTTCAAACTCGACCGCGATGTGGCCGCCGCGGAGCATCGCTACCTCATGACCGTGATCGCCACCGCGTCCAACAATCGGTTCACCGTCTCACGGGTGGACATTGAGCGGCCGGGCGTGACCTTCACGATCGACACCCTCCGTGACCTGCACGAGCTCTACCCGGAGGCCAACCTCTTCTTCATCACCGGCGCGGACGCTCTCGGGCAGATTCTCACCTGGAAAGATTCGGCGGAACTGTTCGAACTCGCGCATTTCATCGGGGTCACGCGTCCGGGGCATGAACTGAACGGCACGGGGCTGCCTGAACAGGGCGTCTCGCTCGTGGAGGTGCCGGCGATGGCGATCTCGTCCACTGACTGCCGGAACCGTGTGAAGGCGGGCAAGCCCATCTGGTACCTCGTCCCAGACGGCGTGGTCCAGTACATCGACAAGTACGCGCTCTACACGCGCAGGCGCGCTTTGATCGGCCCCGGTCAGGACAGCGCCGCGAGCGCGCCGCCGCGCGAGGGCGCTGCCGCAGGATCGGGAGAGCGCTGATGACCGAGAAACGTCCGTTGACCCGCCGGGAAATGCGGGAATTGGAGCGGCAGGCTCAGCGGGAGGCCGCGGAGACCGCCGCAGCCACGACAGCGCCGACGACCTCGGAGCGGGAGCCTGAACCCGCGGCCGAGGCCGAGGTGGTTGCGCCGGAGCCTGAGTCTGCGCCGTCGTCGGAGCCGCAACCACCGGCTGACCGGCCGATGACTCGACGCGAACTGCGTGCACTCGCCGTCGCGAAGGCGGCCGCGGCTCCGCCGCCGGCGGACGAGCCTCCCACCGAACGCAACGTCGAGCGCCGGCCCGTGCAGGAGCCGACCACCTCGACGTCGATCCCCGCGTGGGGCGCCGTCCATGTCACGCTCGAGGACGCGTCGACCGAGGACCCCGACGAGGCGGCACGGTTTTCCGAGGCGGCCGCGCTCGACACTGCGGCGATGAGCGCCGTCGCCGAGGCCTCGCCCACAGCCGGGACCCCGGATCGGGTCTCTCTGCTGGGCGATTCGGTCGAGGGCGCTGCTCAGGCTCCTCAGGCCGAGAGCGAGAGGCCCTGGTCCGAGCGGCCGGCGGTCGGCGCCGTGATCTCCGGCGCGGAGGCTGACGGCGACTTCGATGAGGACGCATACGCATACGAAGAGGTTTCCGCGGGATCAGGCTCGAGGAGTTCTCGTGGAGGTACCTTCCTACGGATCGCGGTTCTGGTCATCGCGTTCTTCATCATCGGCGTGCTGATCTGGCTCCTCATCGACAGGCTGTCGGGCGGCGGAGGCTCAGGAGCCGCTGCCCCTGCCATGCAGACTCTCCCCCTTGCCGTATCCCTTCCCACCTAGGAGTTCCGTGACCGCGACCGACCACGCCATCGACCTTGCCCACATCGCTGCGAAGGCTGCGTACGAGAAGAAGGCGATGAACGTCATCGCACTCGACGTCTCGGAGCGACTCGTCCTCACGGACGTGTTCGTGGTGGCGAGCGGGACGAACGAGCGGCAGGTCTCGGCGATCGTCGACGAGATAACGGGGAAGCTCCACCTGGCAGGCACAAGAGTGGTGCGCAAGGAGGGGGTATCGCAGGCGCGGTGGGTGCTGCTCGACTTCGGCGAGATCATCGTGCACGTCCAGCATGAGGAGGACCGCGAGTTCTACGCGTTGGAGCGTCTGTGGTCGGACTGCCCGGTCATCGATCTGCCTCCCGACGACGTCGGCGAGGCGGACGCGATTGGCGACCTCGGCGCCCCTCTCGCTGCGGGCGACCTGTGACCGCCGGCAGGATCGTCCTGTGGCGGCACGGGCAGACGGACTACAACCTTGAAGGCCGCTGTCAGGGCCGCATTGACATCGAACTGAACGCTGAGGGGCGCCGGCAGGCGGCCGCGGGCGCGGCGGCGTTGACTCGGTTCCTGGGGGAGAGGCGGGTCGGTGCGATTGTTGCCTCGGACCTCATGCGGGCGAGGGTGACTGCGGAACACCTATGCCGTGCTCTGGGAATGGACGTGGTCTTGGACTCGCGTCTGCGTGAACGTTCCTTCGGCGTCTTCGAGGGGCTCAGCGGTACCGAGATAGAGCGGCATTGGGCGAGCGAGTACCGCCTTTGGAAGTCGGGGGAGACGCCGCCGGGAATCGGATTCGAGTCGAAGGGATCCGCGGCGCGGCGAGTGGCGGCGGCCGTCGAGGACCACGCGGCGCCGCTGGGGGCGCACGAGACGCTCGTGGTGGTAGGGCACGGATCGGCGCTCTCGCAGACGCTGGTCTGGATGCTCGGCGACGACCCCGAGCGAGGCTCACAGCTTTGCGTTATGGACAACTGCCACTGGGCCGAGCTGAGGCACCAGCCGGACCGGCGGCCGGTCTGGCAACTGCGCGCGCACAACGTGGGCGCCGTGCAGTAATTGCGAGGCTCTCGCCGGAGCGGGCTCCGGGTGGGTGTTTTGGCCGATGCGGGCCGGAGCCGCTGCAGGGGGCCGGAGCCGCTGCAGGGGGCCGGAGCCGCGGGCCGGAGCCGCGGGCCGGAGATGCTGCGGGCCGGAGCCGCGGGCCGGAGCCGCCGCGGGCCGGGAATGCGGGCACCACGGGAATGCCGTGTGAGGTTTTGAGCCGAAAGCAAGGTTTGCGGCAGGGTCTGTAAGAGTGCGAGCTGAAGGTTAGCGGTTGAACGCTAACCTTCAGCTCGCACTCTTACCTTCAGTTCTTGTCAGGCTCGGTCTGTAAGGGTTTGCGCAGAAAGTAAGGTCCTAAGCGGGTGTTGCGCTTTCGTGGGAAGCCGCTTCCGTGGGTGATTCGAGAACTTGTCCGTGAACAGCCATTTCCGGCCCAGTACGGACCTCCCGGCAGGGGAGAGCGGGAACTTCTGTAGGAGTTTCGGCAGCGCGTGCTGGTTTCGTGCGGCCCGGCGGTGCTTTTCAGCCTGTTCAGCCGGTGGCGGAGCCTCTTGAACCGGCAGTGGAGCAACTTCTGTAGGCGGTCGGTTTCTAGTGTAGGAGTAAAACGCGCGCCAAGCGCCTACAGAAGAGGTCAAACGCCTACAGCAGACGAATCTGGCGGTCCGGGGGTGCCGCGAACAGGCAAAAAGAGGGCCAAATCTGCCCCGCGGCGGGCCGGGAGTCGGTTCGCAGGGTGAAACTCCTACAGTGGTGGCTGAAAACTGCGTCCAGCGGGCCTGCGGGCGCCGTCGAGCAGTCGGTGTCGGCGTGATCGCTGTGGCGGTGGTGTTCGTGACTGTGGTCGTGACTGCGGCCCTGGCTGTGGTCGTGACTGTGGTCGTGACTGCGGCCCTGACTGTGGTCGTGACTGTGGTCGTGACTGCGGCCCTGGCTGCGCTCGTGACTGCGGCCCTGACTGCGGTCGTGACTGCGGCCAAGGGAGCTCATCAGCTTCATGGCTCACGCCCTCAGAGCTCCGCAGCAACGAGATCCTGAAGATGACGGCGTTCATCGCCACCACCGCGAGCCGGGCAGCTGGAGGCAAGAACGCCAAACGGGAACACCCAAGATCTTCCGATCTCGCGTGTTCCCGTGAGGCACTCTGGGTGGAGCTAAGGGGAGTCGAACCCCTGACCTCCTCCATGCCATGGAGGCGCGCTACCAGCTGCGCCATAGCCCCGAAGTGCTGTGCTCCGTATTCCGGAGCGAGTTCAAGGATAGTCGGTGAAGGCGAGTCTCGACAAATGCCCAGCCCCGTGATGCTTGCCACGCGGCATGCCGCGCAGACGTCCTCACCGTTCCCGTGATTCGGCTCGGCCGGACGATCGGACACCTTGGCGCGCCGGGTGTCAGATGCCCGCCAGCACCTCGGACTCCAAGCGGGCGTAGCTGACCTCCATGCCGTCGGTCATCCCGGTGCCCAGGATCATGTCACGCACTTCGGCGCTCGGGTAGGTGATCACCAGCGAGAGCAACGTCCCGCCCTCCACCGGCGTGAGCGTGAGTTCGTTGACCGTCCCGGGACCTTCCATGCCGATCATTCGCTCGGTCGTCACCGATCGGTACGCCGGCTCGTTCTCGAGAAGTTCGCCCTCGAAGCCGAACCGGTTGCCGCCGTCCGAGTCCTCCCACTCGTAACGGTAGGAATCCCCGACGACGGTCGCCACCTCGCACACCGGCATCGTCCAGCCGTCCGGACCGAGCAGCCACCGCTGCAGCAGGTCCGCCCTGTTGTGTGCGTCCCAGACCTGCTGCCGGGAGCCGCGGATGATCCGGCTGATGCGAACCTGGGTGTCGCTGAGGATCTGGCTCTCGGTCGCGCGGCCCGCCGCGTACGATGCGAGGTCGGCCAGGACGGCGTCCATCTGGCCCATCGCGGACGTCATGCCCTCTTCCATGCCCATCGCCAGGAGTTGTTCGAGATCTTCGAGTGAGTTGAAGCGCGTCGTCGTCGTGACTCGTGCTCCGCCGTCGTGGTCCTCGAAGACATACGTCATTTGCATGGTGGGCGTGCCCGGAGTGGGATCGCCGTCATCGGACGCGAAGCCGTCGCGGACCTCGAACGAACGGCCGGGTTCCACGGAGAGGTACTCCCAGAAACCGGCGGAACGTTCGCCCTCGGGCCCGGTCATGTAGTAATGGGAGCGCCCGCCGGGGGCCATATCGTGGCGGGTGAAGGTCGCGGGCCATCCCTCCGGGCCCCAGAATTTCTCGAGTTGGCGGGGGTCGGCGTAGGCGTCCCAGACTCGTTGCACCGGAACCGGGAAGTCCGCGACCACGGTCATGGTCAGCGCGTTCAGGTCTTTCTGTACGGATGTGATTGGCATGGTTGTGCCTTTCTGATCAGTCTTCGGCGAGGAGGGCGTCAAGCCGGTCGATCCGGCCGCGCCAGATTTCCTCGTACTGTTCCAGGAGGGCCTGGGCCCGGCGGAGTGTGACGGGGTTCCCGCTCACGAGTCGCCGGCGTCCGTTCGGTTCCTTGCTCACGAGACCGGCGCCCTCCAGTACGGCGACGTGCTTCTGCACTGCCGCGAAGGACATGTCGTAGGAGGGGGCCAGTTCCGAGATCGACGCCTCACCCGCGAGGGTGCGGCGCAGGATGTCGCGCCGAGTCGCGTCGGCGAGAGCCCGGAAGATCCGGTCGATCTCGCCGTCGGTGAATTGGAGTCGCTGCCGCTGACCGCTATCTACAACCATCAGGTTGTACGTTATGTGACGTGAGTAACGCTGTCAACAGATGGGGTTGCTATCTGGTTCATACCCCGGGGGGTATAGTGGTGGCCAGAAAGACGACATCGACTCAACCAACTGGAGGACCCATGTGCTCACCCGCGCGCTGCCGCACCTGCGGAAAGACGACCTGGAGGGGCTGCGGCCAGCACGTTGCCTCGGTGAAGGCCAGCGTTCCGGCCTCCCAGTGGTGCGAGGGGCACGATGGCTCCGCGCGTTCCGGTGATTCCGCGCCGGCATCAGGATTCTTCGCGCGCCTGTTCGGCCGCTGAGGCCTGGGATGTTCGGCCGCCACGCGCGCACCCACTTGGATGCCTGCTCAGGCGCTTGCGCCTGCGCGGGTGAGGGCGTGGGCGTGGGTGAGGCCGTGGGTGAGGTCGGGAGCTGGGGGTTAGCGTCCAGACGCTAACCTTCGGTTCGGAGTCTTACCTTCGGCCCTGAACGCGGCGAGGGAACCGCCGTGGGGTGAGGTCGGGAGCTGAGGGTAAGCGTCCAGACGCTAACCTTCGGTTCGGAGTCCTACCCCCGGCCCTGAACGCGGCGAGGCAACTGCCGTGGGGTGAGGCTTTGAGCTGAGGGTGAGGTCGGGGTGTCTTGCGCACCTACCGGGTGTTCAACTTCACCGCTACTCGCCGGCGGAGCTGTGGGGAGTGGAGGAGTCTTCCGGGTACGTGATTTCCAGTCCGTCAACCACCGCGAACTTCGTCATCCTGTGGGGTTTGGGCACTCCGGGGCCGATGATGTCCAGCACCTCCACGCCCCGCACGAGCAGCGCGTCCCCGACGAGCGAGCGGTGGCAGCGCCACGGCACCGCCTCGGCGCACATGATCGCGGTCGGTCCCTCCGGCCTCCCAGGAATCTCAGGCGCCTCCGCCCTTGCCGCCACCTCGAGCTTCTCCGCCCCCGCCGCCACCTCAGGCGCCTCCGCCACCTCAGGCCCCTCCGCAGCAAACCGCAGCAGCTCCTCGAGCCCCTGCGTGAACTCGCTGGTCTGCATGTAGTCCGCGTAGTTCCGGAACGACTGGTTCCGCCAGCCCTTGTTGAGGGAGTCCTTCCGCGAGTGCCGCAGCCCCCCGAGCGCCTTCAGATGCACATAGCCAATGCCGGCATCCGCGAGAGCGCGCCGCAGCGCATCCTGCTCGAACTGCGGGTTGTGCCGCGAGCGGGGAATCGTGCGGATGTCGGCCACCTGTGTGATCCCCTGGGCTCGCAGCAGTTCGATGAACTCCTCGATCGGGCGGGTGGAATGCCCGATCGTGTACATTGCCGCCGCGCCTGCCGCGCCTGCCGCGCCCGCCGCGCCCGCCGCGCCTGTCACGCCGCCTCCTCGAGCATCACTCTGGCGCTCACCTCGGGCCGCAGGTCTAGCCGGCGCAGGAGCTGGGCGTTCAGCGCCACGATGATCGTCGAGAGTGACATGAGGATCGCGCCCACGCTCATCGGCAGCACGAAGCCGATCGGCGCCAGCACGCCCGCGGCCAACGGAACGGCGAGCAGGTTGTAACCCGCCGCCCACCAGAGGTTCTGCCTCATCTTGCTGTACGACGCCCCCGACAGCTGGATCACCGACAGCACCGACCGCGGATCCGACGACGCCAGCACCACTCCCGCCGAGCCGATCGCCACATCCGTGCCGGCTCCGATCGCGATGCCTACGTCCGCCTGCGCGAGGGCGGGAGCGTCGTTGACGCCGTCGCCGACCATCGCCACCAGCATCCCTTCCTCCTGCAACTCTTTCACCTGCGCCGCCTTGTCCTCGGGCCGAACCCCGGCGAAGACGCGGTCGATGCCGAGGTCCGCCGCGACTGAGTCCGCCACGGCCTGCGCGTCGCCCGTGATCATGCCCACCTGGATGCCCGCGCCGTGGAGCGCGTCCACGGTCTCGCGTGATTCGGGCCGGATCTCGTCGGCGAGCCGGAGCGCACCGATGACGTCGTCGTCGTGGAGAACGTGGAGGATGATGGCGCCGTGGTCGCGCCACTCGTCGGCGACGGCCAACTCCGCGTGGCCGTGGTCCTCGAGCATGCGCGGCCCGCCGACCCGGATGGTGGAGCCCTCGACGACGGCGCTCACCCCGACCGCGGGCGAAGACTCGAACCCGCTCGCCCGCGGGACGGGCAGGCCGCGGTCCTGGACAGCGGCAACGATCGCCCGGGCGACGGGGTGCTCGCTGTCGGCCTCGGCGGCTGCGGCGAGGGCGAGGACTTCATCGTGGGTTCGGCCTTTGGTGGGGGAGATGCTGACGACGGCGGGCTCTCCCTTGGTGAGCGTGCCGGTCTTGTCGAAGAGGACGACCTCAACCTTGCGCATCTGCTCGAGCGCGAGGCGGTCCTTCACGAGGACGCCGCCGCGGGCGGCACGCTCGGTCGCGATCTGGATGACGAGCGGGATGGCAAGCCCGAGAGCGTGCGGGCATGCGATGACGAGGACGGTGATCGCGCGGACGATCGCCTGGTCGGGACGGTCGACGAGCAGCCAGATGACGGCCGTGAGGGCCGCGGCGCCGAGGGCGTACCAGAAGAGCCAGCCCGCTGCGCGGTCCGCGATGCGCTGCGCCCGCGAGGAGGAGGACTGCGCGTCCGCGACGAGCCGCCGGATGCCGGCGAGCGTGGTCTCATCTCCGGTGGCGGTGACCTTGACGCGGAGGCCGCTGTCGGTGGCGATCGTTCCGGCGACGACGTGGTCTCCGGATTCCCTCCTGACCGTACGCGATTCGCCCGTGATCATGGATTCGTCCATGCTCGCCGATCCCTCGACGACGGTGCCGTCCGCCGGGATTGCGGCGCCGGGCCGGATGATGACGACGTCGCCGTGTTCGAGCTCGTCGGGGTTGACCTTCTCGACGTCCTCGCCGACGACGCGCTCCGCTTCATCCGGAAGGAGTGCGGCGAGGGAGTCGAGGGCGGACGTGGTTTGGGCGAGTGCGCGCATCTCGAGCCAGTGGCCGAGCAGCATGACGACGACGAGGAGTGCGAGTTCCCACCAGAAGTTGAGCTCGGGGTCGAGGATGCCGAGGCCGGCGCCCATGGATGCGAGGAATGCGACCGTGATGGCGAGGCTTATGAGGAGCATCATGCCGGGCTGCCGGGCGCGGATCTCGTCCGCGGCGCCCGTCAGGAATGGGCGGCCGCCCCAAAAGTAGATGATGGTGCCGAGCACCGGGGAGACCCAGGCAACCCAGGCGGCATCCGGCAGGTGGTAGCCGAGCAGGTGGGCAAACACCTCGTTGAAGCCGATGACCGGGATCGCGAGCAGCAGCATGACCCAGAAGAGCCGCCCGTACTGGGCGACGTGGCCGGCGTGGGCGGCGTGGCCGGCGTGGGCGGCGTGGGCGGCGTGGGCGGCGTGATGCTCGCGGTTGGCGTGATCGCCGTCGGCGTGGGCGGCGTGGTGCTCGCCGTCGGCGTGGGCGGCGTCGTCGTGGCTGTCCTGGTGACTCTGGTCTTGGTGACTCTGGTCCGGGTGCCTGTGATCCGCCGCGTGCGCCTCGGGCTGCGAGCTGCCCTGCGGGAGATTAGTGTGCTCTGGACCCGAACTCATGGCGCGACTCTATACCCCCCATGGGTATCTGGCGAGGGGAGATACTGCCTTGTTCCCCGGCCCGCCACCCGCTGGGGATCGGCGCTGCAGAGTGTCAGGGCTCACGTTCGTGGCGCGGGAATACCCCGAGGGGTATGGGCGTTACACCCACGAGACCCCAATCTAGGAGGACCTTGAATGGCCACGTCTGTACTGACTGAGCACAACTTCGTCGAGACCATCGAGAAGGACGGAATCGTCCTCGTCGACTTCTGGGCAGAGTGGTGCGGCCCCTGCCGCATGTTCGGCCCGATTTTCGAGAAGTCGTCTGACGAGCACACGGACCTCGTCTTCGGAAAGGTCGACACTGACGCCGAGCAGCGCCTCGCTGGCGCGATGGGCATCACCTCGATCCCCACACTCATGGTCTTCCGCGATGGCATCGGCGTGTTCTCGCAGCCGGGCGCAATTCCGGCGAAGAGCCTCGAGCAGGTGATCGAAGCCGTACGCGGCCTCGACATGGACGATGTCCGCGCGAAGGTCGCGGAGCACGAGAAGCAGCACCAGGCGCAGGAGGCGTAGGCCACAAGTCCTGTGAGCATTTGCGCGCGGCGCCCGGGTCAATGGCCCGGGCGCTGAGCAGGCTCTGCCGCCGGGCCGCCCACCGGGGGCTTCACCCTGTCCACTGCGGGACCCTACCGTGGGACGCCGCCCGCCGCGGGCTCCCGCCCACCGCGGGCCCCAAATGCGTGTTTCAACAATCAAATCGCGATCGAATCGTGCATCCGGCGCCCCTGGAGCGAGCTGGGGAAGCTCGCACTTCCTTGGAGGTCTGGAACCGGGTCGCTGGCTCGCTGGGGAACTCTGGGGAACTCCACACCAGTTTCGACATCCGAAACCAGGTAGCTGGGGAACTTCACACCTTGTGCTGCCGCTTGCACGGCGTCGCTGGGGAACTTGGCACCTCGTCTGCTACCCCGAGGTCGCTTCTTGGGGAACTTCACGCCCCGACTACGGGGTGCGATGTTCCCCAGCAGGTCTCAGGTTCCCCAGCGCGCCGCCCAGACGGGGTCTGAAGTTCCCCAGCTCCCGCCAGATGGTCCCGGACGGGGTCCAAGTTTCCCCAGCTGCGGTGTCTGGCGCGGGCCGCCACGTGCGGGCGCACGTTCGTCACATGGGGGCGCACATCCGTCACATGGGGGCGCACATCCGTCACATCGGCGAAATCAGGGCGCACGATCGTCACGGCAGGGCTGGCGTTCGTCACATGAGGGCGCACATCCGTCACATCGGGGCGCACGTTCGTCACATCGGCGAAATCAGGGCGCACGATCGTCACGAGATGGCTGGCGTTCGTCACGATGGCGCGGTGACGTCACTGCGCCATCGTGACGAACGTGCGCCCTGACGCTGCGAGCGGCGTGGTTCGGGGCTTCGAAGCGCGTCCGAGGTTCCGCAGCCCGCTTCGGGGACGCAAGATGCTGGCTTGGGGCGGGATTTGGCGGTTCAAGCGTGCATGTTGGGTCTCCGGAGTGTGGGGTGGAGGGTTTCTGGCGGCGTTGGCCGCCGATCGCCTGGTTCCGGGGACGCAATATGTGGGTTTGGGGCGGGATTCGGCGGTTCAAGCGTGCATGTTGGGTCTCCGGAGTGTGGGGTGGAGGGTTTCCGGCGGCGCTGGCCGCCGTCCGCCTGCTTCCGGGGACGCAATATGTGGGTTTGGGGCGGGATTCGGCGGTTCAAGCGTGCATGTTGGGTCTCCGGAGTGTGGGGTGGAGGG
>DASRMP010000027.1:0-17409 GCA_035647855.1 Actinomycetaceae bacterium | reverse complement strand
CGCGCCTGGCGCGGAGGCCCAGGCACCGAGCAGTGTTGCTCTCACGACGATCCCGGTTTCAACACCTGCTATCGCTCGCAGTGTCTGGTGACGGCCCACGAGGTCGCCGATCGGATGGGCCTGGCCGAGGGCGACTACCAGGTGACCTTCCAGTCTCGGCTCGGGATGCAGCCGTGGCTCGCGCCCGCGACGGCGAACGTGCTGAAGGAACTACCCGGCCAGGGAGTGAAGAGCATCGCCGTCGTCGCCCCCGCGTTCGTCACCGACTGCCTCGAAACGCTTGAGGAACTCGGCATCCGCGGCAGGGAGAGCTTCCTCTCGCGCGGCGGCGCGGAGTTCCACCTAATCGACTGCCTCAATGACGAACCAGAGTGGGCGGCACTCCTCGCCTCGTGGATTGACGCACCTTCGAGGCAGCCTTGAGTCTCTCAAGGACGACATCCTTCCATACGCGCCGACGTGCACGAGGGTCTCGTCGCGCGCGCATCGGCTTTGGTTGGACGAGGATCAAGAGGTGAAGGCGATTACGGCGTATGGAGACCTCTCCGCCGACCTCGCGACGGCGCTCGTCGAATCTGAGGTAGTGGCAGTCGATACAGAGACCAGTGGTCTCCACTGGCAGGAGA
Organism: Actinomycetaceae bacterium; assembly: GCA_035647855.1. Classification (GTDB taxonomy): domain Bacteria; phylum Actinomycetota; class Actinomycetes; order Actinomycetales; family Actinomycetaceae; genus JAAZBW01. Next base: position 16,783 of record DASRMP010000027.1, on the reverse strand, counting down.
ACCGGCTCCTCCTCTGTCAGCTCTATGCGGAGTCAACTGGACCTCTCCTGATTCGGACTACGCCCGTCCCGCCGGTCAATCTCGCGAAAGTCCTTGCCGCGCCGGCCGTTCTCAAGGTGTTTCACTTCGCGCCATTCGACCTCCGCTTCATCGAGGCCCAATGGGGTGTGCCCGTCACGAACATCGCCTGCACCAAGGCAGCGTCAAAGCTCCTTGATCCCGAGCTCCCTTCCCAGGAGCACAGTCTCGCGAGACTTGTAGAGAAGAACTTCGGCGTGAAGCTGGACAAGGGACGCCACGAGCAATTTGGCGGAGGCCTCAATGATGCGGGAGATGGCGAAGCGCTCTCTGAAGGTGGCGGTCCTCGCCGACTCCTCGAAGATCGGCAGGCGCCTGTTCGCCCGTATCGCGAGGCTCTCCGAAGTCGACTACTTGGTCACCGAGAAGGCGCCGCCCCCCGAACTCCAGAAGGCGCTTGACGATGCCGGCGTGAAGGTCGTGCACGAGTAGATACCACCGCTCACCGTCCGATCCAGTGCGTTATCGACGCGGTGTCGTCCTCAACCTCCGAAAAGACGGTCCCGATAACGCTCAGATCCCAGGCTCCGCTGATGGCCTGGGGCGGGGTGAGGGATCGGTGGCTCACGGAGACTGGCGATCTCTTACAGTTCCTGGAGACTGACCAACCAAGAGTGAGCATCCTCGGCGTGCCCCTCATAACGCCCAGAGACAGCACGATCCGTGACGTCATGCTGGGGAGCATATTCCGCCCGTCGCCCGCTCTAGGGTGCGACAAGATTCTGCAGTCGCTCATCAACCGCATCACCGGTGACTTCATACCCGAGTGATCGCAGTGCTTCCGCCGCGGTCTCTGGAGCATCTCTGACCGCCGCAGCCAGTTGGGTGCGCCTCCACTCCGACCGTGCTTCATCACGCACTCTCGCCCAATCTGCTCCGGTTTCGAGTCCAAATTCCTCGCGCAACGAATCAAGAATGTCCTCTAGACATGGCCGGAATCGTTTCCCTCCGAGAGGAAAGTGAAACTGGCTCACAGATGGAGTTCGTTCAAATTTCTTGGTCTCACGCGTACGTGCACGCTTACTATGAGGGCCGCCAAAACCGAGCAGATGAGTGAAAGAGTCGCGGTGAGCATGGACCTGAAGGTGCGCTCCCGGAATTGAACCGCTCGGATCACGCTCGAAATCGTAACGAAAAAGTGGCTCCTTGTCCGTGCGCTCCAAAGCGTAGACAACAACCCGTGACTTTGCTACCCGAAGATAATTGCCACTGCTATCCCACGTGCAGTCGAACTCAACGACAAGACTGAGGAGAACCCGTCCCTCAGTCTTGAGCGCAATTCCCGTCGCTCTGCCGCGAGCTGCGGCCTCGTGCCGAATTGTTACTCTTTCACCTGTGGTCGATGCGACGAACGGCTGGGCTTCGCCGGTGAATTTACTCAGCGCGCCAGAGATTGCATTGGCGAACTCATCGGCCTTCTCAAGCAGGTCGTCGTCGCTCACTCGCCGATGAGCCAGGTGAGTTCTTCTATGCGGCGCCAACGTGCAGTCTCTTCCGCTGTGAGTTGGTACTCCACCGCCTGGCTTCTAAGTTCTTTCAGGGTCAGACCGAATCGTTTCAAGAGCTTGTCCCGCTCCTCGCGAGCCTCGGCGCTCGTCAGCCGTTCAACTGTTGCAGACCCCATCGCACATCGTCTCCTCTCTCATTGATCGACATGCTAGATCTGACCACCGACAAGAACAGTCTGCCCGTCAGAGGCCAGCAGCACCAGAGGTTACCGCGACGTAGCTTCGACCCAAGTCCACCCGCGGCACTGGCAAACCTCGCCCGAATCCGAAGCGAGCCAGCGCAGAACCCCGGAGGGTTCCCCCTGTGGACTCTCCGGTGAGTGGCACGACTCAGGTCAAATCCTGGATTCAGCAGGAGGGCTCGAACGTATAGTCCTTGGTATGTGCCCGATGGCATGTAGCGTGTGCGCGGATCCGCTCCCCGAGCTTCAGGACGTCCACGACATGACGATTCTCGGAGGTGGTCTCCATCGTGGATGATGACAAGGACTACTTCGAAGTCGTGGGCCGCGTGTCCAAGCGGGACCGTGACGGAAACGACGTGACGGATCTCAGTCTGGATTCAGGCGGATTCCGCCGAGCGGATGGAACCCTCGCCAACCTGGCATACAACCTCCGGCGTCGCGAAGATGACGACGACGATGACGACTACGACTACTCGTGGGACTCCGACGGCGAGGACGACGACGATGACGACGACGGATACTCATGGGACTTCGATGACGTCGGGTTCGGCGTCGGTGCCGCAATCGCCGGTCTCGCACTGATCGGGGTGACGGCAGCGGCGGTTGGAGCCGCTGTGAGCGCGTCACACAGCAGGAAGCAGGAGCTTCGCGAGGCGGAACGGAGGCGCGAGGAGGAACGCAAGCGGCTCGAGGCACGGGCGGCCACGGCCCAACGCTCGAAATCCCGGCGGCGGATCGCTGCGCCCCCCGGCTGGTACTACACAGAACCTGGCCTGATGCGATGGTGGGACGGAGAGGCGTGGACAGACCACTGCCGGAGTGACCCACGACGTGTTCCGGCACCCCCTGGGTGGTACGACGACGGCAGCGGGCGCCAACGATGGTGGGACGGAGGAATGTGGACGGACTACTTCCGGTCCACTGATCCTGTACAGGCGGAATTGGCTGCGGGACGTGGCACGTCAAGAGGATCATCCACCGAGATGGTGACTTCCTCCCGGCGGCCCAGAGTGACCATGTCCAGCGACGAATGGAAGGAACGCGTCCGAGCAATGATGGTCGCGGCCGCTTTCAGCGAGGAACAGTGGAACCTGCTCTCCAACGCGCGTATTGAGAACGGGGATCCCAGCGTCCTGGAGTGGCAGAGCGAGTTGAGCAAACTCACGGCGCATGAGTTCCTGGAGCGCATCAACTACATGCTCGAGAACAACTCCGCCGCGCGCAGGATGGTTGTGAAGGCCCCTGCTGCGCGGTGGTACGACGCTGGCTCGGGGCGCCGGCGCTGGTGGAACGGCAGTTACTGGGAGTGACCGCCTGGCGATGACCGCCCGGGATGTGACGCCCGGGATGTGACGCCCGGAATTGGCTACCATCGACCTCGTTCAGCTCGCTACTCCGAGCGCGAAGCCTTGTCGAAGTCCCGCTGCCAATCGTCCTGATCCTTGCGCGGTCCGATGAGCATGTTTGCCGGAATCTGGAACCTTCGGCCGCGTTCGGCATTGAGCTGTCTGATCCTTTCGAGGAGTTCGTCATCAACTTCCTCGATCGCGTGCTGCATGTCTTCGATACGATGCTCCGGTTCATGCCAATGCTGCGGATTGGCCATCACGTCGAGCAGATAGTCCCGGTCGAGTGCCGCGACAAGTTTGCCGAGTTTGTCCTCGTAGTCGTCCTCGACACGTCCTCGTTCGGCTCGTGTGGCCTTGCTTCTTAGCCTCGCGAACAGCGCCGTCACGTTGGCGACCAGTGAGTCGATCTGGCGGATCACCGATGCCGCGTGCTTGTTTCCGGCTGCGGCATGAACCACGTACAGCCCGCGTAGCTCTGTGAGTTTGTCGATGAGATTACGGATGCTCGCAGGCACCGGATCTGCCTTTCTCTTGATCCATGCAGGTGTGGAGTGGCCACGACGACGGAGCAAAACAGCCCCTGCAACTGCAACTCCGACCAGCAGCGTTGCCAACAGACCCCAGCCGACTGCGGTGGGTCCGGTACTGTCGAAGGATGCGGCGATGAGTCCTGCGACGGCGCCGATGCCGAAGGAGACGGCGAAGTACCAACCGATGACCCTCCACACGGTCTTCTTGTGTTTCTCATATCCCGCGAGTTTCCGGCCGTATACGTCCGTTTGGCGGCCGAAGAGGGTGTAAAGAATATCGCCGATCCACCAGTAGCCGAAGCCACCGAAGGTGAACAGCTTCACGGCCGCGGATGGCGATTTGCCAAGGTAGAACCGGTCGACACCCCAGAGGCCGAGGAAGATGGACAGCAGCAGCGTCACAACGTAGCTTTTGTTGCTTTCCGGCTCACGGCGCGAGGCCGCGACGTAAGCAGTCGCCGGCTGGCTTCCGGGACCCGGGTAGTGCGCATACGGTGCAGCCTGCCATGCCTGAGGAGGAGGAGGTTGCGGCCTCGGGGGCGGAGGGGGCTGCGGTGCACGGGGAGGTTGCGACGAACGCCACGGTGTGCCGCCATTCACGATGAGACCTCTTCTCCCGGAGCGGCCGACAGATCAGATTCACGCGTTCCGACTGCCATGAAGTGTTCCCTCCCAGTGGAGCTTCGTGCGCACCGAGTTATTGATTCGACTTTACGTCACGCACACGGAGTCACGCGACGGGTCGGTTGCGGTCGTGCGGAGCATGGTGCGATCCATTCGGCTGCGGACACCGCCAAAACGCCGTGGTGAGGCGGGCGAGGCACCGGAGAACTTCAGAACTTCCATGTTCTCTCGGGATTCGTCCACGCCGAGGTCACCCATTCGACGCTCGCAAGCTCTTTGAAAGGGCTGCTCTTGGCGAGGTCAGTCACCTTGTCGAGGACACGCGATGCGAGCTCAATATCTTTGGCGATCAGAGCCTTGTCGAGAGCCGAAAACAACGCGTCGAAAGTCTCGCGGCGCTCGTCGAATGTCCGGCGAAGGCCTTCCAACAGGATCGCCCGTTGCGCCTCGAGTTTCGCGAGTTCGGTTGACTCCCAGGCCCGGATCTCTTCTCGTCTCGTAGCCTCGTATTGAGAGACCTTGACCAACTGATCCACAGTCCCGATCAATTGGCAAGCCAATTGCTGGAGGTCGAGGGTACCCGATCCAAGTATGCCCAGATCAGCGATCACTGCCCTCACATGCTCGGATCCTGGGCCGATGCGGTGAATACTCATGAGTACTTCTCCACGATCCTGATTGACTCTTCAGTCAGCTGACCCGAATCCGGATCCGCCACCGGAGTATCAATTACTTCTCCGATCGCCGTAACCAACTGGAGTGCCTGGACGAACTCGACCGCGTGGAGGTCGGGGTCGAAATCAACGCCCTCCAGGACCGCAGTGGCCTGCTCGGAGCGTGATACCAGGCTGCGAAGAATCGAGCGCAACTCCCGAATCCTATCCTGAATGCCCTCAAGCAATGCTTGCGCCTTTGCCATGCTCCCGATTGAGACGTTCACCTCGGCAGAAAACTTGGCCGCGTTCGACTTCTGACGCATCCCCAAGATGTTGAGGGTCAGTCCGCCCACAAGTGCTGCCGGCGCCACGGCAATCATGTTCAGAACTATCGTGCCCGCGGCGATGCCACCACCCCCGGCCGCCAACGAACCACCACCCAGCCAGGCCAACGTGGCATTGGTTGCTGCCGCGCCGGTGAGGCCCGAGATCGCGGTGCCGGTGCTCGCAGAAGCAAAAGTACTGATTCCCCAGAGTGCTGCGCCTTGGGCCGACACGGCCGCGCTCGCGGCCCCGAATCCACCTCGCAGAGCAATCGTCGCTTGGCGCACATCGAACTTCATCTCTGGGAGCGACGGAATCTGCACTTCGATCCCTTGGATGGCTCTTCGGTCCAGTCGCTCCACCAGCTGCTCGTTCGCCTCCATCCATGCGACGAATCGCCCGATTGTCTCAGCTTGGGCACGAAGCTGCTCCCGCCCGTACGACTCGGCGAGCGTCTGCGTCCGCGTTTGCCAGACCTCGAATCCCGCGAGTGCGATCGCATGCCGCGCGCTCGCATCCTTGCCGACGGATTCCGCCTTCATGAAGTCAGACGCACCCTTACCCGCTGCCACGACCCCGGCTACGAGGACGGCACCAAGAGGGATGAGAAGTGGCGCAACCATGTGAAACTCCTTCAGGTTTTCGGCCCCCAGACGGTGCCGCTACCAGTACCCGACGTGTGGCCGAGCGAGGTTCGTCCACGCGTTCGCCTATCAGCGTCTCAGGATTTCCCCTTCGACGACGCCACAAACGCCCGATAGTCCGCCAGCGAGAGGTCCGCGTACGCCTCCGACCACGCCACGATGCCGTCCGTGACGCGCCGGCCGTTCCCGATGTACTCCACCACCTCCCGCAGGTTCGGCGACTGCGCGTGGGCGCGCGCGAGCATGACGCCGCAGGCCATCGCGTACCGGCGGAACGGCACGTCGTCGAGCCCCTCGACCTCGATGCCACCCTTCATGTCGTGGAACTGGCGCACATAGAAGTCGCCCACCGGACCGCGCAGATGACCGAGGAACGGATCGGAGAACGCCTGCAGCACACGTTGCAGGGCAACAACCCGCGCGCCTTCGCCTCCACCACGGGCGATGCCGTCGGTGAGCGCGCTCGGCTGCCGAATCCCGCCGTACTCCTCCAGCACACTCCGCCGCGCCTGCTTGACCTGGAGCAGCAGCAGATTGCCCTCCCGATCGTGGAGCAACACCACAAAGCAGCGGGTGCCCACGCTCCCCACCCCGACGGCGCGGCGCGCCACATCCTTGACGTCGTACTGGGAGAGCAGCATCCGGACATCGACGTTGGCGGACAGCCGGTACTGGTCCAACAGGTCCGTCGTGCGGGAGGCGTCGTCGCCGCCCACGCGCACCATGGCGGGAGGATTCTCTACGAACTGGCGATCCCCACCTTCCACCTTCCTGGTCAACCGGCGAACGGCCCGCTGACCGGTTCGCTTCTTGGCGTCTGCGACGGCCTCGACAAGCACCCGCCCGAGCGAGTTCTTGAGCCGTGTCTTCGTATCCTTCACATCGAAGTGGGTGTAGTAGCGCTCCAGCGGGCTCAGTTCGAGCGCCGCCTGAAGCACGTGCACGTAGGCTCCGACGGCGTCGCGCGCCGACTCCTCGACGGCGAGGCTATCCCGCCCACTTGCGCGACCCCCGATGATGACGCTGGTGACCAGGCGTTTGACATCCCATTCCCACGGTGCCCAGGCAGCCTCGTCGAAGTCGTTGAGGTCTGCCACGATCGTCCGCTGAGGGGATGCGTAGAAGCCGAAGTTGCTCACATGGGCGTCTCCGCACGACGCCACCAGGATCCCGCTGTGCGCGCTTGCGGCGAGATCGGCTGCCTGGATCGCCGCCGTCCCCCGATAGAAGGCGAACGGACTCGCCGACATCCGCTTCGCCCGGAGCGGCACCAAATCCTGGACCCGCGTGGTGTTCTGCTCGGCGATGATCCCGAGCGGATCGCGGCCTTCCACGTTGAGCTCGGCGAGCATGCGCCGGGGCACCTGCCGCTTCTCGGATCGGCTGCCGGCCGATGTGTTGTTGCCGGAATCGGACGCTGACCCGCCGGGCGTTGCTGCCTCGTTCATGCGGAACATCCTGAACCTCGCCACCCCACCGCGCTACCGGAATGGGAGAGGTGCCCGGTGTCCAGTCGGAGCGAAGACTACTGTAGGAATTTCGGCCCTGCGGCCTGGTTCCTACCCCGCTGAGGGGCAGATTTGGCCCTCTTTGGCCCGTTTTCGGCCCCTCCGGACCTGCGAATTTGTCTCCTGTAGGCGTTTGGCTTCTTATGTAGGCGATATGCGCGCGTCAAACGCTTACACTAGAGACTAAACGCCTACGGTTGTCGTTCTGCGACCGGTTCAAGGGGCTCCCCTACCGGTCGAACAGGCCGAAAAGCACCCCCGGACCGCACGACACCAGCACGCACCGCCGAAACTCCTACAAAGGTCCCCGCTCTCCCCCGTCCGGGAGGCCCGACGACGTCTCCGGTGGCGCGACCAGCGCGGGTCCCCGCTCTCCCCTGTCGGGGAGGCCCGTTTCGGGCTGGAAATGGCCATTTTCGGACTGGACGTAGCAGAACACCCACGGAAGCGGCTTCCCGCGAAGGCGCAACAGCCTCTGGTAAGGGATCCGGCAGGGCCTGCAAGGGGATCCGGCAGGGCCTGCAAGTGGATCCGGCAGGGTGGGTAAGGCTCTGAGCTGAGAGTTAGGGCCCACACGCTAACCCCCAGCTCCCGGCCTTACCCACGGCACACAAAGCCGCGCACAGACACAGCCACCACAAAGACGCGGCCACCACAATGACGCAGCCACCCCAAAACCACGGCCACCCCAAAGCAAAGCCGCCCACCCCACTTGCTAGGCTGGATGTACCTCTCCCCCGCGCCCACCAGCGCACACACCTCTGACATCACCACGTTCGGTGGGACCCCAGCGGATGGAGCCCCACGGAAGGAGCGCCCTGGTGACCACAGCGCCAGTCATCGAGACGAACGGACTCGTCAAGAAATTCGGCAACGTTCGCGCGCTGGACGGCCTCGACATGTCCGTCCAACCCGGCGAGGTCCACGGCTTCCTAGGCCCCAACGGCGCGGGAAAGTCCACCACCATGCGCGTGCTGCTCGGCCTCCTCCGCGCCGATGGCGGCACCGCCCGGCTTTTCGGTGCCGATCCGTGGAGCGAGGCCGTCCAACTGCACGAGCGTCTCGCCTACGTCCCGGGGGACGTGGAACTCTGGCCCAACCTCACGGGCGGCGAGGCGATCGACCTGTTCGCCCGCCTCCGCGGCCACCACAACAAGCAGCGCCGCGACGAACTCTGCGAACGCTTCGACCTCGACCCCACCAAGAAGGCCCGCACCTACTCCAAGGGAAACCGCCAGAAGGTGGCGCTCATCTCGGCACTCATCTCCGACGTCGAACTCCTCCTCCTGGACGAACCCACCGCCGGCCTCGATCCGCTGATGGAGGTCGTGTTCCAGCACACCCTGCGCGAGGCCGTCGCCCGCGGCACCACCGTGCTTCTGTCCTCGCACATCCTCGCCCAGGTGGAAGTCCTCGCCGACCGCATCTCGATCATCCGCGACGGCAAGATCGTGGAGACGGGAACCCTCAGCGAACTCCGTCACATGACCCGCACCACCGTGGTCACCCGCACCCGTGAGCCCGCCTCGTCCCTCTCCTCCCTCGACGGCGTGCACAACCTCCGCACCGAACGCGAAGCCACCGTCTTCGAGGTCGACGGCGACCGCGTGGGACCCGTCATGGAGGCTCTTGCCGGCCTCGGGATCCTCGCCGTCGTGGCCCACCCGCCCACGCTTGAGCAGTTGCTGATGCGCCACTACGGCGGCGAACTGGCCACGAACGGCTCCGAGGGTCGGTGAACGCGGTGACTACGGCCGCCAATTCGACCCGGCGCACAACCTTCTCCGGGACCGGCTCCCTCTCCGGGACCGGCTCCCTCGTCCGTTTCATGCTGAGACGCGACCGCATTTATCTGCCTGCGTGGCTCCTCGGTGCAGCGGCATACGTGTTCTACGTGACGGAAGCGTTTCCGGCGGTGGCCGGCACGGAACCCGAACTCATCGCAACGGCCGCCATGTTCTCCACCCCCATCGGACGCATGTGGGTCGGGCCCTCTTTCGGTATGGACGAGCCCACCTACGAGATTTTCTTCGCGAGCGGGTACGGACTCTACCTCTTCATTCTGATTGCCCTGATGAGCATTCTGCTGGTGAGCCGCCACACCCGGGCAGAGGAGCAGAGCGGGCGGCTCGAGCTTGTTCGGGCGAACGTGGTGGGGCGCCACGCGCCGCTCACTGCGGCGCTGGTCGTCGCCCTGATTGCGAACGTGCTCGCCTCGCTCGTTGCCGGGTCGGTTCTGCTCTATGCGGACTACTCCGCGGAGGGCTCCTGGCTGATCGCTGTGGCCTCGGGCATGACCGGTCTCGCGTTTGCCGGCGTCACGGCCGTGACCGCTCAGCTGACCGAGTACTCGCGGAGCGCCGCGGGTTTGGCCGGAGCGGTTCTCGGTGTGGCGTTCATGCTGCGCGCCCTCGGCGACATGGCCGCCCAGGGAGGCAGCACCCTTTCGTGGTTCTCGCCGCTCGGGTGGGCGTCGCAGACGGCGCCGTACGTGCTGGACCGCTGGTGGCCGCTGCTGCTGCTGGCAGCATTCGCCGTCGTGACCGTGGGGCTCGCCTACGCTCTACTCGCGAGGCGGGACTTCGGCGCCGGCCTGATGCCCGCGCGGCGCGGCCGTGCGTATGCCCACCCGATCCTGGGTTCGCCGTTCGGGCTCGCGCTGCGGGTGCAGCGGGGTGGAGCGCTCGGGTGGGGGAGCGTGATCGTCGCGTTCGCGTTGATCGACGGCATGTTCGCCGACTCGCTGATCGAGGCGGCCAAGGAGATGCCTCCCATGCTGCTCGAGGTGCTCGGCGGGGCCGCCGGAATGGCCGACGGCTACATGGCCCTCATTGCCGAGATCAGCGCCTACGCGACGATGGCCTACGTGGTGTTCGCCTCGGTCAGCCTGCTGGTGGAGGAGCAGCGCGGCCGGGCGGAAGCGGTGTTGGCCACGCCTGTGAGCCGTGCCGCCTGGGCTGGCTCCCACTTCGGCGTGGTGGCTCTGAACGCGACAGTGATCATGGTGATCGCCGGAGTCGCCGGAGGACTCGGTTTCGGCTACGTGACCGACGACTGGTCCGCGGTTGGCGAGTCCGTCCTGACCCACCTCAACCTGCTGCCGGCAGTGCTCGTGGTTCTGGGTGTGGTGGCCCTGCTGCATGGCTGGGCGCCGCGCCTGATGTCGCTCGTGGGCTGGGCGCTGGTGGCCTACAGCGTGATCGCCGGACTGTTCGGGCCGCTCCTCGACCTCCCGGAGGAAGTGCTCGATCTCGCTCCCATGCGTCACCCGGCCCGCCTGCCTGCGGAGGATCTCGATATCGTGCCGCTCCTCGTGATGCTGGCGATTGCGCTCGCCGGCGTGTTGCTGGGACTTGTTGGGTTGCGGCGCCGGCAGGTGGTGAACAAGGGCTGACCGCCGCGGGTGCGGGGCAGAAGGGCACCCGCGCGGAGGTGGCCGCACCCGAGGGTAAGCCTCCGAGCTGATGGGCAGCCTCCGGGCCCTAACCTTCAGCCCGCAACCTCACCCACGAGAAGCACCCACACCGAGGCCGCACCCGAAGGCAAGCCTCCGAGCTGATGGTTAGCCTCCGGGCCCTAACCTTCAGCCCGGGACCTTACCCACGAGAAGCACCCACGCAGGCTCCCGGTTCGGCGCCGCGCCCGGATGCAAATTCCGCACGCATAGGCAAATCCCGCACGCATAGGCTGATCTCATGTATATGAGGTTTCTCCCCCGTCGGATACTGGCGATCGTTTTCGCCGGTTTGATCACGCTCACCGTCAGCGGCGGGGCGCGGGTCACTGAGCTTTCGCTCGGATCAACACCGTCCGCATCAACACCGTCCGCATCAACACCGTCCGCATCAGCACCGCCCGCATCAGCCGGATCAGTTGGATCAGCCGGATCGCTCGCCCCTCACGTCGCAACACAGCCCGCCACCACCCCGGCGCCACTCACGGCGGAGGATGCGGACGCATGGCTCGACGGCGTGGTGCCCGCATTGATGGACCGGGAGGGCGTCGTCGGGGCGACGGTCGTGATCGTCGACGACGGCGAGGTCGTGACGCAGCGTGGCTTCGGGTGGGCGGAGGTCAACTCGGACGGCATCGGCGTCCGGCCGGTCGATCCTGACGGGACGCTCTTCCGGATCGGTTCGATCTCGAAGCTGTTGGTCGCCACGGCCGTCATGCAACTCGTCGAGGAGGGACTGCTCGATCTCGACGCTCCCGTCACCGAGTACCTGGACTTCGACATTCCCACACGCTTCGAGACACCGATTACGTTGCGTCATCTCCTCACGCATTCCGCCGGATTGGAGGACACGTACTCGAATGTCCTCCTACCGGACGGCGTCCCGGCACCCGAACTGCGCGACGCCGTCAGCACGCCTCCACCCCAGATATTTGAACCGGGAACCACTCCCGCCTACTCGAATTACTCGAATTCGCTGGCTGCCTACATCGTGGAACGCGTGAGTGGTCAATCGTTCTCCCAGTATGCACAAGCCGAGATTCTCGAACCCGCCGGAATGACCACCGCGAGCTTCGAGCAGCCGCTGCCGGATGAGCTCGCCGAACTCGTGACGAGCACCTACCCGGCAGCGGGCGAGCCCGCCACACCGTTCGAGACGGTCGGATTGTGGCCTGCCGGATCGGTCTCGGCGTCGAGTGCCGATATGGCGGCATTCATGCTGGCGCACCTCGAGACAGAATCCTCGCCGCTGCTCCGTCCCGAGACCCTCGAAACCATGCACTCCCCTGCGCTCCCGGAGGAAGTCCTCGGTGGCCTGACAAACGGCGATTCGATGGCCATTTCGTTCTACGAGAGCACCAGGCACGGAGTCACCGGACTCGCACACGGCGGGGACCTCTCGCACGATCACGCCGAACTGTGGATCGCGCCAGAACACGGTGCAGGGATCTTCGTGGCTCTCAACAGCACCGGAGTCTCGCCAGATTCGCCCGTCGCCGTGCGGGAGGCCATCCTCGATGGATTCGTGGCCCGGTATCTTGCCTCGGCACAGCCCGCGCCCATTCCCCTCGACACCTCGGTGGAGCACGCTGCCGAGATGGCCGGCAGCTATGAGCTCTCACGCCGCGCGGAGTCGACGTTTGTGAGGTTCTACAGCGCTGCCAGCAAAATGACGGTCACCCCGGACGGACGCGGAGGCATCACCCTCACCGGCGTCACGGACCTGGCAGGCGTGCCGCTGAGATTCGTCGAGGCGGAACCCGGCCTGTGGCTGTCCGACCGTGGCTCCGGCCACCTGAGCGTGCGATCCGGCGAGGACGGCGCGGTCGAAGCGATCGGTCTGCACCCGGCATTGGTGTTGACCCCGATGTCACCGTGGCGCGAGGCCGTGGTTCCGATGGCGCTGGTGGCGATCGCGATTCTCGCGATCACCGTGGTGGCCTGGCCGGTGCGGGCGATAGTCGGCCGGTCGCTCGATCGGCCATTGGAACTCCGTCCGCCCGACCGCCGCCTCCGCTTGATCTCGCTGATGATTGCGATCGGAGTCCTCGCCGCGTTGGGTTTGTGGTTGGTGGTCGCGACGCAGATCATGAGCGCCGGCGCACAGTCGCAGCTGATGATCCGTGTGGCGCAGGTGCTGACGGTTGTCGGCGTGCTTGGTGTCGTTCCCGCAGGCTGGCGGGCGGTGCGCGCATTCCGTCAACGGACGTGGTGGCGGGCCGCTCTCGCAACCATCGTCACGCTCGGATTCCTCGCCTGGGCCTACGCAGCAGCCTTCGGTGGGCTTCTGACCCCGAGCATTCACTACTGAGGGGTTCTGCGCGCTGCAGCTGCGGCCGCGCCTCCCCCTCTGAGCTGAACGGCGTCCACCGGCCGGTAGGCCTGCAGGAAGCGCAGTACGGCCGGTGCCCAGTCGGCGTCGTCGCGGCCGTCGGCGGTGAGGCGTGCGTAGGACTCGCGGATGCACGCGCGGATGCGGGCGCCGGCGTCGTCGTCGAGAAGCGACTCGTCCACGAACAGACTATCGATGAAGGCGTCCACCTCGGAGGCGGTGACCTGGTCGGGCGTGATCCGGGACATGGCGTAGAGGGCGGCGGGGATGCAGTTGACGCTGTGCTGCTTGAGGTAGAGCACGGACTCGGTGATCTCGACGGCACCGTCGAAGAGCTCGCGGTTGAGGCCGTCCGCCTCGGCACCGGTGACTCCGAGTTCCGCGAACGCGCGGCGGTAGAAGGTGTGGGTGAGCACCAGAATCATCACGTGCAGGCTGGGAACGCACAGGAGGTGCGGGTCGAACAACTGGATCAGCAGGAAGCGCCCGCGATAGCGGCGGGGGCGGCGGGTGGTCGACATCTGGACCCGATAGACGCCCGCGGCCTCGCGGTAGCACTGGTCGATGAGGCGCAGGAACTCGACGGCGTAGCGCTGCTGGGCGTCGTCGCCGAAGCGGCGCCGCAGGTAACCGAACGGGCGGATCCAGAAGTTGATGAAGTCGAGATAGGTTCCGACCTTCTCCGGCGCGAAGGGCACCTCGGCATCCAGCGGGTGGTCCACGTTGACGATTCCCACCTCGCGGATCCCCAACTTGACCGAGAACTGCAGCCAGAAGAAGTCCTTGAGCACGGTGCGGACGAAGGTGGTGGCGGCGCGAGCGATGTCGGGGCGGAGGAGCGCCCGTGCCATCACTCCGGCGACATTGATGCCGCTGAAGGTGCCGGTCTTCACGTCCGCCATACCGCCTGCTCCTGCCTTACCGCCTGCTCCTGCCTTGCCAACTGCTCCTGGCTTGCCGCCCGCCCTATCCTGGCGTGCTTCGCGCATGTGCTGCCACAGGCCCTGGTTGTTCCGGCAACCAAAGTCACCCCGGGACCGCCACAGGTCAGGGTAACCGCTCCGGCAGCGAACACGGGACCAGGTGTTGTCTCACATCCAGCCGACGGCGCTCAACGCGAGCAGCCATCCGGTGATCGTCAGAAACGAGAGGAGCGTGGAGAGCAACTGGATCGCGGCACCGAACTCACCCTCTCCGTACTGCTCGGCAAATGCTGGCGCCGACGCCGGGGACGGCAACGCACACGTGAGAATGGCTGCAGCGCGCAGATCCGGATCGAGTTCCGGTAGGCCCACCGCCGGCAGCAGCAGCGCCAGCCCAACCGCGATTGCCGGCATGGCGAAAAGCTTGCCGATGACCCCAGCCGTGACGTCGAGGCGCTGATCGCCCAGGCGGAGGCCCACCAACATGCCGCCGACCGTGAAGAGCGCGACCGCCGAGGCCGAGTTCGCTACCAGCGTCACGGCCGATTCCACCATCGCAGGCAGGCTGATCTTGAGCGCGGTGACACCGAGCGCCAGTGCGATGGCGATCATCAACGGGTGCAGCACCACCCGCTGCAGAGTTCCGAGCAGGCGCCGTCCCCACTGCATTTCCTCACCGGCGCCCGCCTCGTAGAGCAGGATGGCGACAGGGAAGATCAACAAGCTGTCGACCATCATGTCCATGCCGACCGCCGGCCCGGCAACCTCCGGCAGCAGCAGCAGGAAGATCGGGAAACCGACGAAGCCGTTGTTGGTTCCTGCGGCGACCAGCGCGAGCGTGGTGCCGCGCGCGGCCGGGAAGCGGCGCTTGCGGGCCCACAGCAGCGAGAGCCCGATCATCATCATTGCCGCCGCCGCGTAAATGAGCAGGTAGGTCGGGTTCAGAACCTCGCCGAGCGAGCGGCCGCTGACGGCCACGAAGACGAGCGTCGGCAGCGCGACCTTCACCACGTAGGTGGAGAGGACTGTCATGTCGGCGCGCTGGAGTACGCCGACGCGTGTCACTCCATATCCCACGGCCACGATCAGGAAGATGGGCACGATCGCCGACAGGATGTCGAGCATTAGCGCCTCGTTTTCAGGTAAATGCGGTCCCCCGCATCACCGAGAGTACAGGGGCGATCGCGTCCGTGTTCGTCGCTCGTGTTCGTCGCTCGTGTTCCTCGCTCGTCGTCGTCGACGATGACGACGACGGCGTCACAACCAGCCGACGGCGGCGAGCCCGAGCAGCCATCCGGAGATCGTCAGGCCCGACAGGAGCGTGGAAAGCATTTGGGTCGCGGCACCGAACTCGCCCTCTCCGTATTGCTCGCCAATCGCGGGCACTATGGACATGGACGGAAGTGCGCAGGTGAGGATGGCTGCGGCACGCAGGTCGGGATCGAGTTCCGGCAGGCCCAGCATGGGCAGCAACAGTGCCAGCCCAACCGCCACGGCCGGCATGACGAGCAGCTTGGCGGTGACCCCAACGGCGAGATCAGCGTGCTGACCGCCCAGGTTGAGGCCCACCAGCATGCCGCCGATCGCGAAGAGCGCGACCGCCGAGGACGAGTTCGCAACCAGCGACAGCGCCGAGTCCAGCATGCCAGGCAGGCTGATCTCGAACGTCGTGACCAAGAGCGCCAGCACGATGGCGACCATCAGCGGGTGCAGCAACACCCGCTGCACGATCCCGAGCAAGCGACGTCGCCAGTGCATTTCTTCACCGGCAGCCGCTTCGAAGAGCACGAGACCGAGGGGGATGATCAGCACGTTGTCGACGATCATGTCCATGCTGATCGCCGGCCCGACAACGCCGGGCAGCAGAAGCAGGAAGATCGGGAATCCCACGAAGCCGTTGTTGGTACCGCTGGCGGCCAGCGACAAAGTGGCGCCGCGAAGAGGCGGGACGCCGCGGGCACGCACCCACAGCTGGATCAGCCCGACCATCGCCATCGCCGCGACGGCGTAGATGAGCAGGTACGTCGCGTTCAGGATCTCGCCGAGCGGGCGGCCACTCACGTTCACGAAGATGAGCACCGGCAGCGCGACCTTCACCACGTAGGTCGAGAGGGGCGTCATATCCTCGCGCTTGAGGACGCCGGCGCGCGTCACTCCGTAGCCCACGGCCACGATCAGGAAAATTGGCACGATCGCCGACAAAGTGTCCAACATCAGATCCCTCGTCTACCGGTAGATGCGCTCACCCGCGTCCCAGACAGTACAGCGTTTCGATCGTTTCTCCCGCCACGGATCGGGGACGCAGGTGCGAGAGAATCCGGCAAGCGAGCCAACCCGTCAGCATCCGAAGCCGCAGTAACCGCCGCGCGCGAGTTGTCCACAGATCGGCGGCCACCGCCATCCTCGGCGGCGAAGCTCGTAGTCTTGGGCGCCATGAGGGGCAGGACATCGGCGACGGCGACCGGCGCAGCCATCATCGCGCTGACTTTGGCACTCACCGGATGCGGCAGCGACGGCGGCGACGGCGGCGGCGGCGAATCCACGACGACGACGGCGACGGCGACGGCGCCGAGCAGCGCCGCGACCACCCCCGTGGCGGCAGCCGAAACCAGCGCGGCCGCGGAACGCGTCAGCCTGCCCCCACTCGAACCGGAAGAACCACCCACCC
>DASRMP010000026.1:0-39722 GCA_035647855.1 Actinomycetaceae bacterium | reverse complement strand
ACGCACACGGCCTCGGCCGCGCCGTTGCCGAGGTCCACACCGCCCTCGCGCGAATCTTCCCCACTCATCCCGCCGACGACGGCGTCCGCCGGGCTCTCGTCGGCACGTGGATGTCCCGGGCGGGCGCCGCCGTCTTGACGGTCCCGCGGCTCGCCGAGTATCGGGCGCAGGTCTCGGCCGCCTTCGACGACGCACTCGTGTCCCCTTGGCCCGCATTGCAGCGCATACACGGCGATCTGCATCTCGGCCAGGTGATGTCCTCGCCCACGCGCGGGTGGGTACTCCTTGACTTCGAGGGCGAACCGCTGCGCCCGCTCGCGGAGCGCCGCAGGAACGACGTGGCCATCCGGGACGTGGCCGGGATGCTGCGCTCGTTCGACTACGCGGCCGGCCCGGAGCCGGGCGCACCTCGGCTCGAGTGGACCACGCGCCAGAGGGACGCCTTCCTCGACGGCTACGCGGAGTTAGCGGGTGACCCCCGGGAGTACAGCGAACTCCTCACCGCGATGGAACTCGACAAGGCGTTCTACGAAGCGCGCTACGAGGCCGGAAACAGACCAGACTGGCTTCCCATCCCGCTTCGCGGGATCGAACGGCTGGTGCGCTGAAGCCTGTCCCGGCGCTCTCAATCCGCGGACGTCCAGCGCCGGAGTGCGGCGAGGACCGGCGCAAGTTCACCCGCTGGCACCTGGCCCGGCGCCGAGGCAGGGCCCACCTTCGCAAACGTGGCACTCGACCCCACAAGCCCACCAGCCACCCGCGAGAGCACACCCAGATCGCCCATCGAGACGGTGATGAGCGGTCGGTCGATCCTAAGTGACGCCGCGTGCGTGGCCTGCATCAACGTGAGCACGTCCTCCGGCGAGCCCGCCATGACCGCAAGCTTCAGGACGTCCGCACCTGACTCCCCCATCGCATCGAGACGCGCCGCGATCTCCGCTGCGGGCGGTGTGCCTGCGAAGTCGTGGTACGAGACCACCACTGTCAGGCCGGCGTCGTTCGCGGCAGCGATGACCGGGCGCGAGACGTGATCGCCCCGGGAGAATTCGACGTCGACGGCGGCGACCGATCCCGAACCCACCAGCGCGAGCAGCAGATCGCGATAATCGGAGTCGTCGATCGGCTTCTCGCCACCCTCTGCCGCGGTTCGGAAAGTGGCGAGCACAGGCAGCCGGGAGCGCGAGGCGAGCAACGCTGCAGTCTCCAGGACGGGGCCGATTGACGGTGCATCTTCGAGGTAATCGATGCGCCACTCGACGGCATCGACCGGCTCGTGCCCCATCTCGGTAACTCGTGCGAGGAGCTCCTCGCCGTCGCGAGCAAGGACGGGCGAGATGATCTTGACACGTCCCTCACCGAGAATGACGTCACCCAGACGTGCGAAGCGCATCCCTCGATCCTCCCATGGACGGCGTATACCCCTCGCCGCCGAGTCTTCCACGAACCAGGTCAGCCCGTTCGTGCGGCGGCCGAATCGGCTCCATTGCCGCCCCAAAGAGCCTCACGACTGCGCCCTGATCATGGGAGAGTAGGAACATGATCGACGTGTTCCCGGTAGAACCCTCAGTCCTGACCACCGCTGCTCGCGGACTGCACCACAATCCTCATGAGGTGCTCGGTCCGCATCCATGGAACGGCACCGTCACGGTGCGAACCTTGCGACCGCTCGCAGACGCGGTCGAGGTCGTCACCCCGACGGCGGCGTATCCCGCCACCCACGAATGCGACGGCATCTGGACCGCCGTCATCGAAGGGGACAAGGTCCCCGACTATCGCGTGAAAGTCACGTACGGAGATGTCACCAGCGTCGTGGACGACCCGTACCGGTTCCTTCCGACGCTTGGCGAGATCGACCAGTACCTCATCGGAGAGGGACGGCACGAAGAGCTCTGGACGGTCCTCGGCTCTCACCTGAAGTCCTACCCGTCCGAAATGGGCGAGGTCCACGGCGCGTCGTTCGCCGTCTGGGCGCCGAACGCCCGCGCAGTGCGTGTCAAGGGTGACTTCAACAACTGGAACGGCGTTTCGGGCGCGATGCGTTCGCTCGGCGCGTCAGGTGTATGGGAGATCTTCATCCCTGGTGCCGAGATCGGTCACCGCTACAAGTTCGAGATCGCGGCCCGCGACGGTTCCTGGCAGGAAAAGGCGGACCCGATGGCCCGCGCAACCGAGGTTCCGCCGTCGACCGCGTCGGTGATCACCGAATCCAGCTACGAGTGGGGCGACGACGAGTGGCTCGAAGAGCGCGCCGAGAAGGACCCCCACACCGGTCCGATGTCCGTGTACGAAGTACACCTCAGCTCCTGGAAGCCCGGAACCAGCTACCAGGAACTCGGCGAAGAGCTTGTCGAGCACGTGGTCGAGCACGGCTTCACCCACGTGGAGTTCATGCCTGTGGCGGAGCACCCGTTCGGTGGCTCCTGGGGCTACCAGGTCACGTCCTACTTCGCGCCGACGGCGCGGCTCGGTGTGCCGGATGACTTCCGCTACCTGGTGGACATGCTGCACCAGGCCGGTATCGGAGTCATCCTCGACTGGGTCCCCGCACACTTTCCGAAGGACTCGTGGGCACTGGCCCGCTTCGACGGCACCTCGCTGTACGAGGACCCGGACCCGCTGCGCGGCGAGCACCCCGACTGGGGCACCTACATCTTCAACTTCGGACGCCGCGAGGTGCGCAACTTCCTCGTTGCGAACGCACTGTACTGGCTGCAGGAGTTCCACATCGACGGACTCCGGGTGGACGCAGTGGCATCACTTCTCTACCTCGATTACTCCCGTAAGGACGGCCAATGGCGTCCGAACCAGCACGGCGGGCGTGAGAACCTCGAGGCGATTTCCTTCCTTCAGGAAGCCACCGCGACCTGTTACAAGAAGGTCCCGGGCATCGTGATGATCGCCGAAGAGTCCACCGCATGGCCGGGAGTCACCTCCTCCACCAGCGTCGGCGGCCTCGGGTTCGGCCTCAAGTGGAACATGGGCTGGATGAACGACACGCTGCGCTACATGGCGGAGCAGCCGATCAACCGCCGCTACCACCACGGAGAACTCACGTTCTCGCTGATCTACGCCTTCTCCGAGCAGTTCATGCTCCCCCTCTCCCACGACGAGGTGGTCCACGGCAAGGGTTCGATCATGCGGAAGATGCCGGGCGACTGGTGGCAGCAGCTCGCCAACGTTCGTGCGCTCTACGCCTACATGTGGTCGCACCCCGGCAAGCAACTCCTGTTCATGGGTCAGGAGTTCGCCCAGGAGGCGGAGTGGAACGAGGCCCGCGGAATTGACTGGTGGCAGTACGAGGATCTCGCTCACAAGGGCGTCTCGCTGCTGGTCACGCGCCTGAACGAGCTCTACAAGGCGCACCCCGCGCTCTGGGCGGACGACTTCACGCATGAGGGTTTCGAGTGGATCGAGGCCGGCGACGGCGATCACAACACGATCGTCTACATGCGCAAGACCGCGGACTTCTCGGATCACCTGGTCTCGGTCGTCAACTTCGCCGGAGTGCCGCACGAGGGTTACCGGATCGGCCTGCCCCACGGCGGCGACTGGCTGGAGATCCTGAACACCGACGCCATCGAGTACGGCGGCAGCGGAGTCGGCAACCTTGGGCGCGTGACGGCCGAGGAAATCCCGTGGCAGGGCCGCCCCTTCTCGGTGCGCCTGCGGGTCCCGCCCCTCGGCGCTCTCTGGTTCGTGCCCGACCAGGAGGACGAGACATAGCAGACACCGGGAGCTGAACACAGACCTAGGTCAACTGCTCGGCCGACGATCATCGTGGGGCGCGCCCGAAAGGGCGCGCCCCACGCGTCGGCTCTGTGGAATGTGCGCTCTCAGTAGAGCGCGTTCGCGAGAGCGCGCCGGGCCTGATTGACCTCAGGAGCGGAACCGATGATGTCGAAGTACTCGACGAGCCGGACGCGAGCCGGTTCACGGAGGTCTCCCCCGGCGCGTACGAGCCGCAGCAGCCGCTCGAACGCGGCGGCCATCCGGCCCGTGGCCAGTTCGGCGTCGGCGGCGCGCAGTTGCGACTCGAGGTCTGCTTCGCGCGCCGTTGCGGTGGCGACAGCGGGGTCCATGCCCTCGAGGCGACGCATCCAGCCAACCTGGAGAAGCGCGCTCTTGGCCTCGGAATCGCCGGGGTTCTCCTTGATGGCCGCCTTGTACTCGGCCTCGGCGGTGTCGAGGTCACCCGCCTCGATGGCGGCAAGACCCGCAGCATGGTGCGGTGGCAGTTGCGGTTCGGCCGGTCCGGTATCCGCGCTTTCCGTGCTGACCGTGCCGCTCACGCCGTTCTGGGCGGCGACCTCGAGCAGTTGATCCAGAATCTGCCGGATCTGTGATTCGGGATAGGCGCCCTGGAAGAGCGGCACCGCCTGCCCTGCGATGATGGCGACCACGGTTGGGATCGACTGAACCTGGAACGCCGCGGCGGTCTGCGGGTTCGCATCCACGTCGACCTTCGCAAGGAGCCACCGGCCACCGTATTCGGCCGCAAGCTTCTCGAGGATCGGGCTGAGCGTCTTGCATGGCTGGCACCAGTCCGCCCACAGATCGACCACCACCGGCACGGTGGCCGACTGCTCGATGATTGCCGGAAACGTCTCGTCCGTTACATCGACGACGACGCCGGCCGGGGCGGGAGCGCCGCCCGTGCTCGGAGCGGTGGCGGGGGTGCGAAGGGCGCCCAGATCCACGGCGCCGCCTGAAATCGGGAGGGTCATGCCTCAATCGTACGGCCGCCCCGCGGGCCCGGACGTGCGCGTACGCCACGCGCGGAACGCCTGTCAGGGGCGTAGCACCGCTACTGCCTGTGAACCAACCGCCCGGCCAGCGGCGTCACTCGCCCGTGGGAACGGTCGAGTCGTCGCGCTCCACGCCCATGAGCACCTGTTCGGCACCGAGCACCGTCACCGGCTCCTCCGAGTCCGACGGAGGCACGTAGAAGGCAATGGTCGTGAGATAGGTGGCGATCAGCGAACCGGAGACCCCGGGCTCGCCGCCGTAGGCGAGGTTCGGTCCCACGGTCAGGGTTGCGTCCTCAACCGTGCGCTGGACGGTCAGAACCTGGTCCACCGTCCCGACGACGATTGCGCCGCCTTCGTGGGTGCCGATCGAATGGGTCCCGTCGTCACCGACGGCGGACTGCTGAGTGGCGGTTCCCGCTGCCTCCACCGCAGAAGCGAGCGATTGGACGGTTTGTGCGTACCCCGTACGGAACGGATCGGCCTCGAAGTCACCGGCCGATTCGGAATCGTCGCCGTTGTTGAGGATGTCGACATATGCCTCGAGGGTCGCCTGCGGGGTGAACCGCAGCGTATCCGAATCCGGGGCGACCGGAGCGGAGCCGGTCACCGGCGCCGTCGTCGCGGGCACCGTGACACCGGGGAAGAGGCGGACCCAGGACCACAGGGCGAACGGGTCTCGTGCGTCCTCTTGGACGAGAGTGAGGAGTTCGGGCAGGTTGGTGCCCTCAGGGATCGTGGTGACGACACCCGCGACCCGGGGCCACGCGGTTGTGGCGGGGATGATGGAGACCTGCGGTTCCGTCTCGATGGGCGTCACCGGGTTCGCTCCGCCGGAAATCGAGGCGAGTTGGTATTCGGCGGACCGCATCTCGCGGGCGGGACCGGTGATGCGGTCGCTCAACTCCTCCGCCGATGTTGCGGCGTCAGCGGACGTGAGCGTCTCGCCGATCTCATCGAGGATGCCGTCGAGCCGGTCTGTCGAGAGCACCGGTCCCGGCTCCGGCGGTGCCGGCTGCGGATCGGGCGAGGGAACGAAACTTGCTTGGCACGCGCTCAGACCGAGCGTCAGGGCCGTGATCGCAACCACGGTACGAACGGCGTTCTTCATCGCTGGTCCTCCGTCGGATCGGTCTTGCCGGTCGAGCGGAAGCCCCACAGGTCGCGCCATGAGGCGCTCGCTCGCGGAGTCTCCTGTCTGTCCTCGACGTCCGTCTCGGACGTGTCCGAGGATTCCGCCGCGGCGGCGCTTCGTCCGGGCAGGATGCCCGCACCGTGTGCGCCGCCCGCGGCGGCGCGGTCTGCGGCGGCGCTTCGTCCGGGCAGGACGCCCGCCCCCTGTGTGCCGCCGGCGGCGGCGCGGTCCGCGGCGGCACGTTCCTCGGTCGCCCGCAACGAATCAGGCAGGATTCCTGCACCCGCCGCCGGTCCTGCCGCTGCGAGCGCCTCGGAGCGGTCCTGGGAGCCACCAGCGGGCTCTTCGCCGGGCGGCGCGAAGCGGGCGAGGTCGGCCCGACTCGGCGCGGGCTCGGCCTCGTCATCATCGAGATCGACGTGGCGAAGCGCGCGGAAGCGCTCTGGATCGGTGACCCCGGGGACGATCCCGGCCCCGATCGCGCCACCCGAGACCGCGAACGGGCCATCGCTGCCGTACCGCGGATCAGTGGCCCGCTCCTCGTTTTCGCGTTCCCGGAGCTGCCGGCGCGTGAGACGTCCTCGGAAGGTTGCCCTGGGTCCGTCCGAGTCCACCGCCGAGAGCGCCTCGGTCTGGGTGAGATTTGCCCGTTGGAGGCGATCGCTGACCTCGCGCGAGGTGGCCTGCGCCTTCTCGGTGCTGCGGCGTGCCGCGTCGTAAGCGAGGACCGCAATGCCCGCCAGCAGTAGCACACCACCCGTGACCAGCAGTGGCACGAGCGCTGTCGAACCGGACTCGACCGGCCAGGTGAGCGTCAGTTGAGGTGCGGGAGCCGTCCCGTCCGTCGCGGCAAGGAGCGTCACCTGACCCGGATCCGGCGTGATCTCGACCACAAGCTTGCCCACTCCCTGAAGCTCGTCTCGCCAGAGGTCGGCGCCGGCAGGATTAGGGACTTCGCTCTCGCCCTCGACCGTCTCGGTCTTGAGGGCGTCCCAGCTCTCGAGTCCTGTCACGGAGGTGTGCGCGGCACCTGCAACCCAGGCTTCGACGTCGGAGGTTGGTGCGAACGCAAGAAGCACCGGCAGTTCGGGATCCGAGGCGGTCGCCGTCACCGTGACGGTGTCCGACAGGAGACCGAGCACACCTGGTTCGACCAGGACGATCGGGGTGCCGGTTCCCGGCATGCTTGCGTTGGAGGAGGAGGACGGGGCGAAAACAGTCGCCGTCACGATGCCGATTCCTGCGGCAACGACAGCGAGCACCACCAGGGCGGCGCCGATGATTCTTCGGATCACGTGGCTCCCTTACGTTCGTTCACAAGATGCCAGGGTACGACCTGTGCGGCAGGAACACGCGTTCTGTGTTCCGTTGCACATTCGTTATCAATGCACACTGGCGCGCCCCGGACCGCTCCGTCCAGCCTACGAGGATTCGGCGTCCGGACAAGAGAGGGCGCGCGTGCCGGCTGCTCCCGATTAACGCTGAGGCCTGTCCGCCAGGGTCCGTTGTTGGATAGGCTGAACGGCTGGGACCGGATTTACGGAGGCGAGTCGATGGCTGAAGATTTCAACCTCGTCATGCGGGGGTACGACCGCTACCAGGTGGATCAGCGGCTCGGCGAACTGCGGACCTCGCTTGAAGAGGCTCGCGCTCAGGTCCGCACACTCGACGAGTGGGTGGTTCGGCTCCAGTCGGAACTCGCATCGGCACGCTCCCAGCTCTCCGAGCACTCCCGCCCAACCTATGCGGGCCTTGGATCGCGATTGGAGCAACTCCTCCGCACCGCCGAGGAGCAGGCGGCAGAACTCGGCCAGAAGTCCCGGCGCGACGCCGACGAACTCTTGGAGCGTGCCCGCGAAGAGGCGGAACGCATGAGGAGCGAGGCCGAGGAAGAAGCCATCCAGACGCGCGAGCGGGCCAACCACGAGGCGTCCGACCATCTGGCGGGTGCCACGGCGGAGGCGAACACGGTCCTCGCCTCTGCCAGGGCGGAAGCAGAGGAACTCGTGGCGTCCGCCGAACGCGAGGTCGCACGGCAGCGCGCCGAGGCCGAAGCCGATTTCGAGTCCCAGAGGGCCGTACTCGATGCGGACTTGTCGGCGCAGCGGGCGAGTGCAGAGAGAGAGATTCTCGAGCTGCAGCAAGACGTTGCCGACCAGCAGGCTGCTGAGAGGGAGGAGTTCGAGAACGAGATCGCGCAACTCCGGCGGCAGGCCGAGGAACGAGCGACAGAACTCACGAACCGCACCGAATCCGAGGCCCGCACCATTCGCGCGTCGTTGGACAAGGAGCTTGCGTTGGCTCGCGAGCTCTCCGAGCAGAAGAACGCCAAGCGCGTGAACGCGACCAAGGCGGCCCTCGACGCGGTGGTGGCCCGTGCCAGGACGCAGTCGGAAGATGCCGAAAGGCGTGTCGCCGAGGCTCTCGAACGCGCGGCCACCGTCCGTAAGGAGGCAGACGATGCAGCCGCAGCCACCCTTGCGGATGCCCGGGAGCAGGCGGAGCGGATCGTGGGGTTCGCGCGCACGGACTCCGACAGACTGCGCAGCGTCGCCGAGACCGAGGCCGAGATGGTCCGCGCCGACGCGGACGCCAAGGTCCAGGAGCTCTCCCGCCAGCAGGATTCGATCTCGACCTACCTTGACGAGATGAAGGCCGCACTCGGTGTCGGAGCGCAGGCTCCCCCGCCACCTCCGGTGCCCAATTGGGGGCCGGACGCCGTGGAGGCGGAATTCGAAGCCATCGCCGACGGCGCGGGCGCCGCGGACGAGCCCGCGGACGTTTCGGGCCGGCCCGCGAAAGAGGGCCTCACACAGGTGTTCGCGGCCGTTGCACCCGATGAGGAACACGGCGCCACCACGGAGTTCTCGGCTGTCGCGGTCTATGACGACGACATCGAGGAAGCCACCCACCAGGACGAGAAACGCTGACGCCGCCAGGCATAGGCTGCCCCTATGAGCTGGCGCGAAGAACGCACACGCGCGGCTGCCGAGCACGCGGCCGCGCTGGAACGCCGTCGTCGGAGTGAGCACGCCGCCGCGCGGCGGATCATTGACGAGTTCACCGAGGCCGCTCTCGCCGCTGGATTGCCGACCCAACGCTTCGAGGTCCTGGGGTTCGGTGGCCGTGGCCGCGCTCGTACCGACGTCGTGGGCTGGCTGCTGCGCCGTGACGGGACGATCGGTCTGGGGACTGACGGGACGATGTATCGGCTGACCTCGCAGCTGGGGTTGATCGACCGATTCCGCACGGTCCGGCCCGAGCCGATGAACCCGCCACGCGTGATCGGGGCGGGTGGCCGCGACGGCGACTCGATCAGCCTGGAGGAGGCGCTGAACCGGCTGATGCCAGGCTGGCGGGACTAGGAGAGCGCCGTCGCGCGCTGCCAGAGGTCGCGCAACGCCTCCGCGACGGACTCCGGGTCTTCGACGGCCGCAAGGTGGCCCGCACGCGGCACTTCGACGACGACGGTGCCGAGCGCAGCCGCCATCTCCTCTGATGCGTCGAATGGTGACAGTCCGTCGTCGACGCCGCGGAGGACGAGCCCCGGAACATCGAGCGACTCAAGGACATCGAGCCGGCCGGGCCGGGCTGCCATCGCTCGCTGCGACCAGATGATGCCATCGGTAGGTGCCTGCGCGTACCACGAACTGAGCAGTTCGAACAGTTCTCCCCGTTCAGTCTTCGTTACAGGCGAGATGACGGAGTCCAGGAGGCCCGGCGTGAATGCGTCAGGTGTCTGACCGCCCTCGAGCGCGGACACCATGCTGAGCCGGCCCTGGCGCTTGTCGCTCGGGTCCGTGCGGGCGGAGGTGTCGAGGAGGCCGATTCCTGCGAGCCGAGCCGGGAAAAGTTCTGCGAACGCCATCGCCGTGTATCCACCCATCGAGACGCCGGCCAGAACGATACGGCCCACACCGAGATCGTCGAGCGCTGCGGCGACCGCGCGGGCGTACGTCTCGAGTGCAGCATGCGGACCGGCTCTGAGAGCGTACGTGATGTCAGCCGGTGCGCCCCGGTCCCCGAATCCGGGTGGATCGACGGCGATGACGGGGATCTTGTCGAGGATTTCACGCACCGGCCCCCACATTCGCGCGTCGAGTGGGAACGCAGGCAGCAGCACGAGCGGGACCCCGGAGGCACTCCGGTCAATGTGCAACGCGATTTCGGTCATGAGTTCACCCTGCCACCATTGGGCATAAGTCTCACCTGCAAAGAGACGGCCTTGCGCCGCCACCTCCCTAGACTTGAGACGTGGATCTTTTCGAGGTCTCCGATGTCTATCTGCCCGAGTTGTTTCGGGCGCTCGATCTCATCGGCATCATGCTCAACGGCGTCTTGGGCGGCGCTGTTGCGCGCGAATACAAGATGGACATCGTCGGATTCGGCTCGCTCGCGATAGTCTCGGCGCTCGGTGGCGGCATGTTGCGGGACATGCTTCTGCAGGTGGGGCCGCCGTTCGCGCTCTCGGATCCCTGGTATATCCCCACGGCCGTCGTGGCGTCGGCAGTCGCCTGGATGATTCCGATCGGGGGCCGCCGCTGGGAGCGGTACGTCTCCTACATCCTCGACGGACTCGTCATCGGTGTGTGGGCGGCCACCGGCACGGTCAAGACCCTCGCTTCCGGTTACTCCTGGCCGCCCGCGCTGGTCCTCGGCGTGATGACCGCGGTCGGCGGATCGATGCTCCGCGACATCATGGTGGGCCGCGTTCCCGCAATCTTCGGAGGAGATCACCTCTATGCCACGCCGGCGCTTCTCGCCTCCGTGGTCGCGCTCGGCTTCTTCCACCTCGGTCTCTCGAACCTCGGCATGATCGTCGCCGCGATCATCGGCCTGGGCTTCTTCCTTCTCGCTCGGTGGCGCAACTGGCAGCTTCCGCAGGGCGGGCTCACGGTCATCCGCCTCCGCGACGACGCCTGAGGACTTGGCCCAGCCAGCTGTCACGTCACCAACCTCGGCGGCGGGCGATCGACCAGCAGCCGTCGTGCCAGTGCCGTCGATTCGCCAGGGCCGCGTCCGCGCCGAAGATGTGCTCGTCGCTCCACGCGACGACGTGGGACAACCCTGGTGGGATGTTCCCGTTGCAGCCGGGGCACCGGTAGGTCTTGTCCACCGAGCGAACTACACGAACGGTGAATTGCCTGCCCCCCGGCCCGGTCTCCACGCGGGTGCCGCCGCGCGCCCGCCCAATGTCGAGCGGGACGTGCGGCTCCCCGTACGGGCGCTTCCGTGACCTGCGCATCAGCCGACCTCCGTGACCGCTACAAGTTCGGTGCGCGGCCTCTTACCCCTTACCGCAGTTCAGCATATTGCAGTTCAGCGCCGACCTCCCCGTGGACGCCAGGACCACAGACCCCGGCCACCCGCCTTGATGTCGCGTTCCTTGCGCCTCGACGCTCTGGACTTCCTGTCCTCCAGTGCGACGGCGGCATCGGAGACCGACTTGGCCGTGAGTGTTCGCTGCCTCGTGATGAAATCGCGGTACCACTGGTAGGAGTCCTTCGGAATGCGCTCCAGAGACTCGAAGTCGGTGTACACGATTCCGAAGCGGGGGCGATATCCATCGGCCCACTCGAAGTTGTCCAAGAGTGACCAGACGAAGAAGCCCCTGACGTCGATCCCGTCGTTGCGCGCCTCCTCGACCACGCCGAAGTGGCGCTTGAGGTAGTCGATCCGGCGTGGATCGGCGACGCTCGCTCCGTGATCCCCACGGATGAGCTCGTCCGGGAAGGCGGCGCCGTTCTCGGTGACCATCACCGGTGTTCCGGGATAGACACGGTCGAGGGCGGCGAGGACGTCGTAGAGCCCGTCCGGGTCGATACCCCAGCCCATCTCCGTGGTGGGTCCCTCCGATTGAAGGAACTCGACGTCGTCGACGCCGACCCACGGCGACGCCTCCCCCTCGCCGTGGCCGCCCGAGTAGCTGCCGCCTTCACCGGAAGCCGGACGGACGGT
Organism: Actinomycetaceae bacterium; assembly: GCA_035647855.1. Lineage (GTDB taxonomy): Bacteria > Actinomycetota > Actinomycetes > Actinomycetales > Actinomycetaceae > JAAZBW01. Next base: position 27,884 of record DASRMP010000026.1, on the reverse strand, counting down.
CATGGGCTGGTAGTAGTTCACACCGAGCACGTCGATGCGCTGACGGGTGATCGTGAGGTCGCCCGGCTTCACGAACGACCAGTCCGTGATGTCACGCGTCTCGCGGAGCAACTCCGTGGGGTAGGAGCCTTCCAGCAGTGGGCCGAGGAAGATGTGGTTTCCGATGTGGTCGATCCGGCGAACGGCGTCGAGGTGAGCGTTGTCATCGGGCTTCTCGGGGCGTGTGACGTGGATGTTGAGTGCGATGGAGACCGGTGTGCCCTGCCCCAGTTCGGCACGGATTGCCCTGGAAGCAAGGCCGTGTGCGAGGTTCAGGTGGTGGGCCGCCTTCAGCGCCTCCGCGGGATCGGTGTGGCCCGGCGCATGGACGCCGGACGCGTGGCCGAGGAACGCGGTGCACCACGGCTCGTTGAGTGTGATCCAGAGATCCACGAGGTCACCGAGTTCGCGTGCGACCACGGCCGCGTAGTCCGCGAACGCCTCAGCGGTGTCGCGGTTGGCCCAGCCGCCCTCGTCCTGCAGCGCCTGCGGCAGGTCCCAGTGGTAAAGGGTGACGACGGGGCGGATCCTGGCATGGCGCAGCGCTTTGAGAAGACCGCGGTAGAAGGTCACGCCCTCGGGGTTCACGGCCCCGCGGCCCTCCGGGATGATTCGCGGCCAGGAGATCGAGAGGCGATATGAGTCCACACCGAGCCCGGAAAGCAGTTCGACGTCCTCGCGCCACAGGTGATAGTGGTCGCAGGCGACGTCGCCGTTCTCCTCGTTCTCGATCTTGCCCGGCGTGTGAGTGAAGGTGTCCCAGATGGACGGTCCGCGGCCGCCGGCGGCCGCGCCTCCTTCGATCTGGTAGGCGGCTGTCGCAACGCCATAGCGGAAGTCGGTCGGAAAGGACATGGGGTGCTCCTCACTTCTCTGACTTGCCCTACTCTTCCTACCTTTCAGAACAACCGCGACTCGGCATCGTCGGTTCCCTTCATTGCCTCATAGTCAAGAACGACGCACCGGATTCCGCGGTCCTGCGCCAACACCCTGGCTTGAGGCTTGATTTCCTGAGCGGCGAGAACCCCCGTCACGGGCGAGAGGTGGGGATCCCGGCCGAGAAGCTCAAGGTACCGGGACAGTTGCTCGACGCCGTCGATCTCGCCGCGGCGCTTCACTTCGACGGCGACGGTCGCACCCCCGGGCGCCTTCGCCAACAGATCGACGGGACCGATTGCGGTCGGGTATTCGCGGCGAACCAGTGTGTGCCCGGACCCGAGAATCTCGATCTGCTCGGACAGAAGCTTCTGGAGGTGCGCCTCGACGCCGTCCTTGACGAGTCCGGGATCCGGGCCGAGAACGTACGTGTTATCCGCGAGCACCTCGTGCAGCGTGATCTGCAGCCTGTCGTCGGATTTCTGGGCCTGCACGGTCCACACCTCTGTTGCGCCCTCCTCGGCGCCATCTTCGGGTTCGGAGACGCGCAGCACGCAGGGGGCAGACATCCAGTTGAGCGGCTTGTAGGAACCGCCGTCGGCGTGAACGAGCACAGAGCCGTCCGCCTTGACCATGATGACCCTGGTCGCCAGTGGCAAATAGGCATCGAGCCTGCCCTGGTACTGCACCGCGCAACCGGCGACAACAATTCGCATCACGCCAGCCTAAACGCTCCGGCTACGGCTCACTGTCCTGCGTTGTTCGCCGCGGGGCCACGCTCGGTTGGATCCGGCGAGGGCAACGCCGATTCGGTCCAGCTTCGGATCCCCGAGGCCGAGCCGTCATGGACGTAGATCTTGAACTCCATTCCATGGGCGGCGACTGACAGCGCGCGAATCACCTGGCCGGTCCGGGGCGAGATGCCCCGAGCGGAGGCGCGTATGTCGAACTCCTCCCGCCGCCAGCGCCGCGCAGGACGCCATGAGAGACCCGCCAACGGAAACCACACCAACTCGTCCCCGCGGTAGGCTGCCCATCCGTCGCGCGGCTGTCCACGTGGCGGCTCCGCGAGCGCGCAATCGAACGCATCAGGCTTCTGGTTGAGCCAGCGGGCGCGCAGCAAAAAGATCGCGAGTAGCGCAAAGGCGAGGAACACGGCTGCGGCCGTCACCCACCCCCACGGCATGGTCAACTCCTAGTCAGCCAGCTCCGAGACGAGGAACTCGGCTTGGGACGCGATGGTCTCCGTGTCCGAGACGACTATCTCCACATCGACGTCCACCGAGACGAACCCACCTTCGATCTCAAATCGGAGCGTTTCGCCACCGTCCGCCGGAATGATACGGACGATACCGGGCTGAAGAACGGCGAGCACCGGCTGTCGGCCGGGCAGGAACCCCATCTCGCCCTCGTCTGCCGGGACGGCGACGAAACTCGCCTCGCCCCTCCACATCAACTGCTCCGCAGAGACGACCTCGACTCTCACTTGAGTTCCCTCTGGATCCGCTCCCAATTGCGCTCGAGGTCATCGAGGCCACCGATGTTGAAGAAGGCCTGCTCAGGGATGTGATCGTACTCGCCCTCGGTGATCCGGCGGAACGCGTCGATCGTATCGCTGAGCGGCACGTTCGAGCCGGGCACGCCGGTGAACTTCTCTGCCATGTACGTGTTCTGTGAGAGGAACTGCTCGATGCGGCGGGCGCGCGCCACCATGACCTTGTCCTCCTCAGAGAGTTCGTCAACACCGAGGATCGCGATGATGTCCTGCAGTTCCTTGTTCTTCTGCAGAATCGACTTCACGCGCGTGGCAACCTCGTAATGCTCCTCGCCGACGACATCGGGATTGAGGAGCCGCGAGGTCGAAGCGAGCGGGTCCACCGCTGGGTAAAGACCTCGCGCGGCAAGATCACGGGTGAGGTTCGTGGTTGCGTCGAGGTGCGCGAACGTCGTCGCCGGAGCGGGGTCGGTGTAGTCGTCCGCCGGAACGTAGATCGCCTGCAGGGAGGTGATCGAGTGCCCCTTGGTGGAGGTGATGCGTTCCTGCAACTGGCCCATCTCGTCGGCGAGGTTGGGCTGGTAGCCCACCGCGGATGGCATGCGCCCGAGGAGCGTGGAGACCTCGGAACCCGCCTGTGTGAACCGGAAGATGTTGTCGATGAAGAGGAGCACGTCCTGCCGTTGCACGTCGCGGAAGTACTCCGCCATCGTGAGACCGGTCAGCGCGATGCGGAGACGCGTGCCCGGCGGCTCGTCCATCTGGCCGAAGACCAGCGCCGTCTTGTCCATGACGCCGGCCTCCTCCATCTCCTTGATGAGGTCGTTACCCTCGCGGGTCCGCTCGCCAACGCCGGCGAACACGGACACGCCGCCGTGGTCCTGGGCAACCCGCTGAATCATCTCCTGGATGAGGACGGTCTTGCCGACGCCGGCGCCGCCGAACAGGCCGATCTTTCCACCGAGAACGTAGGGAGTGAGCAGATCGATGACCTTGATGCCGGTCTCGAACATCTCCGACTTGGGCTCGAGCTCGTCGAACGACGGTGGCTTGCGGTGGATCGGCCAACGTTCCTTGATGTCGAGGACCTCGCCCTCCTTGAGGTTCAGGCACTCCCCCGTCACGTTGAACACGTGGCCCTTCGTGACGTCGCCGACAGGGACGGTGATCGGGCCACCACTGTCGGCCACGGCCGCGCCGCGCACAAGGCCATCGGTCGGCTTGAGCGCGATCGCGCGCACCATGGAGTCGCCGAGGTGCTGCGCGACTTCCAGCGTCATCCTCACGATGCCCTCGTCCTCACCGTGCGCGGAGAGGTCGATCTCCGTGGTGAGTGCGTTGTACATGTCCGGGATGGCGTCCGGCGGGAACTGGATGTCCACCACTGGCCCGATGACTCGTGCGACGCGTCCTTGCGCAGCGACTGCGGTCTCGTTCTGAGTTTCGGTCGCGGTCATTTTCCCTCTTCCCTTCGGCTAGCTCGCAGCGAGTGCGTCGCTGCCGGAAACGATCTCGGTGATTTCTTGCGTGATTTCCGTCTGCCGCGCAGCGTTGGCAAGGCGGGTGTAGTCGGTGATCAGTTCTTCCGCATTGTCGACGGCGCTGTGCATCGCCTGCTGGCGCGACGCCAGCTCGGAGGCCGCCGAGTGCAACAGAATGGACTGCATACGGGCTCGCATGTAGAGCGGCATGAGGCCATTGAGTACGGTGTCCGCGTCTGGTTCGAACTCGTACAGCGGGAACGCTCCGGGTGCGACACCATCATCGGTGACGACGTCCATGCCGATCGGGTGCTCCTCCTCCACGACCTCGATCGGAAGCAAGCGCCGCACTTCGACGATCTGCTTGACCATCGAGATGAAGCGCGTGGAGATGGTGAACACCTCCGAGATGCCGCCCTCTTCCGGTGCAGCGAGGTAGCGCTGGATGATTTCGTTCGCCAATTCTCCGCCCGTGACGGATCGGGGCGCATCCGAATGTCCCTCCCAGGTCCGTACCATCTGCCGCCCTCGGTAACGGAAGTAGGAGATGCCGCGGCGGCCGAGCACGTAGAGGATCGGTTCCTTGCCCGCTTCCTCCAGATCGGAAAGCGTCCGCTCCGCCTCGCGGAGAACCGACGCCGCGAACGCTCCCGCCATGCCTCGATCGGATGTGAGCACGAACACCGCGACTCGCTTGGTGTCGTCCCGTTCCTGGAGGAGCGGGTGATCGAGTTCCGCGTGACTCGCCACCGCCGCAACCGCGCGGCTCACTGCCTGGGTGAACGGCGTGCCCTCCAGAGCCTTCTCCCGCGCTTTGCCGATGCGGGAGGCGGCGATCATCTCCATCGCGCGGAAGACCTTCTTGAGGGTCTGCGTGGACCTGATCTTCTGCTTGAATACGCGCTGGTCTCCTGCAGCCATTCTCAGCCTCGCTTGGCGCGGACGAGCCGCTCCTGCGTATCGAGCACCTCTTCGGGTTCCGGAGTCGCTTCCTCGCCGATCACGAGTCCGTCGCCCTTCAGGAATCCGGCACGGAACTCCTCCACGGCGGCCCGAAGCGCATTCTCGGTGTCATCCTCAAGGCGTCCCGTCGTCGCGATCTCGTTCAAGATCGAGGTGTTCCGCCGGATCTTGTCGAGGAGACCGGCCTCGAACCGCGCGATGTCCTCAAGCTCGATGTCGTCGAGGTAGCCGTGTGTTCCCGCCCAGATCGATACAACCTGGTCCTCCACGGGATACGGCGTGTACTGCGGCTGACGCAGCAGCCGCATCAGGCGTGAACCGCGTGTGAGCTGCTGCCGCGTGGTTGCGTCGAGGTCGGAGGCGAACATCGCGAACGCCTCCATCGAGCGGTATTGGGCGAGCGTGATCTTGAGGGTACCGGCCACCTTCTTCATCGCCTTGATCTGGGCGTCGCCGCCGACCCGGGAGACCGAAATACCGACGTCCACCGCAGGACGCTGGTTCGCGTTGAAGAGGTCGGACTGCAGGAAGATCTGACCGTCGGTGATCGAGATGACGTTGGTCGGGATGTACGCCGAGACGTCGTTCGCCTTGGTCTCGATGATCGGCAGACCTGTCATGGAGCCGGCGCCCATCTCGTCCGAGAGTTTCGCGCAGCGCTCCAGCAGGCGCGAGTGCAGGTAGAACACGTCCCCTGGGTAGGCCTCACGACCCGGCGGGCGGCGCAGAAGGAGCGATACCGCACGGTAGGCCTCTGCCTGCTTCGAGAGGTCGTCGAAGATGATGAGAACGTGCTTCCCCTCGTACATCCAATGCTGGCCGATGGCCGAGCCGGTGTAGGGGGCGAGGTACTTGTAACCGGCCGGGTCTGATGCCGGTGAGACCACAAGGGTGGTGTATTCGAGCGCACCACCCTGCTCGAGTGCCGCCCGCACGGCGGCGACGGTGGAGCCCTTCTGGCCGATCGCCACGTAGATGCAGCGCACCTGCTTGCTGGGATCACCAGTCTCCCAGTTGGCCCGCTGGTTGAGGATGGTGTCGATCGCGATCGCGGTCTTTCCGGTCTGGCGGTCGCCGATGATGAGCTGGCGCTGGCCGCGGCCGACCGGGATCATGGAGTCGATCGCCTTCAGGCCGGTCTGCAGCGGCTCGTGAACCGACTTCCGCATCATCACGCCCGGGGCCTGGAGTTCGAGTGCGCGGCGTTCCGAGAGCCCTTCGATGTCACCGAGACCGTCGATCGGATAGCCGAGCGGGTCAACTGTGCGCCCGAGGTAACCCTCGCCGACGGGCACCGAGAGCACCTCGCCGGTGCGGCGGACGTCCTGGCCCTCCTCGATGCCGGTGAAGTCGCCGAGGACGATCGCACCGATTTCGCGGATGTCGAGGTTCATGGCTAGCCCGAGGGTGCCGTCCTCGAACCGGAGCAGCTCGTTCGCCATGGTCCCGGCGAGTCCCTCGATCTTGGCGATGCCATCGCCCGTCTGCGAGACGCGACCGACTTCCTCGGTCACGACCTTCGACGGCTGGTATGCGCTGACATACGTATCGAGAGCTGCCCTGATCTGATCCTGATTGATCGTCAACTCGGCCATTGGTGGGGCTTCCTTCGTTCTGACCCTTTCGGGTCGGTTTGGTTCAGTCGGTGAGCTGGCGCCGGACGGCATCGATACGAGACGCGAGGGTTCCATCCATCACATCATCGCCTACCACGATGCGCATACCACCGACGATGTCGGGGTCGATTTGCACATGGACCTGGATCTTCTTCCCATATCGACTGGTGAGAAGCCGTTCGATCCTTGCCACCTGCGCCGTCGTGAGGGGCAACGCGGCCGACACGACGGCCACCAAGCGGTCGCGCCGTTCAGCCGCCAGCCGAGTGTGGGTCCGCAGGGAGGAGATGATGCCAGGGTGCCGTTCGGAGGAGACCATGCGGCGCAGGATCATCATCGTGTGCTCGTGGACACTGCCCTCAAGCACGTCCTCGATGAGCTGGATGCGTTGGGCGGGAGGCATCAGCTTGTTGCTGAAGGAATCCCGCAGGGTTCGCTCCTTCATCATGAATTGCTCGATCGAGAACAACTCCTCCGCCACCTCGGGGAGGATTCCTACGCGCTCGGCGTCCGCGAGGACGGCGATGGCGGCGTGACGGCCGATGGTTTCGACGAGGTCGTCCACCTCCGACCAGTACGAGCGGCTCACTCCCTTGACGAAGTCCAAGACGTCGGAGCTGACGCTACCGCCGAACACGAGTTCGACGAGCTTGGCCTTGGCATCCCCGTCCGCCGCAGGGTCGGTCAGCGTCAGCCGGAGTTGCGAGTTCGACCCGAGCGTGTCGACGACAAACAGCATGTCTATCGCCATCTGCTTGAGGTCGTCCGTGGTGGAGGCGATCAAGGCTTCGAGCCGCTCGGAAGCGGCGTCGAACGACTCCTGGCTCTTCAGTCGCAAGGCTAGCTCTCTCCCTCACCGACACGCACGGCAGGCTTTTCGGATTCCAGTTCATCGAGGAATCGGTCTATCACGCGCGTCTGCATGTCAGCGTCGGTGAGCGCCTCACCGATGATGCGGGCAGCAAGTTCGCTCGCCAACAAGCCGACATCGGCCCGCAGCGAGATCTCGGCGGCCTGACGGTCGGCCGTAATCTGGCGGTTCGCGTTGGCGATCAGACGGCGGGCCTCCTCATCGGCCTTGACACGGTAGTCCGCCACGATGGCCTTGCCCTCTTCGATGGCGCGGTCCCGGTTTGCGGCTGCCTCACGACGGGCGGACGCGGACTGCTCCTCGAACTGAGCGCGGAGTTCGGCGGCTTCCTTACGGGCTTCCTCGCCGGCCTTGATGCCACCTTCGATCTTCTCCGCCCGCTCGTCGAGCATCGAGTTGATCCGCGGAATCACGACCCTCACAAACGGCACCGCGATGATGAGCACCGCAACGACCGACCAGACGACGTCGTACGTTGCCGGCAGCAGCAGTTCCACGAGGGACTCCCAGTCCTAGAAGATGAGACCGGCAACCAGGCCGAGAAGACCGAGGGCCTCCACGAACGCGGCACCGATGATCATGTTGATTCGGACCTGTCCGGCAACCTCGGGCTGGCGGGCAGTGGCTTCCTGGGTCTTGCCAACGAGCATACCGATGGCGATCGAGGGGCCCAGAGTCGCAATACCGTAGCCAATAGTGGCGATTGAACCGGTGATGCCTGGTTCCATGGATTCTTTCCTTCCATATGGGTCGTCCGGGCTTTTGCCCGGTCGGCTTCTTTACCCGCCGCCGGCGGGAAGTCGATCAGTGGGATTCTGTTGCCAGCTGGATGTACACGGTTGTCAGCAAGGTGAAGATGTAGGCCTGCAGAACTGCGATGAAGAGTTCGAACAGGGTGAAGGCGACGCCAGCGGCGAGCGTCAGGACACCCACCGGCTTGAGCGCGAGCGAAGCCTCCATGAACAGGAAGTTGGTGCCCGCGAAGCACAGCACCAACAGGAAGTGGCCCGACATCATGTTGGCGAGGAGACGAATCGTCAGCGTGATCGGCCGTAGGACGAAGGTCGAGATGAACTCGATCGGCGTCAGAATGAGGTAGATCGGCCAGGGCACCCCGGGCGGGAAGAGTGCGCCCTTGACGAAGTGCCATCCGCCCTGTTCCTTGACGCCCGCGACGATGAACCCGACCGTGGCGATTATCGCCATCACGGCCGGCATTCCCACCACCGAGGAGCCCGCGATGTTCAGGAACGGGATCACCCCTGTGATGTTCATCGCGAGGATGGCCCAGAAGATGAAGGTCAGAAGCGTCGCATAACGCGTGCCCTTCTCTTTGCCGAGAACCTCGATCGCGATGTTGTCCCGGACCGCCACAATTCCGAGTTCGGCCAGCGACTGCTTCCTGCTCGGGACCAGCTTCATCCGATTGGTTGCCCAGAGGAAGAAGACCACGAGACTGATCGCCGCGATCAGCCGGACCATCATGATCCGGTTGAACTCGAACGCAGTGCCTTCGTAGAGAATGGCCGGCGGGAAGAAGTCCTCGATCGTCGGACCGTGGAAGCCGCCCTCGTCCTGCATGGGCAGCATCATGAAACTCGACACTCCTGCGAGCATATTCACAAGCTTCTCCCGAAGGCGTCTTTGGCGGGCGAGGGGATCACCGGAACGGCGGAGTTTCGGTGACGGAATGAGCCTAGCCCAATTCGCTGGTGCATTTGCGCAAGTTCCACATCGTGGCAACGGAATTTCTCCGTTCCTCCGTTCACGAGCCGGACGTGTACGGAATTCTCGCGCGCAAGGCCTCGCGCGCCTCGATGACCACCGAGCCGAGAACAGCGATCGCCACGGTGGCGAACAGGACGTACTTGTCATAGAAGTCCTGGCCACGCAGCGCGACCAGCACGACCAGCAGAATCACGGCCTTCGCCAGCCAGCCTCCGAGTAGCGCGGCCGAAGCGACCCACATGGGTTTGTCGGCTGTCACGATCCCGACCCCGACAGTCGTGAGAGTGAACACTCCGGTGATTCCGCAGCCGAGCAGCGCCGCCCAAACGCCGGGCATTCCGGCCGCGAGCCAGCCGAGGCCCACACCCGCCACCAGGGTCACTGCGAGGAGCACGAGCATCCACTTGAGCATCGACCTGAACATCTTCCGGGTGGCCTCGGCCGTTTCCGGATCCACCACCTGGATCTGGGGCTTCGGCTCAGGATTCGTCATACCTTTTCCTTTCGGGAGGACCGCAGGGCGACGCCTGTCACCACGATCGCGATAACCACGCCGAGCGCTGCCGGCACGAGCACCTGCCGCGCGGGGAGAACGACGAGTAGCGCTGCGGAGAACGACAGCACGAACGTCCAGACGTACATGATCACGACGGCGCCGGCGTGCGAGTGACCCAGATCCAGCAACCGGTGGTGGAGGTGCATGCGGTCGGCCGCGAACGGCGACTTGCCGCGCCTCAGGCGCCGGATCACGGCCGCGGTCATGTCGATGACGGGCAGGGCGAGAACAGCCACGGGCAGCAGAATCGGCAGGAACGCGGGGAACGCCTGCCCCAGTGAGACTCGAGTCGGGTCGATGTTGCCGGTGACGATGATGGTCGCCGCAGCGAACAGTAGTCCGAGCAGCATCGCGCCGCTGTCGCCCATGAAGATTCGTGCCGGATGGAAGTTGTGCGGCAAGAACCCGATGCAGACCCCCACCGTGGCGGCAAGCACCGCCGCAGCCAGCGACGAGTAGTCCTCCGGTGTACTCGCCCGGGTCAGGAGATAGGTGTAAAGGAAAAACGCGCTGCCGCCGATGGCGACGAGCCCCGCCGCGAGCCCGTCGAGTCCGTCCACGAAGTTCACCGCGTTGAGCGTGAACACGACGACAAACACGGTCGCGAAAATCGACAGACGCGTCGAGCCGATGGTCAGGCCGGCGATCGGGAAGGTCACCAGAATCACGCCGAAGAACGCCAGGATGAGCCCCGCGAAGATCTGCCCGCCCAGTTTGGCCCACCAGTGGAGGTCCCAGAGGTCGTCAGCGGTCCCCAGCAGGACGACCCACAGTGCCGCGAGCGCCACGCCCTGAATCTGATTCGTATGCGCGAAGACGCTACCGAGGAACGGGATATTGGCCGCCACCACGATCGCGACCACGGCACCCACGAACATCGCAAGGCCTCCGAGGCGCGGAATGGGAGTGGTGTGAATGTCACGTGATCGCACGGGCGTGATCGCGTGCAGGTAGCGAGCCAAGTGCCGCGCAATCGGCGTCATCAGGAATGTGACTGCCGCCGCGATGAGCATCACCAGCGCATAGCTACGCACCGCTGTCCGTCCCGCTCTCCGTCCCGTTCTCCGGCGACGACGTCACAGCACCTTCCGCCACCAGTTCCGGCGCGACCTCGGCCAGTACTTCTGCCGCCAGCACTCCCGGCCGCACGATCCGCATCGGCACGCTCGTCGCGTCGACGATGGTGGAGGGCACGAGTCCGGGCGTCGGGCCGCCGTCGAGGTAGACGGCGACGGCGGCGCCGAAGTAGCCCTCAGCCGTTGCCGCCTCCTGGGCGGCCGGCCGACCGCTGATGTTCGCGGAGGTCACCGCCATCGGCCCCCACCGTTCGACCAGCGCGAGCGCGATCGGGTGATCCGGCATACGCAGCGCGACCGTTCCGTCCGTCTCGCCGAGGTCCCATTTCAGAGACGGCTGTGCGCGCAGGATGACTGTCAGCGCGCCGGGCCAGAATCGCTCCACGAGCGCGCGCACCTCGGGCCGGATCTCGGCCGCGAGCGCGTCGAGTACCGCGAGCCCGCTCACGAGCACGGGCGGCGGCATCTGCCGGCCGCGCCCCTTGGCGGACAGGAGCCGCTGCACGGCCTCGGGGCTGAAGGCATCCACGCCGATGCCGTAGACGGTATCTGTGGGAAGCACCACGAGCCCGCCCCTCTCGAGCGTCCGGACGGCGGCATCGAGCGCGCGGCCTGGGTCCTCGGCATAGTCGAAGATCACCGCTCTACTCCCGTCCGTCGTGGGCGGTCGCCCGTCGCGCGACGACGAAGCGATCGCGACCGGCGAGATCCTGGTGCGTTTCGATCATCGTAAAGGCACCATGACTCGCAACGAGGCCACGCACCGCCAAACCCTGCTCATCCGCGTGTTCCATCACGAATGTTCCGCCGGGTTTGAGCAGTCGCGCCGCCGACGCGACTACTGCTCGAGGCGTGTCCAGTCCGTCGTCGCCGCCGCCGTAGAGCGCGGCCGGCGGGTCCCAGCGGTGCACCTCCGGGTCGCGCGGCACGCCGTCGGGTGGGATGTACGGTGGATTCGAGGCAACGACATCGACCGTCCCGTCCAGTTCGGACAGCTCAGAGGCCGCATCCCCCTCGACGACTACGACGCGAACTCCGTTCGCGTCCACGTTCCGGCGCGCAAGCGCGACGGCGGCAGAATCCAACTCGACCGCCCAGACGCGCGCCAAGGGCATCGCGGCAGCGACCGCGATGGCGATCGCGCCCGTCCCGGCGCACAGGTCCACGATCACAGGTCCCGCCCCACCGTCACCTCCGCGGTCCCGAGGTTCCGCGCCCTGCGTGCCTTCCGGCCTGCGACCGCCCGAGTCCCCCGGCCCGGAACGACGCGCGTGGCCGAGCACGGCCTCCACCACCGATTCGGTTTCGGGGCGCGGGATGAACACGCCGGGCGCGGTCTCGAGGATCACGCGGTGGAAGTGCGCCACGCCTTCGATGATCTGCAGCGGCTCGCGCGTCCGCCGTCGTGCCACCAACGCGGCGAACTCCCGCGCGAATTCCACGGAGACGTCGTCGACGAGTTCGAGCATTCCGCCATCGGTGCGGGCGAGAGCGAGGCGGGCAAGGGCGCGCGCGTCATGGCCGGGTGAGGGGACGCCGGCGTCGTCGAGAACGCGGTGAGCGGAGCGGATCAGCGGCCGGAGCGGGCGGCGAGCGACCTCGGCCGGTGTGGTTCCGCCGTCGGACACGTCAGCGGTTTCCCGCGTGCGCGAGACGCTCGGCCTCGTCCATGTGGATGGCCGATTCGATGACGGGCTGAAGCGCTCCGGACAGGACGGCGTCGAGGTTGTATGCCTTGTAACCGGTGCGGTGATCGGCGATGCGGTTCTCGGGGAAGTTGTAGGTGCGGATGCGCTCGGAGCGGTCGACGGTGCGGACCTGGCTGCGGCGCGCCTCGGACGCTGCGGCCTCCGCCTCCTCGCGGCGAATCTGGGCGAGCCGCGACTTGAGGACGCGCAGCGCGGCCTCCCGGTTCTGGAGCTGCGACTTCTCGTTCTGCATGGCGACCACCACGCCAGTGGGCAGGTGCGTCATGCGGACGGCGGAATCGGTCGTGTTGACGGATTGACCGCCCGGACCGGACGAGCGATACACGTCCACTCGCAGGTCGTTCTCGTGAATCTCGATCTCGCCCTCGTCCTCGAGTTCGGGCATGACCATGACTCCCGCGGCGGAGGTGTGGATGCGTCCCTGGGACTCGGTGACGGGAACGCGCTGGACACGGTGCACGCCGCCCTCGTACTTGAGCTGCGCCCACACGCCATCCTCCGGGGCGGCGTTGCCCCTGGACCGGATCGCGATGGAGACCTCCTTGTAGCCGCCGAGGTCGGACTCGGTGTCGGAGAGGACTTCGATCCGCCAGCCCTTCGATTCGGCGAAACGCGTGTACATGCGGAACAGATCGCCCGCGAAGAGCGCGGACTCCTCGCCGCCCTCCCCGGCCTTGATCTCCAGGATGACGTCGGAGGCATCATCGGGGTCGCGGGGGATGAGGAGCCGGCGCAAATGGTCGGCGGCGGCCTGCTCCTTCTCGGCCATGGCGGGGAGTTCGGCGGCGAAATCCTCGTCGTCCTCGGCGAGTTCGGTGGCGTCCTCCAGATCGGTGGCGAGCGCGAACCACGTCCGGTGGGCGTGGACAAGCCGGCCAAGTTCCGAGTAGCGGCGGCCGACCCGTTTGGCCGAGCGGGCGTCGCTGAGGACCGCCGGATCGGACATCTGCTTCTCGACCTCCGCGTATTCCTCCATCAGGGGCGTGATGCCATCGAACTCGTCGCGCATGTATCTCTCCTCGGACGAAATGATGCAGCGCCGGTGGGAAGCCTTCCCACCGGCGCTGCCTGCGAAGCTACTTGGAGCCCTGGTTGCGCTTGCCGTAGCGCGCCTCGAAGCGAGCCACGCGGCCACCGGTGTCCAGGATCTTCTGCTTACCCGTGTAGAAGGGGTGGCAGGCCGAGCAGACGTCCGCGTTGATCCTGCCGCCACGCTTGGTGGAACGGGTGGTGAAGGTGTTCCCGCAGGTACAGGACACTTCAGTGACGAAATAGCCAGGGTGAATTCCCTGCTTCATGGGGTTCTCCTTGTCATCGGGCGTCCCGGGTCGCCTCCACGGCGTGGGGCGTGAACCGGAACCGACCGTTCATTCTGCCATCTTGGGGCTGTGACGGCCAATACGGCGTGGTGGTGCCGTTTGCCACACCGCGGACGCCTCGGCGGCAGGGCGTTCGCCGTGCGCTAGTCGTTGCCGCCCGTGCCTGCGGCGAGCTCGGCGAGCTCGTCCTTGCCGCCCGGCGTCGTCCGCGAGACGGCGAGCAGGAACTCGGCGTTGGACTGCGTCTCACGCAGCTTCCCGAGCAGCAGGTCGATCGCTGCCTCCTTCTCGAGCCCGCCCAGGACACGGCGCAGGCGCCACATGATCTTGAGCTCCTCCGACGAGAGCAACAGTTCCTCGCGGCGGGTGCCCGAGGCGTTGATATCCACGGCCGGGAAGATGCGCTTGTCCGCCAACTGACGCGAGAGACGCAACTCCAGGTTCCCGGTGCCCTTGAACTCCTCGAAGATGACCTCGTCCATCTTGGATCCGGTCTCCACCAGCGCGGAGGCGATGATCGTCAGAGAGCCGCCGCCCTCGATGTTGCGTGCCGCGCCGAAGAACTTCTTCGGCGGGTAGAGCGCCGAGGCGTCCACACCACCCGAGAGGATCCGCCCCGAGGCCGGTGCGGCGAGGTTGTATGCGCGGGAGAGTCTGGTCAGCGAGTCCAGCAGCACGACGACGTCCCCACCCATCTCTACCAGGCGCTTCGCGCGCTCGATGGCGAGTTCCGCGACGATCGTATGGTCGGTGGCGGGACGATCGAAGGTGGAGGCGATCACCTCGCCCTTCACCATCCGCTGCATGTCGGTGACTTCTTCCGGGCGCTCGTCCACGAGCACGACCATGAGATGCACCTCGGGGTTGTTCACCGAGATGGCGTTCGCGATCTGCTGCATGATAATCGTCTTGCCCGCCTTGGGCGGCGAGACGATCAGGCCACGCTGGCCCTTGCCAACCGGCGCCACGAGATCGATGACTCTGGGCGTGATGGCCTTCTGTGTGGTCTCCAGCCGCAGCAACTCGTTCGGGTACAGCGGCGTGAGCTTGTGGAACTCAGGGCGGCGCTTCGCCTCCTCGGAGGTCATGCCGTTGACCGTGTCGAGGCGGACGAGCGCGTTGAACTTCTGGCGCGAACTGCGCTGCTCCCCCTCCTCCGGCTGGCGCACCGCTCCGGTGACGGCATCGCCACGGCGGAGCCCGAACTTCTTCACCTGGCCGAGCGTCACGTAGACGTCATTCGGTCCGGGCAGGTAACCGGAAGTACGCACGAACGCGTAGTTTTCCAGAATGTCCAGAATGCCCGCGACGGGCACGAGCACGTCACCCTCACGGATCTCCGGCTCGCTCTGCTCCTGGGAGCCGCCGCGGCGGTCACGGTCTCGGTTGCGGTTCCGGTTGCGGTCCCGTGAACGGCGGCGCGAACCACTCTGCTGACCGCCATCTTCCCGGTCCTGCTGCCGCTGCTGCTGCTGCTGCTGTTGGCCGCTCTGGCCGCCACGCTGTTGGCGTCCGTCTCCGCGGTCCGCCTCCTCTTCACGACGACGCTGCTGGTCCCGGCCTTCCGCCTTCCGCTGAGTCGCGGTTTCCAGTTCTCGCATCAGTTCACGCTTGGCACGCTCGTGATCGTCCGGCGAGTCAAGCCTCTCGCGCTCCTGATCGTCCGACGACGATTCCTGCGGCGGCCCGGTCGGCGCGTCCGAACGACGCGGGCCGCGGTGCTCGCCGGCGTCCTGCCGGCGGTCCTGCTGGTCACCGTCCTGGCCGTGGCGGTCCTGCTGGTGATCCTGCTCGTGGCCGTCCTGTTCGTGGCCATCGTGTTCATGGCCGTCCTGTTTGTGGTGCCGCTGCTGCTGATCGTCCTGACCGCGTTCGGAATCGGCGGAACCATCGGTGGATCGCGCCGAATCTGATGACTCAGCGTTGCCGGATCGGCTGCTGATCAGGTTCACGAGGTCCGACTTCCGGTACTTCGAGACGCTCTTGATGCCCATCGACTGCGCGAGGGACTGCAGTTCGGTCAGACGCATGCCGGAAAGCGCTGCATCAGGGGATTGGGTCACGTGAATCCTTCCTTCGGCCAGGTGACCTGAAGTGAAATCGTGCAAAACACGGCTGCACACGGCTACTCATAGAGAGTTCGGTGGCTGGTGCACTTGAGAATTGGGCCGAAACGGCCGCCTGTGCTCCGTGAAGCTTACCAGGATCGCCGAAGATGTCACCACTGCCACCGATTTCGGCGCCGCCAAACACATCCCGGCGTCAGAGCACGCGTACGCCACCCGCGCTCACGGGAAGCGGCTCAACCCGCCAGCCGTGCTTCACGAGCGCGTGGATCAGCGTGTCCTCCGGCCGCTCGAACGCGAGCACGGTGGGCCCGGCCCCAGACAGAACCGCAGGAATCCCCCGGGCGCGGAGGTTCTCGATCAGTTCGAGCGACTCCCCCACCACTTCCCAGCGATACGGCTGGTGGAGGCGGTCCGCCGTGGCGTCCAGCAGGTATTCGGGCTCCTGCAACGCCACCACCATGAGCGCGGCACGCTGCAGGTTGAACACCGCATCCGTGTGCGGCACGGTCCGCGGCAACGCGGCCCGCGCGCCCGAGGTCGAGGCGCGCGTGGGCGGAATGAGCGCTACCGGAGTGAGACCCTCCACGTAGTTCAGCGCCACGGACCGAGCCTGCCGGTCACTCGTCCACGCGAGCCGGGCACCGCCGAACAGCGCCGGCGCGGCGTTGTCCGGGTGGCCCTCGAGATCCGTGGCCAGTTGGAGGATGTCGTCGTCGGAAAGTGCCTCGGGCTCGGAGATCAACTCACGTGCCGCCGCCAGACCGACCACCACGGCTGCCGCCGAAGATCCGAGCCCGCGCGCATGCGGGATCGTGTTGTGGCAGACGAGGTCGACGCCCGCCTGCGGCGCGCCGCAGAACTCGAGTCCGATCCGGATGGCACGGACGATCAGGTGATCCTCCCCGCGCGAGACGGTGTTCGCGCCCTCGCCGCGGACCACCACGCGGGTCTCCCCCGCGACGGCGCGCACCGTCACCCGGTCCCGCAACTCCAGCGCGAGCCCGAGCGAATCGAAGCCCGCGCCCAGATTCGCCGAGGTCGCGGGAACCGTCAGCGAGACGTGGTCGGCGATGAGACGCATGCGATCACGCGTTCTCCACGGGGAGGACGGACACGACCTCGCGCACCATCTCCTCGGCCTCGAGCTCCGCGACCGTCGCGGACAGTTCGCTGGTGCGCGCCACATGCGTGACGATCGAGAGCGCTGCGTCGCCGTTGTCGGCCGCGAGTTGCCGCACGGACTCGATCGAGATGCCGTGCTCCGCGAACGCGCCGGCCACCTTCGCCAGCACACCAGGCCTGTCGGCCACCCGCAGCCGAATCTGCTGCGCGGTCTGCACCGCTTCCGGGCCAAGGACGGGAAGCGCGGCGTAGGCGGACTCCTGTGGGGCGTTACCACCGTGCACCTTGTGGGAGGCTCCCGCGACTACATCGGACAGCACTGCAGACGCCGTCGGGGCGCCGCCGGCGCCGCGACCGTAGAACATGAGCCGATCGGCGGCCTCCGCCTCGATCACGATTGCGTTGAACGAACCGTGCACCGAGGCGAGCGGGTGCCCATGCGGAACCAGCGCCGGAGAGACGCGCACCGCCACGCCGTCAGGCATCCGGTCGGCGATCGCGAGCAGCTTCAGCGTGTAGCCGGAGGCCTCGGCCAGCTCGATGTCGGCCGCCGTGATGTCGCGGATTCCCACGGTGGGGACGTCGTCGATGGAGACACGCGTGTGGAACGCGAGGGAGGCGAGCAGCGCGGCCTTGGCGGCGGCGTCGTGCCCGTCGACGTCTGCAGTTGGGTCCGCCTCCGCGAACCCGAGGCGTTGTGCCTCCGCGAGCGCGGCGTCGAAGGTGAGGCCCTTCGTTGCCATCTCGTCGAGGATGTAGTTGGTGGTGCCGTTCACGATTCCAAGCACGCGCGTGACGGTGTCACCGGCGAGCGATTCGCGCAGCGCGTAAACGATGGGCACGGCACCGGCGACGGCGGCCTCGTAGTAGAGATCCGCGCCGGACGCCGCCGCGGCCTCGAAGATCTCGGGGCCGTGAGCGGCGAGGAGGGCCTTGTTACCGGTCACGACCGTCGCGCCGGCGCCCAGGGCCCTCAGCACGAGCTCACGCGCGGGCGAGATCCCGCCGATAAGTTCGATCACGATGTCCGCGCTGGTGGCGAGTCCATCGAGGTCGTCGGTGAGGAGTGAACGATCGACCCAGGGATCGCGCTCCTTCTCGAGGTTGGACACACCGATCCCGACCACCTCGAGCGGCGCGCCCGCTCGGGCCTCGAAATCGTCGGCGCTCTCCTGGAGCAGCCGCAGGACCTGGGAACCGACGGTGCCCGCGCCGAGCACCGCGATACGAACTGGGGGCATGCCCGAATGCTAGCGGGCATGAGCGGGCTCGTGCCTCACGCGCCCGTTCCTGCCTGGGCACGAGCACTCGCGTCCGCCGGTTCGGCTACACCAGGGGATCGCCCTCAGCCTCGAACCCGGGATCGAGGACGAGCATGTCCGCGATCGTCTCGCGGCGCAGCCACACCTCCGCCTCGCCGCGCGCGACCGCCACCACCGCCGGCCGCGCCAGCAGGTTGTAGTTCGACGCCATGGAGCGGCCGTACGCGCCGGTCGCGGGGATGGCGAGCAGATCGCCGCGCACGAGGTCCGCGGGGAGTTCGAGATCGCGGATCATGATGTCGCCGCTCTCACAGTGCTTTCCCACCAGACGCGAGCGCCGCCCCTCCCCCGCCGGCTCCCGGTTCGCCACCTCGGTCACGTACTCCGAGCCGTACAGCATCGGGCGCAACACGTTGTCGGTCATGCCGCCGTCGAAGGCGACGTACCACCGCTCCCCGTCGTCGACGGCGACGGTCTTCGTGGTGCCCACCTCGTACAACGTCACCATCGCAGGCCCGACGACGCTGCGGCCGGGCTCGAACGAGACACGCGGCGGCGGCGTCCCGAGCGCCTCGCACTCATCGCGAACGACCGCGGCGAGCGCGCCGGTCACGTCCGCGACCGCCATGGGGTCCTCGTCGACGTAGGAGATCCCGAAGCCGCCGCCGAGGTCGACCTCGGGCACGAGCACACCCGTTTCGGCGGCGATCTCGGCGCGGAGCGCGAGCAGCGGGCGCGTCGAGGCCTCGTGCCCCGCGGCGCCGAAGATCTGCGAGCCGATGTGCATGTGCAGGCCGGCGAGCTCCAGATTCGGTGCGGCGACGACTTCCCGCGCAGCCTCGAGTGCCGCCCCCGAGTTGGCGGAGAGACCGAACTTCTGGTCCTCGTGCGCCGTCGCGACGAACTCGTTGGCGCCCGCGTGCACGCCCGTGGTGACACGGATGAACACCGGTACGGCGTGGTTTCCGCGCTTGGCGGCGATCTCCTGGAGGAACGCGATTTCTGAGAGCGAGTCGACGACGATCCTTCCCACGCCCGCCTCGAGCGCCGCGCCGAGCTCGCCGGCCGACTTGTTGTTGCCGTGCAGTCCCACGTGCTCGCCCGGCGTCCCGGCCGCGAGCGCAACGGCGAGTTCCCCGCCGGACGCCACATCCACCCGCATGCCGCGCTCGCGCGCGATCCGGAGGATCGCAGTGCAGGTGAAGGCCTTGGAGGCGTAGTAGACATCGGCCCCGGCGAGGCCGTTCGCCTGCGCGAACGCGCCGGCGGCGCTGCGGACCCAGTCGTCCATCCGCGAGGTGAGCTCCTCCAGATCGACGACGAAGACCGGCGTGCCCCACTCGGCGGCCAGGTCCGTGACCGGCAGGCCTCCGATCGTGGCGGGCGAATCGCTGCGGGCGGCGCTCCAGGTGGCGGGCCAGGGACGTGCCATGGTGTCCTCCTCGATCGGCTCTGTCTACATGCGGTCGGGCGCGGAGACGCCGAGCAGTCCCAGCCCGTTGCGGATCACCTGGCCCACGGCGTCGTTGACCCACAGGCGGGTGCGGTGGGCGTCCTCGACGGACTCGGTGGCACGAGGCGTGACGCGGCAGCGGTCGTACCAGGTGTGGTAGGCGCCGGCCAGTTCCTCCAGGTAGCGGGCCACGCGGTGCGGCTCGCGCAGCGTCGCTGCCATCGTGACCACGCCCGGGAACTCGGCGAGTTTGCCGAGGAGTTCGGTCTCGGAGACGTCGTCGAGGAGTTCGGGGGAGAACGCGTCCTCGCGGCGCACACCGTGCTCGACGGCGTTCCGCGCAACCGCCTGCGTGCGCGCGTGCGCGTACTGGACGTAGAAGACGGGGTTCTCGTTCGTGCGCGAGGTGATGACGTCGAGGTCGATGGCCAGGGTGGTGTCGACGGAGGCGCGCGAGAGCGAGTAGCGGGCGGCGTCCACGCCGACGGCGTCGACGAGGTCGTCGAGCGTGAGGACGGATCCCGCGCGCTTCGACATCCTGACCGGCTGGCCGTCCTTGACGAGGTTCACGAGCTGGCCGATGAGGATCTCGAGGTTCTGCCCCGGGCCCGCGGTGTCCCCGAAGGCCTGCGCCATCGCGTACATGCGCCCGACGTACCCGTGGTGGTCGGCGCCGAGCATGATGATGACGTTGTCCGCGCCGCGTTCGCGCTTGTCGAGGTAGTAGGCGACGTCGCCGGCGAAGTACGCGGCCTCGCCGTCGGACTTGATGACCACGCGGTCCTTGTCGTCCCCGAAGTCCGTGGTGCGGATCCAGATGGCACCATCCTGGTCGAACACGTGGCCGCGCTCGCGCAGCACGTCGAGGGCGCGCGTGACGGCCCCCGTCTCGTGAAGCGTGTCCTCGTGGAAGTAGACGTCGAAGTCGACGCCGAAGGCGTGCAGCTTCTGCTTGATCTCCTCGAACATGAAGCCGACGCCGAGACTGCGGAAGACCTCCCGCTCCTCGTCCGACGGGAGTAGGCGCGGGTCCTGGGTGCCGCCCTCGCGGCGGGCCTCGAGGACGCGGTCGGCAATCTCCTGGATGTAGGTGCCGGCGTATCCGTCCTCCGGAGGCTCCATGCCCCGCGCGCGGGCGATGATCGAACGGACGAAGCGGTCGATCTGGGCGCCGTGGTCATTGAAATAGTACTCGCGGGTGACGGATGCGCCGGAGGCCTCCAGGACGCGCGCGAGCGAGTCTCCGACGGCGGCCCACCGCACCCCGCCGATGTGGATCGGGCCAGTGGGGTTGGCGGAGACGAACTCCAGGTTGATGTTCGTTCCGGCGAGCGCGCCGGTGCGGCCGTACTCCTCGCCCGTCTCGACGATGTCCTTGGCGAGCGCGCCGGCGGCGGAGGTGTCGAGGCGGATGTTGAGGAAGCCTGGGCCTGCGATCTCGACTGTCTTGATGCCGGGAGTTCCTGTGAGGCGCGCAGCGAGGATCTCCGCGAGCGCGCGCGGCGTGGTGCCGGCCTTCTTGCCGAGTTGCATGGCAATGTTGGTGGCCCAGTCGCCGTGTTCGCGCTGCCTCGGACGTTCGACTTTCACCTCGGGCAGGGCGGCGGGGTCGAGGGCGAGCTCGCCATCTGCTATCGCGGATTCGGCGGCGCCGCGGATGGCGGCGGCAAGTTGTTCTGGGGTCACGCCGGTGAGTCTAGTTGCCTACGGGTAGGGCACCGGAACTCGTGTGGAACCGTTTGCGACGGCGGGCGGCGTGCGGCGGGCGGCGCGGCGGGCGGCGTGCGGCGTCTCACGCTCTGGCTGCCCGACGGCGATGCGAATCACGATGCCGACGCTGATAGGATGGCATGCGCGTTGCCCCGATAGCTCAGTGGATAGAGCGTCTGCCTCCGGAGCAGAAGGCCGCAGGTTCGAGTCCTGTTCGGGGCGCTGCTCGTTTCCCCGGCTCGGGATGGCGATCGCGGGCACTCCCAACCACTTGGAAGCCCACTTACGTACGCCCCGCGGGCCTCTCGTCCGCGGTCTTCAGCCACTTCGACAGTGATTCCAGCGTTCTCAACCCGGAACGGGCCTCCCCGACATGGAGAGTGGAGACTTCTGTAGGAGTTTCGCCCATGCGCACCGGTGCCAACCCCGTCGAGGGGGAGATTCGGCCCAATTTTGGCCTTTTCGCGGCCCCTCCGAACGGCGGATTCATCTACCGTAGGCGTTAAGTATCTACTGTAGGCGTTAAGTACGTGTCAAGCGCCTACAGAAGAAGTCAAACGCCTACGGTTGTCGCTCCGCTGCCGGTTCAGGAGGTTCATTTGCCGGTCAAACGGGCTGAAAGGCACCCCTGCACCGCACGAAACCCGCACGCGCTGCCGAGACTCCTACAGAAGTGACAAAACACCTACGGAAGTCACCGGATCTCGTGGCTACTGTCGGTCGAGAACCCGTGCGGCAGTGGACGCCACGCGGTGGTGGACGCCGAGCGGTAGTGGACGCCGAGCGGTAGTGGACGCCAAGCGGTGGTGGACGCCAACTGGAGCGATCGGCCCACGTGGTGGTTGTCGGCGCTTCGAGGGCGTCCGGGTCGCCGGTAGTGTGGCATGGGCAGCGGCTGCAACAGGGCACCGCACCGACCGACAGGGGGACCGACATGGCATGTGCTTGCGACGGCAAGGTTTCAGGCAGCTACAACAAGAAGTGCGCCTGGTGCAACGAGGCGATCAAGATGGGATTGAGCGTCTCAAGTCACTCATGCCAGTGGGGAAAGTGCTCCTGACCCGAGCCACCCCGCTCTTCTTCACATCGGAATCACATCGGGCTGCACCGCCCGGGTCCTGACCCAACTACACCAGGACCCGGGCGGGACACTCGATCGTCAGGCGGCGGCGAGTTCGCGCAGCGGACGCACTGTCCGCGCCCACGCGCCAAGCGCTCAGTTGGAAGTGACGCCCACGCCCGCGGGTTCGAGTTCGGGCTCGCCGAGCGCAGGCTCATTGAGCACAGGCTCATCAATCGCATGGCCGGCGATGAAGTCGATCAGGCAGCCGCCGTGTTCCCCTTGGGAATGGAACTCGAAGCGTCCCTCCCAGATCCCGAGAAGACCACGGAGTAGCCCTTTGTGAAGCTCCCAGAGGTTGGTGTCCTGCTCAGGCGAGCGGTGCTCCAGCGGGCACGTATGAACGCGCACGCGGCCGCCCGACTCCCACGCCGGATCGAAGCCGAGCCGCGAGAGCACCTCCACCGCCCCCTCGGGATCCACGCCCGAGGTTCCGGGGAAGTCCCGCTGCCGCTCGTCGCGGCCCCAGTCCAGCCCGAGACGATAGGCGTCCTCAAGTGACATGTACTCAAGGCCGGTGCTGACGAGCGACATCAGGCCGAAGTGGATCCGCGCCGGATCCGGCAGCCGAGTCGTGTAGAGGATGGCGGGGCGCCCGCGGATCCCGAGGCGCCGTTCCTGCACGTCGAGAAACCCGGTTTTCGCGAGCTCCGTGAGGTGCGGGCGGACCGTGCTGGGATGACAATCGAGGTGCTGCGCGACCTCCGCCACCGACAGGGGCTGCTCCGCCCCGGCGACGAGTTCGAGCACACGCCTCCGCGCCGGTGCGAGCCTGAGCGCCTCTTGGAAAATCGCGGCCGTCGAGCGACTTGGCCGGTCCCCACGTCGAGTAACCACGGTTTCACCTCCGGACTTGATTATCTCCAGAAGAAATCCGCACAAATGCTCGCTTGGTCCCGTTGCCAGAAGTTTCGGCGTTTCGTGGCGAGAATCTCACACTTCAGCGGCAGCAGAGGCTCGCTCATCGCCGCCTGCAAGACCGGCGGCCACTGACTCGGTGGTTCAGTGCCAGGGCCCACGGCCGGCGAGCCAGTCACGCGCCGTCGTCGGGAAATCGGTGATGATGCCGTCCGCTCCGGCCTCGAGGACGGCCTCCCATGACGCGGCGGCGTCGGAGTCCCAGGCGTGAACCGCGAGCCCGAGCGCGTGGGCCAAGCGCACAAGCCTCGGAGTGATCACGCGAAAACCGCGGTAGCGCGGCGGGACCTGCACGGCTACCGCGTGCCGGAATCCCTTCGTGCATCCTGCAAGGCGCAGCGCACTCGCCAGCGGCAGCCGTGACAGTGCGCACAGGCGGACAACCTCGCCCTGCCCGAGTGACGTCGCAACCGAGGGGGCAAGGCGGCGGACCTGTAGCAAACGAGGGGTCGAGAAGGACGCCACGAGGACGCGATCCGGGTGCCGCGCCGCCATCTCGGCAAGCGACCCGACGACGGAGTCGCTCTTCGCGTCAACGTTGAACCTCAGACTCGGGAACTGTTCCAGCGCATCCTCCAGACGTACAAGAGGCTCTCCGTCCAGGTTCCTGACGCCGCCGAGTTCGGCCCACGTCCGCGCGGTCAGTAGGCCGGTCGTGTCGGTGGTGCGGTCGAGCGCGTCGTCGTGCTGCAGCACGACGACGCCGTCCCGGGTCCCATGGACATCCGTCTCCACGTAGGAGACCCCGAGGTCAACGATGTGGCGCAGCGATCCCCACGTGTTCTCGTGCACCTCGGCCGCACCGCCGCGGTGCGCCATCAGGATCGGCCCGTCGCCGGCAAGGAAGGGGTGAGTGTTCAGGCGTCCCGAGTTCGGGACGGAGGCTCCCGCCACGCCTCAGCACTGACCAGGGAAAATGGCGTGCTTCTCAGCGAGCCACTCCAGCGGGTCGACAGTGTTCCCGCGCTCCCCTACGTGCACCTCGAAATGCAGGTGCGGACCCGTGGAACGGCCCCGGTTCCCCACGCCGGCGATCAGTTGCCCCGCGCGCACGGTGTCGCCGACCTCCACATAGACGTGCTCCGGGAACATGTGGACGTACCAGAACCAGGTGTCCACGCCGTCGACCTCTGCCTGGATGATGACGAGAGTGCCGGAACGGCCCTCGATGCCATCGCCCGCGTGGACGACGACGCCATCCGCGACGGCGTAGATCGGCGTTCCGACCGGAGCCGCCATGTCCGTCCCGAGGTGCAGCGTGCCCCACCGGTCTCCGTACAAGGAGGTGTCCCGGTAGGTACCCTCGGCCATCGGCCGTACCGGGAGCTGGAGCCGCTGCACGTACGCCTCCGAGAAGCCGCTCGCGCCGAGGGTCGGCTCGCAGGCGGCGGAGACGACCTGGGCCTGCTGGCGCGAGGCAAGATCGGTTGCGACAAGCCGCGCGAACGGGTCCTCCCGCAGGGTCGTCGCCGAGGAGACGGTGCCCTCGAGAATGTGGGTGGCTGCAGCTCCGGCTGTGGCGTCCGCGATCGGCCGCACCGACATCGCGGCCGCGACGGATGCGTCGGCCGCCATGGTGGCGTCCGCGAATCCGGTCATGGGCGCGGCGATCGTGACGACGCCGAGCGTGCCAAGGAGGGCCGCGCGAGAGAGCCCGTGATCGCCGCCGGTACGGACCGGCTTCCACGGGATTCGCTGCTCGCGGCTGCGGACGGGCTGCCGGTGGTGATCGGGGGTGCGAACGTCATGCCGTGCACCCGCCGGGCTCAACGCGATGGTTGCGGCCTCGGATGGTTCCGCGCCCATGCGGACGCGCTCGGCGGTGGGCGGAACCTGCTCTGTCTCGCCGTTCTGGAGACCTCCCATGCCGTCGTCGGTGAGCGACGGCGAACGTCGCTCACCTGCAGGGATCGTGTTCTCGTCCACTGGCGCCGTGATCTCAGGCTCGAGCGGGTGCGGCGCCAGGACGACAGCCTCTTCGCTCGCGGCAGCCGCAGCCCTCTCGGCTGCACGCATCTCGCGGCGCGTCGGCGTCCGGGTGGGAGAAGACGCTGACCTCGAGGGGAGAGGAGAGGACACCGATGCGGCGGGAGCCTCCTGCGCGTTCGTGGTCTCCCCAGCGGGGACGCGCTCCGACTCGCGGATCTGCTCGGCCTCAGCGAGACGTTCCATCTCGCGCAATTGACGACGCGTCAGCGACTGGTCGGCGCCAGCAGAAGAGGGCATGCGGGGAGCCTCCGAGGGAGTTGAGGACTCCAGTAGGGATTCGATAACGAGACGATAACGGACCGTGTCCACATTGGTCCAAAAACCGAGTGTGGCGCGGTTCACGGCAACTTGCTGTTGTTCCACGCCGTCACGTGAGTTCTCGCCAAATCCTGCACTGGCCGGGACCCATTCACGCTTTCGTGTCAGAATCATCACATGCCCGCCAACAGCTACCGGATCCTCGTTGTCGAGGACGAGCGTGACATCTCCGAACAGATCGCCCGGCGCCTTGAGTCCGAGGGATGGGAGACACGTCAGGTGCACGATGGGCTGGAAGCGGTCAGCGAAGCCCGCGACTTCAGCCCGGACGCGGTCGTGCTGGACGTCATGCTCCCGGGCATCGACGGTCTCGAGGTCTGCCGCCGCATCCAGGCGGAACGCGAGGTTCCCGTGCTCATCCTGACGGCCCGCGATGACGAGACCGACATCCTGGTCGGCCTCGGGGTCGGTGCCGACGACTACATGACGAAACCATTCTCGATGCGCGAACTCGTGGCGAGGCTGAAGGCGCTACTCCGCCGGGTCGAACGCGCCGAACGCCTCAGTGCCCCCGCGGAATCGAACACGCTTGTCCTCGGTGAGATCGAGGTCGACCGTGAGGGGCGTCGTGTCCGGCGCAACGACCGCGAGGTCCACCTCACCCCGACCGAGTTCGATCTCCTCGTGTGCCTCGCGGACAACGAGGGCAAGGTCCTCTCACGCGAAGCGCTGCTCGAGCAGGTCTGGGACTGGGTCGATGCGTCCGGCACCCGCACCGTGGACTCCCACATCAAGGCGCTGCGCCGCAAGCTCGGAGCTGACGTGGTCCGCACGGTCCACGGCGTCGGCTACGCGTTCGACGCCCCCGCAACCCCCTGACCGATGCGGTCGCCTTTCGGGTCCCTCATCTGGAGGGTGGTCGCCCTTGCCGGCGCGGTGTCGGGCTTCTCCGCACTCGTTGTCTGGCTCGGGACGCGGGAGGGGGTCTTCCCCGGCTACATCCTGCCCCTCGTGTTCACTGCGTCGGTGCTGGTCGCCTGGGCGGTCGCGCGGAACGCCGTGGAACCGCTGGTCCAGGCGACCAAAGCGGCCAAGGCGATGGCCAGCGGTGATTACAGCGTGCGAGTGGAGCCCCAGAGCCGCGACGAGATCGGGCAACTAGCCGACGCCTTCAACTCCATGGCCCAGGACCTCGCCGAGATCGATCGGTTCCACCGGGACACGATCGCCAACGTCTCGCACGAGTTGCGGACTCCCATTGCAGCCCTCCGCTCACGGCTGGAGAACATGGCCGACGGGGTGGAGGAAGCGTGCCCCGAGAACCTTGAGGCGGCGGTCGTCCAAGTCGAGCGCCTGACCAACCTCCTGAACTACCTCCTCGATCTTTCCCGCGTCGATTCCGGTGCGGCCGGCCTCGAGCTCGTCACAATCGACGTCGCCGAACTCCTCGACGAGGCCACCGAGGTCTCCATGCTGGCGGCCCAACGGCGCGGAACCAATCTCAACTTCACCTCACGCATCGAACCGGCGGACCTCACCCTCATCGGCGATCGGACCCGCCTCGTCCAGGTGGTTACCAACGTGCTGGACAACGCCACACGGCACGCTCCTCCGGACAGCACGATCGCCGTCGAGGCCACGGTGGTCCGCCAGACCGCGCGCATCGAGATCGCGGACACGGGACCGGGCGTGGCGGCGAAGGACCGCGAGCGCATCTTTGGGCGCTTCCAGCGCGCGGAGAGTGGATCCGCTGTACGAGGCGGGACCGGAATCGGTCTGGCGATCGCGCGCTGGGCGGTTTCGCTGCACGGCGGCACGATCCGCGTGGTGGACTCCGACGTCGGCGCCCGGTTCCGGATCGTCCTTCCGCTGACCGGCCCGCCAGAGCCGCTCAAGACGAAGCGTCATGCCAGGCGGGAGAGTCACGGCCGCGCAACGCCAGGAATCTGACGGATAGCGCGAATCTCCTTCCGTCTCCAGTCGTGCCGGTGAGAGGGCCGTCGCCTAGGCTTGACCCAGCCCAGTTCCCTCCCGGATGGAGTTTGCACACGTGTCCGACGCGACGCAACGCGATGATGTCGAATTCGGCGCCAACGAGTGGCTGATCGAAGAGCTCTACGACAAGTACCTTCAGGATCCGGCAAGTGTCGATCCCCACTGGCAGGAGTTCTTCCGCGACTACGACGTCGACGACGCACCCGTCACCGAGGCCACTCCCCCATCCACCGCCCAGAACCCCACGGTCGCTACCAAG
>DASRMP010000025.1:0-6279 GCA_035647855.1 Actinomycetaceae bacterium | reverse complement strand
GTGCACGTTTGAACCGCGAAATCGCGCCGCAAACCGGCATTTTGCGTCCCCGGAGCGAAGGGCTGGGGTGCCGCGGCACCCCGGAGCGGGGGTTGGGGGGCTGCGGCGCCCCGGACTGCGGCCGCGTTGCCCGGATCCGCTCCCGCGAACGATACTTTGACCATGGCCCCGACTCCCACCGCACCCCGTGACGCTCTCGCGCACGCACTTCGATCCCGCGTCGCAGGGCCCGACGCCGCCGCCCGCGCCGAGCGCATCTGGCGTACACCCGGCGAGCGCTGGTTCACCAACGAGGATCCCATCGCCCGCGTCAATGGCTCCGCGACCATGTACATCGGCGGCATCCGCGCCCTGCTGATCCAGTCGCTCCACCCGCTGGCGATGGCCGGGGTCGCCGGCCACTCGGGCTACCGCGACGACCCCTGGGGCCGCCTGCAGCGCACGTCGGACTACGTCGCCACCACCACGTTCGCGCGCATCGACGATGCCGAGGCGATGATCGCCCGCGTCCGAGAGATCCACAGCCGCATCTCCGGCACGCTCCCGGACGGCCGCCCCTACGCCGCGTCCGATCCCCACCTCCTCAAGTGGGTCCACTGCGCCGAGATAGACTCGTTCCTCACGTCCTACCAGGTCTACGGTTCCGATCCCCTCGACGACGCCGAAGCCGACTTCTACGTCGAACAGTCAGCTCTCACCGCCCGCAAGCTGGGCGTCGTCGATCCGCCGACGACGGTCGCCGCCCTCTGGCACACCCTCGCCGCGTACCGCCTCGAACTGGAACACTCGAAGGCCACCTCCGAGGTCATCGACCTGCTGGTCGACAACCCGCCGCTGCCGCCTGCGCTGCGCCCGGGCTACCGCATGCTCGCCGAGGGAGCGATCGCGATTCTTCCCGGAACCGGCCGCCGGCTCCTCGGCCTCGCCGATGGCCGGTTCGGTGACGCCGTCGTGCGCCGTCCCCTCGGGATGATCTCCACGCGCGCCGTCCACTGGGCGCTGGGCCAGGCGCGAATCGCCGTCGACGACGAAGCCGCCTGACCCGGCCCAGATCAGAACGTCGCGAGGCGCCAGTTGGACAGAGCGTCCCCGTAGTGCTCCTTCATGGCGACCTTCTTCTCGAGATCCGCGAGGATGGCCGGCGCGAAGTCCACGCCGTAGAGCGCCTCGCAGGAGCCCAGACCGCCGGGCGAGAACACGTTGGCCTCCATGAGTTTGTCGCCCACGATGTCCAGCCCCACCAGGAACATGCCGTCCGTCTGCAGCTTGGGACGCACGATCTCGACGAGTTCCAGCATCTGTGCCGTGACCTTGACCGCCTCGGCCTTTCCACCAGCGGACATGTTGGAGCGGAGGTCGTCTCCCTGTGACCTGCGCCGGAACGCGGCGTACGTGCCGTCGACCTGGAGTGGGTACCCGTTCATGACGAACATTCGCACATCCCCGTCGGACGCCTCCTCGAGGTATTCCTGGGTGACGATGTAGCCGTCGCGGGAGAGTGCCTCGATCATCTGGGAGATGTTGGGTGACTCGGTCGTGTCCACGAGGAAGACGCCCGAACCGCCCGAGCCCTGCAAAGGCTTCATGACCGCCTTGCCTCCGAGTTCGGCCACGAAGTCGCGGATCCGCTTCTCGTTCCGTGAGATCAGCGTGCGCGGGCGCACCGCCTCGGGGAAGTGCTGGAAGTACGCCTTCGAGAGCGCCTGAGACAGCCCCATCGGGTCGTTCACCACGAGCACGCCGCTTGCCGCCAACAGGTGCGTGAACGCGACGCCCGCGGCGTTCGCCCACGGGTGCTCGGTGGCGTCGGTGGCAGGGTCCGCCCGGAGCAGCACGACGTCGAACTCCGAGACCGAGATGATCTCCTCGTTGTCCGGCTTCTGGATGTCCCCGAGGAAGCGCTCGACGGACCGGTAGCCCTTCTCGGGATCCGCCCGGTGGCCCTTGGCGGAGATCGTCCCGTCCGGCTCGTAGACGAAATCGCCCATGCCCATGAGCCAGACCTCGTGATCGCGGCGCCGCGCGGCGAGGGCGAGGCGTGTGGTGGTGTAGTAGGGCTCCTCGGTGCGGACGTCGTTGACGACGAATCCGATTTTCACAGTTGACTTGGCCTTTCTTCGGTAGTCCGGTGGGGGAGGGATCTGCGGATCGGGGTTGTTGCGGTGTGGTCACGCCGCGATCAGCGTGAGCAGGTCATCGGTGGCGGCGGCTTCGCGGACGCGGTCGAGCGCGCCGGGTTCCATCAGCCATCGCGGGGTGATGCGGGCGTCGCGGAGAAGCCCACGTTCGTGCAGGTCGGCGACCAGCGGCAGGTCCTCCAGCGAGAACTTGCCGAGGAAGAACAGATCGAGCGAGCCGCCCCGCGTCACGTGGTCGAACAGGTTGAGCAGGCCGCGCAGGTACGCGGCGTCCTTGGTGAACCCGCCCGCCCGGAAAGCCCGCATGGTGGTGGTGTAGGCGGCCGACCCCGGCATGCCGAGTCCCGTCAGCAGCCTGTGGGTCTCCACGAAGGTGGCGCCGCCGATCAGCGCATCGACGGCGATCACCCGCGCCGCCAACTGCCGCAGGCGGGCCGCGGTGAGGCCGCCGGTGGTGATCTCCGCGAGTACGGCGAGGCCCTCCTGAGTCTCGTCGTAGTGCGCGAGGCCGGAGCCCATCATCTTCAGGGGCTGCGCGATCCCGTTGACCTGCGTGACCAGATGCGTACCCACCTCGTGCTGCAGCAGCGCATTCACGCGCTGCCGGGCGATGACCACGCGGTCCGAGATCATCAGCGTGTCGCCGTCGACGAGAACACCTGTCACGTCGTCGCGAATCTCCGCGTGGATGCCGACGTCCGGATCGATCTTCCGGTAGTACGACAGTTCGGCGTTCGCGTGGCCGAGGAATTCGGCGGCGCCCACTTTCTCGACGTCGATCTGTCCGCGCGGCAGCCTCTCCACCAGATCGGTGGCCACATCTCTGAGCTGCGGCATCACTCCGCCGTACTGCTCAATGGAGAGCGTGAGGAAATCCTTGGTGTCGCGGGCGCGCAGCATCTCCACGCGCATCCGCATCTCGCGATATCGCGAGCGCAGTAGCGTGCCGACGGTCGCGTCCTCGACGTCGTCGAGGGGCAGTGCCGCCAACTCGGCCGCGAGCACGTCGGGGTGGGCGTCGAGTTCCCGGTAGCTGAACACCGGGTCGACGTCGGGGTTGCCGAGGAAGGTCACGCGGACGTCGTCGGCGTCGATGGGCGTGACCTCGAGCAGAAACCGCACCTGTGTGGCGAGGCTCGCCATGAGGTGGTCGGCCGCGAGATCGGCGGCGGAGAGACCCCCGTCCGCTATTGCCGCGTCTTCGCTCATGAGAGCCTCCTCAGCGCCGACTCCACGTCCGGGACGGTCAGCGCCAGGGCGCGGGCGAGATCGTCGATGCGGACGTCGTCGGTTTCACCGGTCCATTCGTCCATGAAGGTCTTCTTGAACTCGAGCGCGAGCACGATGCCGCGGTCCGGGTAGCGCATGTGGGTCCACTCCGCGAGGCCGCGGCCCACGAATTTCACGTTCTCGCGGACGTCCAGCCGGCCGGTGTGCGGGTCCGTGCCGGACACGTCCTGGCCGGTGAGTGAATCGATGAACGCCTCGACGACGCCTCCGAACCTCTCCCTGTCCAGAGAGCCAGTGCCCAGGTTGACCTCGGGATTCTCGGCGAAAGGTGCGGGATCGGCGGAGGCGCCGTCGCGGCGGTGGTTGTAGGAGTGGACGTCGAAGATGACGAAGGGCCCTCGCGCGGCCACGTCGTCGAGGCGGGCAGCGAGTGCGGCGTAGAAGTCGTCGTATCGGCTGAGCGACTCTCGCGCCGCGGCATCGTCCAAGTGGCCGTCGCGCCAGATAGCGAGGCCCCAGGCCTCCTCCGGCGAGCGGTACACCGCATCTTCGCGCGAGCGGTTCAGGTCCACCTCGAACCTGGACATATTCACGACGACGCGCGAGGCCATCCCGGCGATGATGCGGTCTGTGTGCGGGTCCTCTTCGCGGAACCTGACATCCTCCGGCAGGATCATCCGTTCGGCGAGGCCCGGCCGGACGTCGTGTCCGGCATGGATCGCGGTGGCGGCAACCTGGCCTTGCCAGTCGCCGAAGAACTGCCAGCCGCCGAGGAAGCCGAACGGCCGCGCGGTGAGCATGCGTCCGATTTTGCCGGGGACCGCGGGCGTTGTCCTTGCGTGGCGGCGAGGCTTCGTTCTGAGCGTAGAGGCCGCGCTGCTGTTGACCCTCCCGGGTTTCGCGCGGCATGTTGTCGCGGACAGAATGGTGGAGGACCAGGGAGGCCCGCCATGAAGAGATACCACTCGTCGGCATTCGCCGTCGTCGCCGCTGGTGCCGCACTCGCGCTCCTCGCGGGATGCGCCGGCACCGGGACGTCGGACGAATCGACCACCCCCGAGCCCGCGCCCACCGCCGCTGCGACTTCCACCCCGGACGCCACTGACAGCATCGCAGACCCGGCGCCCATCACCTCGCCTGACCCGACCGACGCCGCTCTCCCCGCGCCCGATCCGCTCGTCGGCACCGATTTCGCGACCGGGCTCGTCAGCCCCTGGGGCATCGATCAATTCGAGGACGGCACGCTCATCGTCACGGAACGCAACCCGGGCAGGTTCCTGCGCATCGACGAGGGCCAGGCAACGGAAATCCTGCAGATCGACGTCACGCACCGGTCCGAGGACGGCCTGCTCGGCGTCACGATCGGCCCCGACGAGCAGCACATCTACGCCTACTACACCGGCTCCGACGGCAACCAACTCGTTCGCTTCCCCTGGGACGGAGACGCGCTCGGCGCCGAGGAAGTCCTCATCGAAGGCATTCCGGGCGCCCAGATCCACGACGGCGGTCAGGTGCGCTTCGGCCCCGACGGCCATCTCTACATCTCAACCGGCGACGCCGGCGATCCCGAACTCGCGCAGGACCCGGAATCGCTCGCGGGCAAGATTCTGCGGCTCACCGAGGAGGGCGCGCCCGCGCCGGGCAATCCCTTCGACAATGAGGTGTACTCGATGGGCCACCGCAACGTTCAGGGCCTCGCCTGGGACGACGACGGCAACCTCTGGGCCAGCGAATTCGGTGCCAATTCGTGGGATGAGTTGAACCTCGTCGTGGAGGGCGGCAACTACGGCTGGCCCGAGGTCGAAGGAATGGGCGACGGCGATGGCCGCTTCCTCGAACCGGCGCACGTGTGGCGCACGGGCGACGCCTCGCCCAGCGGACTGGCCTACTGGCGCGGTTCACTCTGGATGACCGCGCTGCGCGGGCAGCGGCTGTGGCAGATTCCCGTCGACGGCGGTGCCGCCGGCGAACCGATCGAACACTGGACAGGGGAGCACGGGCGACTGCGCGCAATCCTCGCAACGAACGACGGCGAGTTGCTGGTCGGCACCTCGAACACTGACGGGCGCGGCAATGTGCGCGACGGAGACGACCGCCTCTTGGCAGTCGGGGACCAGTAGGAGACCGGGCGTCGAAGCCGCTGCTGTGCAAGCTTCAGCCACCGGACCTGCGCACAGGTCGCGTGGTCGCGGCGTCGGGTTGTCGCGGCGTCGGGTCGTCGCGGCGTCGGGTCGTCGGGGCGGAACACCCGAAGAACCGGCTCTCCCTCTTTGACCAGAGTCCAAACTGCCAAGAAAACGGTAGGGCCGACGCGGCTGAAATCTGTACACCAGCGCTCGTCACGTCGGCGTGGACCTCAATCTGCGCCCGCCTGGCCAAGAAACGGACGCACACGATTTGCAGCGTCCCCTTCGAGGTCTGGTGCCGGGTGGCTGGGGAACTTGGCACCTCGTCTGCTACCCCGAGGTCGCTTCTTGGGGAACTCCGGACCTCGACTACGGGGTGCGTTGTTCCCCAGCAGGTCTCAGGTTCCCCAGCGCGCCGTCCAGACGGGGTCTGAAGTTCCCCAGCTCGCGTCAGATCGTCCTGAATGGGGTCCGAGTTTCCCCGGTGGCGGTGTCCGGCCGGGTTCGCGGCGTGGGGGCGCACGTTCGTCACATCGGGGCGCACGATCGTCACATCGGCGAAATAGGGGCGCACGTTCGTCACAAGATGGCTGGCGTTCGTCACGATGGCGCAGTGACGTCACTGCGCCATGGTGACGATCGTGCGCCCTCAGCATTCTGCGTGTGACGTTCGTGCGCCATGCCGTGACGATCGCACGCCCCGGTGTGACGATCGTGCGCCATGCCGTGACGATCGTGCGCCCTCAAGAATCCCGTGTGACGATCGCGCGCCATGGTGTGACGAT
>DASRMP010000024.1:0-26690 GCA_035647855.1 Actinomycetaceae bacterium | reverse complement strand
GGGGGAAACCCGAACCCCATTCAGGACGATCTGACGTGAGCTGGGGAACTTCAGACCCCGTCCGGGCGGCGCGCTGGGGAACATCAGACCTGCTGGGGAACACCGCACCCCGTAGTCGAGGTCTGAAGTTCCCCAAAAAGCGACCTCGAGGTAGCAGACGAAGTCCCAAGTTCCCCAGCGACACCACGCAAGCGGCAAGACGAAGTGCCAAGTTCCCCAGCCACCCGGTACCAGACCCCCGGGCGACACAGATCTCACGGACAACACGCTCAATGGCACGACAAGCAAACAACAACCCCTGAACCTTCAAGAAAAACCCAAGTAGACGGCCTTGAATCCAGCCGGGCACCTGGCTCACAGGCCACGAGGTAAGCCGGCGGAAGGCATCAGGACGTGATCGGGTTCCGCGGGGACGACACGTCGTAGAACGACGCTTTGACCTCCGCGAGAAGCGTGTCAAGTACCGCAGCCTTGAGCTCGTTCCCGGAGTTGTCACCCCATCGGACCGTGGCACCGGAATCGAGCATGAACTCGATCGCATCCTGGGAGGAGGCTGAAACGGTTGAAATCTGACCGAGCAGTTCTGGCGGCAGGCTCCCCATGACCGCCGTGACGCCGTCGAGAATAAACGCAGTGTCCTCACCCAGTGGGATTTGGGCGACGGGAACACCCTCGGGAACGTCTGGGACAAAACCCAGATCTACGCCGTACGTATCGAAGAGTTCGAACCCGCTGTCGGCAGGCACGGCGGCGATGGGTGTCCGAGGCACAACCTCGACGCTGAGCCCATCCGGCCACTCGCGGCGCACCTCGGCGCTCAGGACGGTGGGCACCGCCTCGAGTTCGGCCCGAAGCGATCCGGTCCGCAACCTCGGCAGTGGTGTCCCCACTCGGGCGTTTGCAGCGTTCTCCACTGCGGCGATATCGACGTTTCCCGGTGCGGCACTGACAACCACTCGCTCCGGGGCGAGTGCGAACAGCGGCGAGAAGAAAGCTGCCCAGACCAGCGCGACGAGCGCGGCGGCGCCTACGGCCAGGATTGCGACGCGGCGCCAGAACACTCGCCGCGCCGCGCGATCGCGTTCGGCGATACGGTCGGAGAGTTCGGAAACCGGAGCGAACGGCACCTCGTCCTCTGCGGGAGGAATCATGGCGGGCATTGCCGGGACGTCACCGGGCTCGGGTGGCGACGCGGTGAGGGCTTGCTGACGGGCGGGCACGCTGCGGCGAGTCGGCTCCGGACGGGTCGAAGCGGCGCCGCGGTCGGCCGCCCGACCGCTCCCCCGCGAACGTGCGCCCACGGGCTGGACCGGTCGTCTCACAGCAGCCCCAGGATCACGTCGGCGAGTTCAGTGACGTCCCCGGCACCCATCGTGATCACCAGGTCATCGGGGCGCGCTTCCCGGGCGATCGCCCTCGCCGCCGCGAACCGGTCCGGTTCGTATCTGCCCCGGCGCATTCTGTCAGTGATCAGTCTGGACGTCACACCTGGTATGGGGTCTTCTCGTGAACCGAATATGTCCGTCACCACCACTGCGTCCGCGCCGTCGAGCGCGTGCGCGAAGCGCTCGGCGAACTGCTGCGTGCGCGAGTACAGGTGGGGCTGGAAGAGCACGAGAACGCGACCGTCTGACACCTGACGTGCCGTCCGTATCGTAGCGATCACTTCCGTGGGGTGGTGGGCGTAGTCGTCGATCACGCGCACTCCTCGCCGCATCCCGTGAGCCTCGAACCGCCTGCCGGTGCCCGTGAACATTTCGAGACCCTCGACCATGGTCTCCGGGCTGACGCCGAGTTCGATCCCCGCCGCCAGCGCACCCGCCGCATTGACGAGGTTGTGCTCACCGCGGACGCGCAACTGCACGGGGTAACGCGCTCCGCCCAGTTCGAACACGGAGTCGGCGACGAACACGTCCGGGCCGCGCTCACCGTAGCCGACGGTCCGGATGCCCTCTGCGCGCGCCGCGGCCAGGAGGTCGGCGGCACCGGGATCGTCGGCGCAGCCGATGAGAAGTCCGCCGGGCACGATTCGCCGCACGAATTCGACGAAGGCGGCCCGAAACTCCTCCTCGGAGCCGAAAAAGTCGAGGTGGTCCGGCTCGACGTTCGTCACGAGAGCCACTCGCGGCGTGTAGTTCAGGAAGGAGCGGTCCGACTCGTCGGCCTCGGCGACGAGGATGTTGCCCTCGCCCCTGTGCGCGCCACTCCCGTAGCCCACGACGGAGCCACCGATTGCGATCGAGGGGTCGAGGCCCGCATGATGGAGCGCGACGGCGAGCATCCCGGAGGTGGTCGTCTTGCCGTGGGCACCCGCGACCGCGACGAAATCGCGGTTGCCGGCCGCGAGAGCGAGCGCCTCCGAGCGGTGGATGACGGGCAGTCCGAGTTCACGCGCGCGCACCAGTTCGGGGTTGTCCTCGTGGATCGCCGTCGAGACGACCACGGTCATGCCGGGTGCGAGGCGGGCCGGATCGTGTCCGACTGCGGCCCCGATGCCCTGACGGACGAGGCGCCCGATGACGGACGAGTCCTTCGCGTCGGAGCCCAGAACGGTGTGGCCCTCCGCGTGCAGCAGTTCGGCGACAACGTTCATCCCCGCGCCGCCGATGCCGATCAGGTAGTAGGTCACGTCAATGTCTCGATCTCGTCAGCGAGCCGGGACGCCCCGTCGGCCGGTCCTGCCCCAGCGGCACGCCGGCCCATTTCGGCCAGTGTGTCCCGGTCGGCGAGGAGGGGCACGATCGACTGGGCCACCCATTCGGGGGTGAGATCAGCGTCGTCAAGAAGGATTCCGCCGCCGACCGCCACCACCTCCTGGGCGTTCAGTCTCTGTTCGCCGTTGCCCACTGGCAGCGGGACGTAGACGGCCGGAATGCCGAGAGCAGCCAGTTCGGAGACCATCCCGGCGCCAGCGCGCGTCAGCGCCAGATCGGTGACTGCGTAGGCGAGGTGCATGTCGCTGAGATACTCACGGACGTGATAGTGCCGAGGTTTGCCGGCGGCTCCCAGTATTTCGCTAACATCGCGGTCCTTGCCCCGGCCGGTGAGATGGAGCACCTGGTAGTCGGTGAGACTCGCGGCCGCGCCCGCCGCAGCGAGATTGATCGAGACGGCGCCGAGCGAACCTCCCGTCACGAGCAGGGTCGCGCGGTCTTCTTCGAGCCCCAGTTCGGTGGCCGCTTCTGCCCTCGCCCGGCCGGCCTCGCCGGCCGCCCGCCGGGCGGAGAGTGCCGCCACCGGCGCGCGTAGCGGGAGCCCCGTGATCACACGACGGCCACGCTTCGCTTCCAGCGGCGTGGACGCGAATGTCACGGCGACGACGGCGGCACGCCGGGCAGCGTAGCGGTTGGCGAGTCCGGGACGGGCGTTCTGCTCGTGCACCACCACCGGAATACCGGCCGCGAAGGCGGCCCGGTAGGCGGGGAACGACAGATCGCCGCCGTACCCGATCACAACGCTGGGCTTGATCTCGTCCATGAGTTCGCGCGCCTTCGCGAGCGCGCTGCGGAGCCGGCCCGGAAGCGTGAGGAGCTCACTGCTGGGCCGACGGGGGATGCGGACCCGTGGGATCGTGTTCAGCTTGAAGCCGGCCGCAGGCACGAGATCTGCCTCGAGTCCGGTCTCGGTCCCGACCGCCTCGATGCGGGCCTCGGGGTGACGCCGCCGCAGTTCGGCCGCCGTCGCGAGCAATGGGTTGACGTGGCCGGCGGAACCACCTCCCGCCAAGAGGAACGAAAGCTCAGCCACGGCGTGACCTCCTGAGAGACGAGCCGATCCCCGTTGCCACGACGGCGAGTGAGCGCCGCGCGGACGCGGGTGACACGGCGAGGGTCGAGGCGGCCCCGGGTTCGTCCCGGGCGAAGGCGAGCAGAATGCCGAAAGCGATCAGAGTCGAGATCATGGCGGATCCTCCCGCCGAGACGAGCGGCAGCGGGACACCGATCACGGGAATCACCCCGATGACAACGCCGATGTTGACAAGCGCCTGACCGATGATCCAGGCCATGATGGCGAAGGTTGTGATCTTGACGAACGGGTCCGGGTGGCGGCGGATCAGGCGCAGCATTCCGTAGGCGAGCACCCCGAACAGACCAAGGACGAGGAGTGTGCCGAGCAGGCCCAGCTCCTCACCGATGATCGCGAAGATGAAATCGTTGTGCGCCGCGGGCAGATACGCCCACTTCTCGCGGGATGCTCCCAGACCGACGCCCATGAATCCACCGGTTCCGAGTCCCCACAGTCCGTGCACGCTCTGGTATCCGGCACCGGTGGGATCGGGGCTCCCAACGCCGAGGAAGTCCAGCACGCGCGCCATTCGTGACGGTGAGGAGACAACTGCCGCGGCCAGCGCCACGAGTCCGGCGAGTCCTCCGACCCCGAACCACCAACCCGGAGCCCCGGCAATCCAGAGCGCGCCCACGATCATCATGACGAGGACGAGTGCAGTCCCGAGGTCGTGGCCACCGAGCACCAAGCCGACCGCAATCCCGCTCACGGCCAGTGGGATCACCATGTGGCGGAATTCCTTGATTCGATTCCCCTGTGTCGCCAGGTAGAGCCCCAGCCACAGGGCGAGGCCGATCTTCAGGAACTCCGACGGCTGGATCGACTGCCCGATTCCCGGTATCCAGATCCAGTTCGTGTTGCCACCGGCCGAGAGTGCCAGCGGAGTGAAGATCAGGATCTGGAGTCCGAACGAGAGGATCAGCGCAGGCCAGGCGAGTCTCCGGTACCAGCGCACAGGAATACGCGACGCGACGAACGCGAGAGGGAGACCGATCAGGACGTAGCGCCCCTGCGAAAGGAAGTCGGCGAACGGGTTGCCGTCGTTCGCGCGGATCGACGTGATCGTGGTCGCGGACAGCACCATGACGACTCCGATACCGAGCAGCAGGAGGGAGGCGCCTCCGATGAGGTAGTACGTCTTGGGACCAGGGTCAGAATCGTCCGTGACGCTGGCGGGTAGGCGCATGGCCAGTCTCTGACGCGCCTCCTGCAGCGTGGTCATAGTCCCTCCAGTCCCTGGACCGCCCGCACGAACTCCTCCCCCCGGTGCTCATAGCTGGTGAACTGGTCCATCGAAGCGCACGCGGGCGCCATCATGACCGTGTCACCAGGCCGGGCGAAGTGAGCCGCAGCTGCGACGGCCTTCTGCATCACAGACCCATCGTCGCCGGTCACGACCTCGAAGCGCGGAACATCCGGCGCGTGTCGCTCGAGTGCCTCGAGCAAGGGAGTGCGATCCATCCCGATGAGGACGACGGCGCGCAGCTTGTCCCCCACATGCTGGATGAGCTCGTCGAATGTCGCACCCTTGGCGAGCCCGCCTGCGATCCAGACAACGGTCCCCTCGCGCAGGGACCCGAGCGAC
The DNA here is from genome assembly GCA_035647855.1 of Actinomycetaceae bacterium. GTDB lineage: Bacteria > Actinomycetota > Actinomycetes > Actinomycetales > Actinomycetaceae > JAAZBW01. The sequence goes on along the minus strand of DASRMP010000024.1, from coordinate 21,319 downwards.
GCTTTCGCAGCGTGCGCATTGGTCGCCTTGGAGTCGTTCACCCACGTGATGCCACCGCGCCGCGAGACGAACTCGATCCGGTGACGCCCGGCCTCGTAGGCGCGCAGTCCGTCACGGACGGCGACCGCCGGCACACCAGCGGCTCTCGCGAGCGCGGCCGCAGCGAGCGCGTTGCTGAGCACGTGCTGCGGCACCTCGCCCGTCCCAACGGGCACGAGATGGGCGAGATCGGCCAGTGTCGCCATTTCCGCGGCGTGGGTCCGCCGCTCGGAGAGGAATGCACGGTCCACGAGCACGTCGTCGACGAGTCCGAGTTCGCCGACGAGGGGCGCACCGAGGCGGATCCCGACCGCTCGTGCGCCTTCCTGGACCTCGGCCTGTTCCACCATGCGGCGCGTCTCGGGATCCGCCACCGCGTAAACGCAGGCGATCTCCGTGCGCTCGAACACCTTCGCCTTGTCCGACCAGTAGCCGTCCCATCCGCCGTGCCAGTCGATGTGGTCGGGTGCGATGTTCAGGCATGCGGAGGCGAGCGGAGCCACAGAATGCGTGGAGTGCAGCTGGAAGCTCGAGAGCTCGACGGCGAGAAGGTCGTGGTCCCCGTCGACGGCGGCGCGCACCAGCGGTGACCCGACGTTCCCGACGGCGGGCGCCGAGAGCCCGGCGGCGCCGAGGATCGAGGAGAGCATGGTGACCGTGGTGGTCTTGCCGTTGGTGCCGGTCAGAGTGAGCCACGGAGCGTAGCTCCCGTCCACGCGCCGAGATCGCACGCGCCACGCGAACTCGACCTCACTCCACACCGGGAATCCGGCCGCGCGCGCGGCGGAGTAGATCGGCGAGTGGGCGGGTACCCCGGGCGAGACGACTACGGCGTCCGGCGAAGCGTCAACGATGGCGGTCGCGAGTTCGGCCGCGTCCGCGATCCCGCGCGCGTCGAGGCCATTCAGTTCCGTGCGCGCCTCCTCCGCCGCCCGTTCCGATGAGTCGAAGCCGACGACGTGGGCGCCGAGCGCCGTCCCGACGTCAGCAGCGGCAAGGCCCGACGTCCCGAGTCCGACGACGGCGAGGCGCATCCCGGAGATCGTCACGACACACTCACCCACTCCGCGTAGAAGAGAGAAATTCCCAGAGCGACGAACAGCCCTGCGATGAGCCAGAAGCGGATCACGATGGTCACTTCACCCCAGCCCTTCAGTTCGAAGTGATGGTGCAACGGCGCCATCCGGAACACCCGCTTACCCGTGAGTTTGAAGGAGCCGATCTGGATGACGTCGGACAGCACCTCGATCACGAAGAGTCCGCCGATGATCACTGCGAGGAACTGGGTGTGGGTAAGGATCGAGAAGCCCGCCACCGCACCGCCGAGCGCCAGCGATCCGGTGTCCCCCATGAAGATCTGGGCCGGAGAGCCGTTCCACCAGAGGAATCCGAAGCAGGCCCCCACCAGCGCCGCGCCGATGATGGCGAGATCCCACGGATCGCGGACTTCGTAGCACGCCGCCGTCGGGGCAACGAGGTACTGGCACGACTGGTTCAGCTGCCAGATCGAGATGAGGGTGTACGCCATGAACACGAAGATCGACGTGCCCGTAGCGAGGCCGTCGAGGCCGTCCGTGAGGTTGACGGCGTTGGACCATGCGGTGATCAGGAAGTTCGCCCAGAGGATGAACAGAACTATCCCCAGGCCGACGCCCCAGTGCGCCAGCGAGATGTCCGTATCGCGGATGAAGGAGATGTTGAGCGAGGCGGGCGTGCGGTTGTTCTCGTTGGGGAACTGCGTGACAAGGAACGCGAAACCAACTCCCACGACCGCCTGTCCGATCATCTTGCCGATCGGGTTCAGACCGAGCGATCGCTGCCGCGAGATCTTGATGTAGTCGTCGAGGAATCCGATGAATCCGAGACCGACGATGAGGAAGAGCAGGAGAAGGCCCGACGCCGTGGGACTCGACGCCGTCAAGAGGTTGGCGACCGAGTAACCGATGATCGTGGCGAGAATGATGACGACGCCGCCCATCGTGGGTGTCCCGCGCTTCGTGAAGTGTGCGGTCGGCCCGTCTTGCCGGATGAACTGCCCGTAGTCGCGCTTCACGAGGAAACGGATGTACAGCGGCGTGCCGAAGAGCGCCAGGACGAGCGAAACGCCGGCCGAGACCAGGATCGCGATCATGGGGTCCACTCCTCTGCGAGCCGCCAGAGGCCGACTCCGTTCGACGCCTTGAAAAGTACGACGTCACCCGGACAGGCACGTTCCGTGAGGGCTGCACCGGCGGCGGCGACGTCGTCGACGGGCGTGCATCTGCCGCCGGGAATCGCATCCGCGATGCCGGCCGCCTCCTGCCCGACGACGATCGTGTGCCCGATTCCGAGTTCCACGGCGCGCCGCCCGACTCGCGCATGCTCGTCACTCGCGCTCTCGCCGAGTTCCTTCATCTCACCAAGGACCGCAATCGTCCGGCGGCCCGCGGCGATGCGGACGAGACTGCCGAGTGCTGCGGCCATCGAGTCCGGGTTCGCGTTGTAGGCGTCGTCGATGATCGTCATTCCACCACGCTCGCTCACCGCCATGCGGTGCGGGCTGGCCGGTTCCACGCCGTCGATCCTCCGCGCGGCGTCGGCAAGGGACACGCCTGCGGCCAGGGCACCACCCATGGCGGCGAGGGCGTTGAAGACGTGGTGTTCGCCCGCGAGGCCCAGGCTCACGCGAGCCGATTCCCCGCCAGTCCAGGTGGCCGTGAACGCCGCGCGACCACCGTCGTCGACCGTGACGTCCGTGGCGCGCAGATCGGCGCCCTCGCGTGTCCCGAAGAACACGACCTCGCCCGGCGCGATGTCCGCCATCGCCCGGACGCGGTCGTCGTCGGCGTTGAGGACCGCGACGCCGTCCGGCAAGAGCCCCTGGATGAGTTCGCCCTTGGCTCGTGCGATCGCCTCCCGGGAGCCGAACATGCCGAGGTGCGCCCTGCCGGCCAGCAGAACGATCGCGACGTCCGGCCGCACCAGACCGGTTAGGTACGTGAGGTCGCCCTCCCTGTCCGCGCCCATCTCGAGCACGAGGTAGCGGGTCTCGCGGGTGGCACGCAGAGCGGTCAGGGGAAGGCCGATCTCGTTGTTCAGTGAGCGTTCAGTGGCGACGGTCGGACCAGGCAGGGCCTCCGCGAGCAGGTCCTTGGTGGTCGTCTTGCCTGCAGAGCCGGTGATTGCGAGAACGGTCAGGCTCCCGGCGCGCCTAAGCTCCGCCACGTGCGCGGCGGCGAGCCGTCCCATTGCCGCACGGACGTCGTCGACCACGATGACGGGCCGCGCGCCGGCCACCGCCTCGAGGTCACTCACGAGAGCGGCTGCCGCGCCGTCCGCGAGTGCCGCGGGGACGTGTTTGTGCCCGTCCGTGTGTTCTCCCGGAAGCGCGCAGAAGATGCCACCGGCGACGACCTCGCGTGAGTCTATGCCTGCGCGCACCGTCGCCATCGAGTCGTCACCGAGAAGCGTGCCGCCGCAGGCCTCGGCCATCTGGCTCAGAAGCATGGAGTCCCTCTCTTCGCTCGGCAGCTCCACCTGGTAGGCGGGGTAATCGTCTCACGACCGTCAGAACGTGAATGACGTTGCGCCATCTGGTGACCATGGGAGTTCGGGAGCGGTCCCCGTCGACGGCGGTACACCGTAGTACTCGAGAGCGTCCGTTGCGACCGACTTGAAGATGGGAGCCGCAACGATGCCACCGTAGAGGCCCGCCTGGGGCCTGTATACCACTACGGCAATGGCGAAGCGGGGGTTGTCGGCAGGGACGATTCCGATGAAGTTGGCGACCAACTGGGTGAGCTTGCCGTTGGCGTCCGGGATCTGCGCGGTTCCCGTCTTCCCGGCCACGCGGTAGTCATCAAGGCGCGCGAGAACTCCGGTGCCACCGCGTTTGATCGTTTGCTCGAGGAGGTCGATCATCGTCTGGGCGGCCTCCGGCCGGAGCACCTGACGGTCCTCGGGCCATTCCGGGTAGGTGACGGCGCCGTCCGCGTGCTCGATCGAACTGACGAGCCGCGGCGCCGTGTAGATGCCGTCGTTGGCGATCGTCGCGATCATCGAGACATTCTGGACCAGCGTGATCGCGAAGCCCTGCCCGAAGTTGTTGATGAGACGAGTGCGCCCGTCCCACTGGTCGGGAGTGGGGAGGATACCGGCGGACTCACCGGGGAGTCCGAGATCGGTGGTCTGCCCGAAGCCGAAGGCGCGCATGTACTCGTACCGCTGCTCATCGCTCAGCATGTTCCCGATCGTGACGGTGCCGATGTTCGACGACGTCGCCAGGATCCCTGCCGGAGTCATCTCCATGTCCGGATGCCAGTTGAAGTCCGTGAACGCCTGCCCGTCGATGACGGTGCTGTATGGAACCGAAATCGCCGATTCCGGAGTGACGACACCTTCGTTTATCGCAGCGGCCACCGTCAGCACCTTGCCGGTGGAGCCGGGTTCGTAGGGATCCGTGACGCTGCGGGCACCGCGGTCGCCCTCGCTCGAAGCGGACGGATCGTTCGGGTCCACGGCCCCGGAGTCCGCCAGAACCAGGAGGTTGCCCGTGCCGACCTCCATGACGGCCACGCCCGCCCATTCGGCGCTGAACCGGGTGACGATTTCTTCGAGCTTCTCCTGGGCGAGGTACTGCAGGTCCCGGTTGATGGTGGTGTGCAGAGTCGCGCCGGGCTGCGCATCGACCACTTCATTGACACCGGTGGGAATGACCTGGCCGCCATTTCCGATCTCGACGGTCTCGCTGCCGGGAACACCCGTCAGCACCGCGTCATAGGACTGCTCCAGGCCGGCGAGCCCGTAGTGGTCCTTCCCCACGAAGCCGACGACGTTTCCCGCCGTGTTCCCGTTGGGATACTCCCTCACGGCGATCCACTCCGGTTCTATCCCGGGAATTCGGAGCTCCTTGATCTCACGCCACTCGGACGGTTGCAGCCCCTTGACGAGGTACTTCCAAGTGGATTCTCCGATCAGCTCACCGCCGAGTTCTGCCTTGTCCCGGCCCAGGATGGGCGCGAGGAGTTCCGCGGCAGCGGCGGCACCAGTACCGACCACTTCGTCGTCGACTCGGTGGATGAACCTGGAGACGAGTTGCTGGTTCACGCCGACGTTGACTCGCTCACCGGACGTGGCCAGGATCTCGCCTCCGGAGCCAAGGATCTGGCCCCGGGGCGCTTCGATGGGGTATGTGCGCAGGCGCTCCGAACGCGCCTCCGCTGCGAGTGCCGGCCCCTGGACGATCTGCACGAGGACGAGGCGCGACGCGAAGACCGCGAGCACGATGGCGAGGGCAATGGCGGCGGCCCTCCGGCGTCGCGGCTCCATGGAGTCGGCCATCCCGGTGCGTTCCAGCAAGATCAGCCCTCTCCACCCGCTTCTCCGAGGATGCTGCGAGAGGCGACCGACAAGTAGACGGTTCCCTCTGACGGAACCATACCGATGCGCGCGGCGGAGTCGCGGAGCGAAGCCGGTGAGCCAAGAGATTCGAGCGATGCCGTCATCTCGGCCTGCCGCTCCTTCAGCTGCGTCAGTTCGACCTGCTGCGCGTGCATCCGGTAGGAGGAAACCGCCATTGCCGTGTTGAGCAGCAGTGCCCCGACCAGCGCGGCGACAAGGATGGCTGCGCAGATCAGGAAGAAGGGCAACAGGGACCTATTGGTCTCCGGCGCGCGGATGACCTGGAGTCGCGGCGCTCTCTGGGTGGTCGGTGCGGGCGTCTGCAGTGGCGCGGTCGCACGTGCGGACATGCTCATCGGGTGCTCCTCGGTGATCGTGCAGGGGCGGTTCGATTGGGAGTGACGGCGGGCCGGATGCGGACAGCGGCCCGCAGGCGCACGGAGGCGGCGCGGGGGTTCGCGGCGATCTCGGCGCCGTTGGCCTTCTCGGCCCCGCGCACCAGAAGTTCGAAGGTCGGACGCTGTTCCTCGAGTTCCACCGGCATGTCCGGAGGCGCACTCGACGTGGACCGGCGGACGAACTCCTGCTTGACGATGCGATCCTCGAGCGACTGGTAGGCCAGGACGACGATCCTTCCGCCGGTGGGCAGGTGATCCATCGCCGCCGGGACGGCCTCCGCCAGGATCTCCAGTTCGCGATTGACCGCGATCCGCAACGCCTGGAACGTGCGCTTGGCCGGGTTTCCTCCCGTGCGGCGCGCTGCGGCCGGGATGGAGTCGCGGACGATCTCGGCGAGTTCGGACGTGCGTGTGAGCGGGGTGGTCTCGCGGCGGCGGACGATCGCACGGGCGATGCGCGGCGCGAATTTCTCCTCGCCGAAGCGGTAGAGAATGCCGCGCAACTCGGCCTCGCCGACTGTCTCGAGAAGTTCGGCCGCCGTGAGGGTCTCCGTCGGATCCATTCGCATGTCTAGTGGCGCGTCCGTTGCGTAGGAGAACCCGCGCTCTGGCTCGTCGAGCTGCATCGAGGAGACGCCAAGATCCATGAGTACGCCGTCGGCCTTCTCAACGCCGCCGACGGCGAGGGCGCCCGCGACGTCGTCGTACGTGGTGTGCACGGGAACGAAACGTTCACCGAACCGGGCGAGCCGGACGGAGGCGAGTTCGAGGGCCTCGGGGTCGCGGTCAATGCCGATGAGAACGGCCTTCGGGAGTGCGGACAGCAGCGCCTCGGCATGACCGCCCATGCCGAGGGTGCAATCGAGAATCACGCCCCCGTCGGTGAGCGCGGGGGCGAGCAGTTCGACGCAACGGCCGGCGAGCACGGGTACATGACGCGCTGCCGTCTGTTGTGGGTCTGTCACGTTCCCTCCTCTCGCTCAGTTGGTCCGTGACTCTGGTGATTGGCCTGGCCCTTCTCCTCCCGACCAGGACTCCCGCCTGGTTCTGGCGCCGGGGAAGTGCGTCAGAAACTGGCGGGGGACCTCATCGGGGGAAACGGGTTCACTAGAACAAGCCCGGGATCACCTCCTCGGCGGTCTCGGAGTATGCGGTCTCCTGCTCGGCGAGGTAGTCGGCCCATGCCTGGCCGGACCAGATCTCCACCCGCGAACCGGCGCCGATGACGGCAAGGTCCCGATCGAGACCGGCATACTGCCTCAGCGCAGCGGGAATCGTGACACGCCCCTGTTTGTCCGGGACCTCGTCCGTGGCGCCGGAGAGGAAGACGCGCAGGTAATCGCGCGCCTGCTTCGAAGTTACGGGAGCGGTTCGGAGCTGCTCGTGGAGGCGTTCGAACTCCCTCATGGGGAATGCGTAGATGCAGCGCTCCTGGCCGCGCGTCAGTACGAGGCCATCCGCGAGTTCGTCCCGGTACTTGGCGGGAAGGATGAGGCGGCCCTTGTCGTCCAGCTTCGGTTCGTACGTACCGAGGAACATGTGCCACCTCCGATCCACGTCGCCTCAACTTCGCCCCACATTACTCCACTTTCATCCACTATCCACGCCGACCAGGGCCACTGGGAGGTGAAGATCCTGCAAAGTCCCTGGAGACAGGCGGTGGAGTGGAGTGGAGGGAAAACGCGTCCGTCCGCGTTGCGCCACTCCCGCGCGGGCTCTGGCCACTCTTGCGCGGGCTCCGCCACTCTTGCGCGGGCTCGGCCCACTACGCCCACTACTTGCGCGGGCTCCGCCCACTACTTGCGCGGGCTCGGCCCACTACTTGCGCGGGCTTGGCCAACTACTTGCGCTGGCTCGGCCCACTTGCGCGGGTTCTGGCGGGTCGACGCCGGCTGCGAGCGGTTCGACGCCGGCTGCGGGCCCGTGGTCGCGGATTTCAACCGCCAATTCAGTGAATGCAGCATTCTCGGCCCGGAACGGGCCTCCCCGACAGGGGAAAACGGAGACTACTGTAGGCGTTTCGCCCCCGCGGACCGGTTTCCACCCCGTTTAGGGGTGAATTTGGCTCTATTTCGGCCCGTTCGCGGCCCTCCGGACCGGCGAATTCGTCTACTGTAGGCGTTTGGCTTCTACTGTAGGCGTTTGACGCGCGTTAAACGCCTACAGTAGAAGCCAAACGCCTACACGTGTCGCTCTACCACCGGTTCAAGAGGCTCTGATACCGGTTGAACGGGCTGAAAAGCACCTCGGGACCGCACAAAACCGGCACCCGCCGCCGGAACTCCTACAGAAGTAACGAAACACGGGCGCAAGCAACGTGCCAGCGAGAGCGCAACAGGCTCTGAAGCGCCGCTCAGACGGCCTGGCAAGGCCAGGAGAAGCGATCCGTGGCAGGAAGAAGGCCCCGGGGCGGTGCCCCGAGGCCGTGGTGGTGTGAAGTGGAGTGGCTACGAGTTCTCTTGGCGCCGCTCCCAGCGCTCCTGCTGACGTTCCATGAATGCGCTTGAGGACTTCGTGTCCGAACTCGGACCCTTGGACTGCCCCGGCCTCGCGGACTTGCCAGACTTGCGCGAACCGTCCTTCGGAAGGGTCATGGCGAGAAGCGCCCCGGAGAGCATCGCCAGGAAGCCGAGAATTCCGAGCCAGATCTGATTGGCTGCCACTCCGGCGACGAGAGCCACCACACCGATGAGACCGATGAGGATACCCAGTGACAGCCGGCGGACGTCGATCTTGCCGCGGGGGCTTGCCTGCAGGGACTCGGCGAGTTCAGGATCGGCGTCGCGGAGTTGCTGCTCCATCTGAGCGAGCACGCGCTGTTCGTACTCCGACAATGGCATGCTGCACCTCCTAGCGGCAGAGTTCGTTCTCCAAGGATAAAGCGAAGGAGAGCGCTGGCAAAGTCGAGTCTTGTCAGGGTTCCGGTTCCTCGAGAAGTGCCGCGGGAGAGATCACGCCGTTTCCGAAGCGCCGGCGTACTTCATCCATCGCCTTTTCCGCTGCCAGCTTATCCGACGCAGTCCCGTCAAGAGTCGTCTGCCAGCCGGCAGCTTCTGCGGCGACGAGCCCATCGGTCCGGACGCCGATGAGCCGGACCCCGCCGCGCGAGAGGGTGACCTGCCCGAGCAGAGATCTCGCCGCCGCGGCGATGTCGGCTCCGAGGAAGGTCGGGGCGGGAAGCGAGCGTGAACGCGTGATCGTGCTGAAGTCGGAGTGACGAACCTTGATCGCGACCCGAGTGCACTCGAGAGCCGCCGCACGCAGCCGGGCAGCGCACTCGTGGGACTGGCGCAGAACGGTCCGCTCCAGCTCGGCGCGATCCTTCACATCGACCGGGAACGTGGTCTCGGTGCTGATCGACTTCTCCACCCGTCCCGGCGTCACCTCGCGCTCGTCCAGGCCCCACACGAGTTCCAGCAGCCGCTCCGCAAGCGCCGGGCCGATCCAGCGCGCGAGCGTGTGCCGCGGCACCTCCGCCAACTGCGCAACCGTTCGTACCCCCTTGGACTCCAGGTGCTCCCGTGTGCGATCTCCCACACCCCACAGCGCACCGACAGGGAGCGAATGGAGGAACGGCACCGTCTGCTCCACTGGAACGAGCATCATCCCGTCCGGTTTGGCGAAGCCGGAAGCAAGCTTCGCCACGTGCTTGGTGCCCGCAATGCCGACCGACGCCGGCACTCCCACCTCGTCATGGATCCGGGACCGGATGAGCGTTCCGATCTCCCATGGCCGCCCGAGCCGGCGGATCGCGCCCGCGACGTCGAGGAACGCCTCGTCGATACCAAGCGGTTCCACCCGCGGAGTGATCGACTCGAGCACGCTCATGACCTGGCGCGACACCTCGCGGTACCGCGCGTGCCGGCCGCCGATGAGAACCGCCCCCGGGCAGAGCCGCAGCGCCTGCGCAGTGGGCATGGCCGCGTGCACCCCTTTCGCCCGCGCTTCGTAGCTCGCCGACGCGACCACGCCGCGCTCCCGGCCTCCGACGATCACCGCACGTCCGGCCAGGTCAGGATCATCCAGGACCTCGACTGCGGCGAAGAAGGCATCCATGTCCACGTGGAGAATCGTTGCCCCGCGGTCGTCCGTGCCCCAGTCGCGCCGGACGCCGGCACGCGGACCTCGTGACACCGCCCCTCCTCACTCGTGTTCCCACACCACAGTAACGTTGGCACATGACCATGAGCCGTGTGATGCCGTGGCCTGCGAGGCCGTACTCCACTGGGCGCTCGGTCCTGGAAGTCCGCGAAATGGAACCGGGCCAGGTGATGTTCCTCATCGACGGCATGGAGTCCTCCTACATCGACCTCAACCATCCCGAGCACCTCGAGTTCGAGTACATGCAGCACATCGACGCCGCAGTGGGCTCCATCCTCGGAGACGACGTGCCGCTCCGGGCGCTCCACCTCGGCGGCGGTGCCTGTTGCCTCGCCCGGGCCTGGGATGCCACGCACCCGGGCTCCGCACAACTCGCCGTCGAATGGGACCCGGAGATCGCGCGGGTCGTCCGGGAGTGGTTCCCGCTCCCCCGCAGCCCGCGCCTGCGCATCCGGACCGCGGACGCCCGAGCGGCCCTCGAGGGCTTCCCTCCGGGCCGGTGGGACGTGGTCGTGCGTGACGTTTTCGTGCGAGGGCTGGTACCGCCCCATGTCGCCGACGACGGCGCGTGGGCCGCGATGCGCCGAGTCACCACGGACGATGGCGTTGTTGCCGTGAACTTGGCTGATTCGCCTCCGCTCGCGTTCGCGCGCGGAGAGGTCGCCCGGGCGCTGCGGCACATCGGGCCGGCCGTGGCGGTTTCCGAACCGGCCGTGCTGAAGGGACGGCGATTCGGCAACGTTGTTGTCGTGGCTTCGCCCGGAGGGCTCGATGCGGCGGACATCGCCCGGCGCGTCCGGCGCCTCCCGCTACCTGCCCGCGTCCTCGCGGGCGACGAACTGCGGGCGTTCGCGCAGATCTGATCCCTGGTGGCAGGAGCGCCGGTCAGGAACCGGCCGGGCGAAGACCCGCTTGTGCACGGGTGGTGCGGCGCCACGGAGCCGGCCGGGACACCGCGCGGAGGAGCCTGCTCGCACCGGCGCCACCACCGGCGCCGTGGAGCGCGATCGCGTCCTGGTAGTAGCGCACGAGTGTTTCGGTCGAGGTCCGCCAGGAGTGCCGCTCGGACTCGGCGCGCGCCTCGGCGCCCAGCCGCGCCCGAAGTCCGGGGTCCGTGATGAGCATGCGGAGTCTCGCGGTCATGGCGTCCGGGTCACGCGGTGGGACGAGCAGGCCATTCACGCCGTCGTCGATGACGTCCGGGATGCCGCCCGCGTCCGCGCCGACCACTGGCACGCCACTTGCCATCGATTCCATCGCAACGAATCCGAGAGTTTCCGTCGTCGAGGGGAAGGCGAACACGTCGGCCGACGCGAATGCGGAACCCAACTCGTCACCGTTCATGTACCCGGCGAAGACGGTGTTGGTCCCCGCGAACATCTCCTCGAGTTCCTCGCTTTGCGGCCCGGAGCCGACGAACGCGAGGCGCGCTCCCAGATCTTCGAGCCTCCGGATCGGCTCGACGAGGTCCGCGAGGTTCTTCTCCTTCGACAGGCGTCCCACGTAGAGCACGAGCGGAGCTTCGGGATGACCGCCTGTCAGCCGAGCCCGCATCTCGCGGCTGTACCGGTCCGGGTGATAGGTGCGGGTGTCGACGGCCTTCGGCCAGAGATCGACACGGCGGAGTTGGAACTCGCGTGCACGCTCCACCATCGGAGCGGAGGTGCACAGGTTGATCTCCGCCTGATTGTGGAGGAAGCGGATGATGCCTTCCGCGGTCGGCTTGAGGGCGCTGATGCCCATCTCCACCGTGTACTTCGGGAGGTCCGTGTGGAACGACGCGAGGAGGGGGATGTCACGACGTCGGGAGGCGAGTACGCCGTACGCGCCCAGCCACACCGGGTTGACGGCGTGGACGACGTCGGGCCGGAAGTCTGCGAGCGCCTCCGCGATGCCCGGTGTCGGAAGCCCGAACCGTGCCTCGGGGTAGAGGGGCTTGAACGGTACCGAATTGACGCGCACGACTTTGGCCCCGGCGTACTCCTTGGGCGGGTTGCCGGGGCCGAAGACGATGGCCTCGTGCCCGAGGGGCTCGAGTTCGTCGAGCGTGCGGAGGATGCGCGTGACCACGCCGTCGATCTTCGGAAGGAAGACCTCGGTGAAGTACGCGATTCTCATCTCCGGCGCGTCAGCCTGCGGCCTTCGCCGCGGCCTGCAGCGACGGCGGGATACCCGCCTTGTTGTCGCGGGTCCAGGTCGACGACTGTGGGATCTTGCTCATATCGGCACGGTCGCGGTAGCGCCGGGCCGTCTCCTCGACCTCCATGAGCAGGCCGTCGGAGAGTTTGGTCGGGTTGAGACCGAGCTCCAGGAACGTGTCGTTCGACGCGTACAGATCGTTCTCTGCCGCTTCGTTGCGCGGGTTGGGCACCATCTCGACCGCCGCGCCCGTGAGCGAGGCGATCAGGTTGGCGAGGTCGCGCACGCGGTGTGTCTCGGTCAGCTGGTTGAAGATCTTGACACGATCGCCCGTCACCGGCGGGTTGTCGAGCGCGATCTCGACGCAGTGGACCATGTCCTGGATGTGGATGAAGGCGCGGGTCTGGCCCCCGGTGCCGTGCACCGTCATCGGGTAGCCGACTGCCGCTTGCATGAGGAAGCGGTTGAGGACCGTGCCGTAGTCGCCGTCGTAGTCGAAGCGGTTGATGAGGCGCTCGTCCATCTTGGTCTCGACCGTGTTGGTGCCCCAGATGATGCCCTGGTGCAGGTCGGTGATCCGGAGGCGGTCGTTCTTCGCGTAGTAGGCGAACAGCGTCTGATCGAGCACCTTGGTCATGTGGTAGACCGAGCCCGGGTTGGTCGGGTAGAGAATCTGCTGCTCGATCACTGTGTCCCCGTGGGGGACCTGGATGTCGAGATAGCCCTCGGGGATCGCCATTCCGGCCGTTCCGTAGCCGTAGACACCCATGGTCCCGAGGTGGACGAGGTGAATGTCCCGGCCGCTCTCGACGATCGCCGCAAGAAGGTTGTGGGTCGCATTGACGTTGTTGTCCACCGTGTAGCGCTTGTGGCCGGACGACTTCATCGAGTAGGGCGCGGCACGCTGCTCCGCGAAGTGCACGACGGCGTCGATGCCGGACTCCGAGACGAAGCGCAACAGCGCGCCGTAGTCCTCCGCCACGTCGATGTTCTGGAACTCGATGTCCTTGCCGGACACCTCCTTCCACGCCGCGATCCGCTCCTCGATCGTGCGGATCGGGGTCAGTGACTCCGCACCGAGTTCCTCATCAATCCGGCGGCGGGAGAGATTGTCGATGATGACGACCTCATCGCCGCGTGCCGAAAGGTGGAGCGATGCCGGCCAGCCACAGAATCCGTCTCCGCCCAGAATCGCGATCTTCATGTTCTTCCGTCTCCCTCGCCTGTCCGTCCCTCGTCTGAGGGCGGTCTCGTCCGAGACTAGCGCGCGCCGAAGCGGAACCACGCATCGGGGCCTCAGCGTTCCGCGGGCATTCACCCGTCGTTCACGAATCGCCGCCCTGCTCGCCGTCATCCTCGCTGCGCTGGTCACGGTCCTCGCCGCGCCGCCGGTCACGGTCGCTGTCGGAATCGCTCAGGTCCGCGAGGAAGGCCTCGGCCGCCGCACCGATCTCGTCCGCGGTCGGGATGCGCATCTCGTCACCCCCGCCAGGATCGTCGGCCGCGAACAGTTGGGGCTGTGACTCGCGTAGCGTGTCGAACTGGGTCTCCAACGCACGGATTTGCTGCGCCGCATCGTCGGCGACGGCTCCGGCCAACTCCGATTCGAAGCGGGCGGCCGCGGCGTCGAGTTCTCCCACGGGCAGCGCGAATCCGCCCGTGTGCGCGACGCGGCGCACGAGCGCGGCAGCGGCCGCGGGGTACGGGTGGTGTGCGAGGTAGTGCGGGATCGCTGCGGAATAGCCGATCGTCTCGGTCCCGGCCTCGCCGAAGGCGAATTCGAGCACGTTCGACATCTGCGCGGGGAACTGGAGCGTGCCCATGATGCCCTCGTCGTCCGAGAGCAACTCGGGGTTCGAGGCGTGGGCCGCGAGCTGGACGGGCCGCGTGTGCGGGATGCCGGCGGGGAACCCCTGCACCACATAGATGCGCTCCACGCCGAACTTCTTGGCGAGCGCGAGCACCTCACTGGTGAACCTGTTCCACCGGAGGTCAGGCTCCTGACCGTGGAGAAGAAGTAGTTCGGTTCCTTCATCGTCCCGGACGAGATCGATGACGAGTTGGTTCGTGTGCATGTCCGTGAAGCGCTTGTCCCGGTACACGATGAGCGGCCGGTTGCGGTGGAAGTCCATGACCTCATCGGCGTCGAATGTCGCGACACGCTCGTGCTGGAGGGAACCGACGAGGTGCTCGGCGACGATCTGCGCGGCGGCGCCGGCGTCCGTCGACGAATGGAGGGCGACGACGAGCGCGGAAACCTCCACCTGATCCGCGACGGGTTCGAGGCGCACGAATGGGTTGTCGACCATGAGGGGTGCTCCTCTCTGAAGAAATGCCGGTGGTGTGCCTGTCACCTTGTCCAACGCGCGGCCTCGAGTCCAGTATTCCCGCCAAGACGGTGGCGGCGCCTGGTCCCGGTGGATGATAATGGAAAGCTGTTGTCACAGGATGGGAGTGCTTGTGCAGATGGATTCCGAGGCGCGCGAGATCGAGATCGAACAGGCGCACCTCGACCGCGTCTACCAGCGCCTCGACCAGATGCGGACGGGATACTCCAGTAGCCTCGCCGACGTCCGGAGGGAAGGACCATCGGGAACGCATCAGAACCGGTCGGAACGTGACGCCTTCGCCGCCCACTACGAGGACATGATCGCTCGGCTGGACCAGGTGGAGAGTCGTCTGGTCTTCGGTCGGCTCGACTTCTCCGACGGCACCGAGCCCCGCTACATAGGCCGCATCGGCATTCTTTCCGACGAGCAGGAGCAACTTCTGCTCGATTGGCGCGCCCCATCAGCCCGCCCGTTCTACCAGGCGACGGCGGCGCACCCGGGCACGGTGGTCCGCCGCCGCCACCTCACCACCGAGAACCGCCGAGTGATCGCCATCGAGGACGAGCTCCTGAACTCGGAAGGAATCGAACCGGAGATGGCAACCTCGCTCGCCGGCGAGGGCGCGCTGTTCGCTGCGCTGGCGGCAGCCCGCGAGGGCCAGATGAGCGACATCGTCGCGACCATCCAGTCCGAGCAGGATGCCATCATCCGAGACGAAATGGACGGCATTCTCGTGGTGCAGGGCGGGCCCGGCACCGGCAAGACCGCCGTGGCGCTGCACCGCGCCGCCTACCTGCTCTACGCCCACCGCGAGCGGCTGCAACGTTCCGGCGTGCTGATCGTGGGACCCACCCGGGTCTTCCTCGATTACATCGATCAGGTGCTGCCTTCCCTGGGCGAGAACGACGTCGTCTCGACCACCATCGGTGACCTCCTGCCCGGCACATCGACCCGGCTGCTGGAGCCCGAGGATGTCGCGGCGGTCAAGGGCAACCTCGAGATGGCCAATGTCGTGGAGCGGGCCGTGAAGGCGCTCCAGCGCGTGCCCGATCAGGCCAGGCGCATCGTCGTCGAAGGGGTGCCGATAGAGATCCGCCCGGAGGGTGTGCAGCGCGCGATGTCCAAGGCGCGCCGGTCGGCATCCACGCATAACGAGTCCAGAACACCGTTCGTGCTCACGATGCTCGAGGACCTGGTGAAGCAGTATGCGAAGGGACGCGGTCTCGAGGAGAGCGACGATTACCACTACCTCTACGAGGACGTCCGGACCAACCGAGAGGTCCGCATCACGCTGAACCTGGCCTGGATGCCGACGACTCCGCACGAACTGCTCGAACGGCTCTACGCGCGTCCCGCCCTGCTGGAACGTCACGCACCCAAGCTGTCGCGCGCGGACAGGGAGTTGTTGTACCGCGAACCGGGATCGCCCTGGACCATCTCTGATATTCCGTTGCTTGATGAACTCGCGGAACTGCTCGGCCCCCACGAGGAAGCGGAGGCGCGGCGCCTTCGGCACGAAGAAGAGGCGCAGGCGCGGGAGCAGATCGAGTTCGCCGAGCGGGCGATCGAGAGCCAGAACCTCGGGGGCGGCCTCGTTTCGGCGTCAATGCTTGCGGCCCGGTTCCGGCAGGGAGGCCCGAACCTCACCCTCGCGGAGCGTGCCTCCGAGGACAGGACCTGGACGTACGGACACATCGTGGTGGACGAGGCGCAGGAGCTCTCTCCCATGGCATGGCGCTCGCTGCTGCGGCGCGTGCCGCTCAGGTCTATGACAGTGGTCGGTGACCTCGCGCAGCAGTCCTCCTCCCGGCCCGCGACCACGTGGCGTTCCCTCATGGGGAAGGCCGGACGCGAGCACGTTCGCCAGGCGGCACTCACGGTCTCGTACCGCACGCCGGCCACCGTGCTCGAAGTGGCGAACAGCGTCCTCATGGCGGGCGCCCCCGGCGACTACGTCCCCCTCACCGCGGCCCGCGACGTGCCCAACGCCCTCGTCGAGACGCGCGGACCCTGGCGTTGGATACTGAACGACGTGGTGCGCGCGGAACTCGCCGAGGTGGGCCGTGGCAAGATCGCGGTCATCGCACCAACCGATCAGGTCGCCGGCGTGTTCTCCGAACTCCACGCCGAATTCGCGGAACAACTGAAGCCGCCGGACGGTCACCCGCTACGCGCGGAGATGGTGGTCCTGGACGCCCCTGGGGCGAAGGGCCTGGAGTTCGACATCGTCGTGATCGTCGAACCGGCGGACATCGCACTCAAGTCGACCGGCGACATCTACGTTGCAATGACGCGCTGCACCCGGCGGCTGCACGCGATCTACCGCGACGAGTTGCCCGACGGCTGGGACCACGATCTGGGCGCGGGGTCCGGGCTTCGCGCAGGATGAGCGAGACTAGTGGTGTGGTACGTGCACTTTTCCTCGAAAATCCCGATCATGAGGCCGACACACTGCTCCGGAACGCCGGTATAGAGGTCGAGCGCCACCCTGGTTCGCTCGACGAGGACGAGCTCATCGAAGCACTCCAAGGCGTCTCGGTGCTGGGCATTCGTTCGAAGACCTGTGTGACGGGACGTGTGCTCCGTGCACATCCGCAGTTGGAAAGCATCGGTACTTTCTCCATCGGAACCAAGCAGATCGATCTGGCGGAGGCGAACCGTCACGGCGTGGCAGTCTTCAATGCCCCCTTCTCGAACAGCCGGTCCGTCGTCGAGCTTGCGATCGCGGAGATCATCGCCCTGAACCGGCGCCTCTCAGAACGCGACCGCGCGCTCCACGAGGGCCGTTGGGAAAAGACGGCGTCCGGTGCACACGAGGTTCGAGGCCTCACCCTCGGGATCGTGGGTTATGGCAACATCGGCACGCAATTGTCCGTGATGGCCGAGGCGATCGGCATGAGAGTGCTGTTCTACGACATCCGCGAGCGCCCCGCCCTCGGCAATGCCCGCCGGTGCCGTTCGATGGAAGAGGTGCTCCGCAACTCCGACGTCGTTTCGATCCATGTCGACGACTCTCCGTCGAACACGGGACTCATCGGCGCCGAGGAGTTTGATCAGATGCGTCCCGGCGCGCTCTTCCTCAACCTCTCGCGCGGTTTCGTCGTCGACGACGACGCGCTGCGTGACAACATCGTCGAGGGGAAGATCGCCGGCGCCGCGCTGGATGTCTACCCCTACGAACCGAAGAGCAACGGGACGGAGTTCATGTCTCCACTGCGCGGGCTGCCCAACGTTATCCTCACTCCTCACATCGGCGGATCGACGATCGAGGCGCAGTACGAGATCGGCCAGTTCGTCGGCGCGAAGCTCGCGAGCTACGTCCGTACTGGTTCCACCGACATGTCCGTGAACCTGCCACGTCTCACCCTCACACCGTCAAGTCATGCCAGGTACAGGGTGGCGTGGGTGCATCGCAACACGCCGGGGGTGCTGGCGATCGTCAACCAGGCGTTCGCCGAGGCCGGAGCCAACATCACCGGCCAGATCCTCGGCACCTCCCAGGAGATCGGCTACATGGTGACCGACCTCAGCTCGGAGATACCGCCGGAGGCGCTGGATGCGCTGCGCGAGATGGAAGGCACAATCCGTCTCCGGCTCATGGAGCGGCGCGGGTCCTAGCGCGCGGGACGCGCTTCGCGCGACTATGCGCCGGTGGTGCCGCCGGCTTCCCCTCCAGCTGCACCACCGGACGTGTGATCCGCGGACTCGGCGTCACGCCGCCGCAACTCCGCGATGGCCTCCTCGAAGTCTTCGAGTGTGGTGAACGACGAGTATACGGACGCGAATCTCAAGTACGCGACCGTATCGAGTTCCCGAAGTGGACCCAGGATCGCGCGGCCGATGTCATTCGTGTCTACTACCGACGTGCCCATTGCGCGTACGTTCTCCTCGACCCTCTGGGCGAGCACAGCAATCTGATCATCCGTCACTGGCCGGCCCTGGCACGACTTCCGGACGCCGGTGATGATCTTCTCCCGCCGGAACGGTTCGGACGCCCCGCTGCGCTTCATCACGCTGAGAGTCGCCGACTCGACCGTGGTGAACCGCCTGCGGCAGGACGGACACTCGCGGCGACGCCGGATGCTCGTGCCGTCATCAGATATCCGCGAATCGACCACGCGCGACTCGGTGAAGTGGCAGAACGGGCAGTGCATATTTGAACCGTAGTTCGGTTCGGCGGCCGCGCGCAAACGGCCGGCCACGACCGTCATCTCAGTCCCCCGCCGGAAGCACGAGCAGTTGGCCGGGGTGAACCGTGGCGCTCTCCAGGCCGTTGAGTGAAACGATCTGCGCGATCGTGTCCCTCACGTCCGAAGCCGGCCGTTCCGCGGCGGCGATCGACCACAGCGTGTCCCCCGCGCCCACCACCACGCTCTCACCTGCCACGGGAACCCCACGAAGCGCGAAACCGAGCAGCCCGCCGACCACGAGTGCGAGGACGACGGCGGCGGCACCCGCTGCGATCCGCAGAGCAATCCTTCCTCCCTCCGTCAGGACCAGCGGAGCGACTTGGGCCTCAACCCTCGGTTCCGGGGGTATCGCCTGAAGCCGCGCCCAGCGGTCCGCTCCGACTGCCGCGAACCCCGCACGCCGTTGCGCGGCAATCCGCGCTGCGTCCTCCGCGGTGACCACGCGCAGATGGCGCGCATCCTTGCCGGGCCGCTCCGATGCACCGACGGGGATTGCGTGAGTAGGCAGTGCACTCATACTGTCCTCCTAAACGAACACATGTTCGTCGAACGTCTGTTCCAACTTTAGCGCTCGGCTCCCGCAATGTCGAGACACTCTCGAACAACTGTTTGATAACGTCCCGGTTCTGGCTCTACGCTGTAGTCATCAGTGAACCGGCACCCACTGACAACAACGATCGGGAGCGAGCAGCATGGAGCAACGGCAGGAGCTCACCAAGAGGCAGACCCTGGTGATGGAGACGATTCGAGTGGCCATCGCCAATCGCGGATTTCCGCCCACGTTGCGCGAGATCGGCGATGCAGTCGGGCTGAACAGCCCGTCCTCCGTGAAACACCAACTCGATGCGCTCGAGCGCAAGGGCTACATCCGGCGGGACCCCCGCCGTCCACGCGCGCTCGAGATCGTGGCGCCCGCCCCTGGTTCCACCGCAGTGAGCGATGGCACCCCCGAGGCCTCACCGGAGCCCGCACTGGTCGGCCTCCTGAGCCAGGACTCGCCCGAGGGCACCCGTGTGCCCCTTGTCGGCCGGATCGCTGCAGGCGGACCGATTCTTGCCGAGCAGCACATCGAGGACGTCTTCACGCTGCCCCGGCAACTCGTCGGAGATGGGGAGCTCTTCATGCTGCGGGTCTCGGGGGACTCGATGATCGATGCGGCGATATGCGATGGGGACTGGGTCGTGGTCCGGCGCCAGAAGAGCGCCGAGAACGGAGAGACAGTCGCCGCGCTCCTCGATGACGAGGCAACTGTCAAGACCTTCCAACGCCGGGACGGTCACGTGTGGCTGATGCCGGCGAACCCCGCCTACTCCCCCATCCTGGGCGACCACGCCAGTGTCCTGGGGAAGGTCGTCTCGGTGCTACGCTCCCTCTGATCTGCCGGAACGGGCTGGTTCACCGGCGCTTCGCGCGAGCGCTGCCAGCGACCTGCGCACGGTCTCGCCGTCGCGGGTGGGCCACAGGTCCGGAAGCGACCGCATGAGGAAGCGGCCATAGGACGAGGTTGCCACGCGCGAGTCCAGAATCGCCACGACGCCCCGGTCCGTCGAGCGCCTAATGAGCCGCCCGGCCCCCTGCGCGAGCAGCAGCGCGGCGTGGGAGACCGACACCTCCATGAATCCGCTGCGTCCCGCCCGCTGGGCGACCTCCGTACGTGCGGACATGATCGGGTCATCGGGGCGCGGGAACGGAATCCGGTCGATAACGACGAGCCGGCATGTTTCTCCCGGCACGTCCACTCCCTGCCAGAGAGACAACGTCCCGAACAGGCTCGCCGCCGGGTCCGCCGCGAAGGCGCGCACAAGTTGTGGCAGTTGGTCCTCCTCCTGGCAGAAGACCGGGGTGGACACCCGCTCGCGCACGTGCTCCACCGCTCTCTGGGCACCGCGGAGCGAGGAGAACAGACCGAGGGTACCTCCGCCCGCGGCCTTGACCAGGTCCGCGATCTCGTCGAGTGCCTCCGTGGCGACTCCCTCCCGCTCCGGGCGCGGCAACCGGGCGGCGACATAGAGAATCCCCTGTTTCGCATAGTCGAACGGCGAACCGTAATCGGTGCCGGTCCACTCTCGCCCGTCCTCCCCTCCGAGACCGAACGAGCGCGCGAGGACGTGGAAGCTCCCGCCCAGCTGAAGAGTCGCGGACGTCGCGACCACCGACCGCTCCCCAACGAGGTGCTCGCTGATCGACCTGGCCACGTCGAGCGGGGCGATACGTACCCGGGGCGGATCGGTGCCGTCCCGTCCGCGGTCAATCCATGCGACATCCCTGCGCGAAGCGACCGAGTCGGTGGTCAGTCGCTCGCAAATCTCCCCGAGCACCACGAGTTCGGACTTCACGACTGCGCGCGCCCCCGCGTCGTCGTCTTTGCCGGGACCGCTCATGAGGGCGGTGGCGTCCCTGGCAGCGGCACCCACGAGAAGGGCGGCGTCCGCCAAGGCGGGCGGGACGGCGGTGAGTCGCCCCGCAGGAAGCGACTCCAACGCGTTCCGGAGCGCCGCACCACTCTTCGTCATCGCGTCCGATGCGCCGGATGCGTGCCTCGCGACACCGCGCCCCACTCGGTCCACCGCCGCGGCAGAGAGTTCGACGGAGGCGGCCGAGGTCACGCGCGCGACGAGGTCGTGAGCCTCGTCGACGACGAGGAGGCCGTGCTCCGGGAGCACTCCCGGCGATCCTGCGGCCGCCACCCCGAGCATCGCGTGGTTGGTCACGACGACGTCGGCGGCGTGGGCCCGCACCCGCG
>DASRMP010000023.1:0-19903 GCA_035647855.1 Actinomycetaceae bacterium | reverse complement strand
ACGCACCCGGCCCCGAGTCATCAAACGCGCGATCTCGAAATACCGGGCCAAGGGCCGCGATATCGATCGACGCACCTATCCAGCGACACTCCGAACCCGCATCCAACAGACAAAGCCAGATCCCTAACCGAACGACATTGGCCCTAACCTTCAGTCCCGAACCTCGCCCGCAAGGGGTGCCGGTGCCGCGACGCCTGGCGAGGGTGAGGGTGCGAGCTGAAGGTTGGCGTCCGGGCCCTAACCTTCGGTCCCGAACCTCGCCTGCAAGGGGTGCCGGTGCCGCGGCGCCTGGCGAGGGTGAGGGTGCGAGCTGAAGGTTGGCGTCCGGGCCCTAACCTTCGGTCCCCAGCCTCGCCTGCAAGGGGTGCCGGTGCCGCGACCCGTGCCGAGGGTGAGGGTGCGAGCTGGAGGTTGGCGTCTGGGCCCTAACCTTCGGTCCCGAACCTCGCCTGCAAGAGGTGCCGGTGCCGCGGCGCCTGCGGATACCGGGAACAACCATGCCGATACCGGGAACAACCATGCCGATACCGGGAAGAAGCGGCGGGCTGAGGAACACGCTCACTCACCCGCAGCCGCGAAATCCTCCTCGGCCAGCGGTACGGCAGCGGGCTGGCGTGACTTCCGGCGTCGTCGGACGACCACTGCCGCCACGATCGCCACCGCAAGCGACACCATCCCCGCGATTCCCCACGGTGATCCAGCCGCTGCGGCGATGGCGGCGCCCCAGACGGCGAAGCCGATCGTCGAGTAGATGAGCGCCCAGGCCAAGATCCCGGGGAACATGGCGAGCGTGAACTTCCACCACGGCAGCCGCAGGAAGCCGGCCGCCGCGATGACCACGGACTGGAATCCCACGGTCAGGAACGAGAACGGGATGACGGGCAGACCCCATTTGTGGATCGAGGCGGTGCCCTTCCGCATCGAGGGAGAGTCCAACCGCTCGATGGCGCGCTTTCGCCAGCCCTCCTCCGGTTTCGCGTGCTTGACTGCTAACTCGGTGGCCCAGCGGGCCAGCCAGTACGTGCCCTGGGCGCGCAGGAACACCACCATCAACAGGAAGAGGTAGACCGCGACGAATGGCCCTTCGGCGAGGAACGTCCCCAGGTTCATGGGCGCCGTGCCTCCGCCGCACGGTCTTCGCCCGCCGCACGATCTTCGCCCGCCGCACGATCTCCATCCGCGGCGCGCCGCGCCTCCGCCGTGCACTCCGCGCACAACCCGAACAGCTCGAGAATGTGGTCGATGTCCGTGAACCCGGTCTGCGCGGAGATGGTCTGCGTCCATCGTTCGACGACGTCGCCCTCCAGTTCCAGCGTCTTCCCGCACTCCCGGCACACGAGATGGTGGTGGTGGCGCGTCTGAGTGCACTTCCGGAAGAGGTTTTCCTCGCCGAGGCGCATGACGTCGACCTCGCCGGATTCCGTGAGAGCCTGCAGGTTCCGGTAGACGGTGGCGAGTCCCACGGACTCACCGCGTGCGAGCAGTTTCTCGTGGAGTTGCTGGGCGCTGCGGAACTCGGGAGTGTCGCCGAGCAGTTCGAGCACGGCAGCGCGTTGCCGGGTCATTCGCTGCATCGGGCTCCTCGCGGGCAAGTCCTCGGTACTCAAAACGTGTTCTCGATCCGGGTTTGGGGTCTCCACAGGATAACCCAGGGCTGCCGATTCGGATTCTGGAGGTGTCCCATGCCTCGGCTACAGTTCGGGATGTTGCCCGCACCAGCCAGGCGCGGGCCCAACCGGAAGGAACGCGCCCATGGGCACCTCCGCTCTTGACAACACGATCTCCCTCGCCAAGAGGCGCGGCTTCGTCTACCCCGCAGGAGAGATCTACGGCGGTACGAGGTCCGCGTGGGATTACGGCCCTCTGGGCGTTGAGCTGAAGGACAACATCAAGAGGCTGTGGTGGCACACGATGGTCACCAGCAGGGACGACGTCGTCGGGATCGATTCGTCGATCATCCTGCCCCGGCAGGTGTGGGTGGCCTCCGGCCACGTTGGCGTGTTCAGCGACCCGCTCACCGAGTGCCTCTCGTGCCACAAGCGCTTCCGCGCCGACGAACTCCAAGAGAACTACGCCCTCCGCAAGGGCATCGAGGACGCGGACAGCGTCCCGCTCACCGAGCTGCCCTGCCCGAGCTGCGGCGTCCGCGGCCAGTGGACGGAACCGCGCGACTTCAACATGATGCTCAAGACCTACCTCGGTCCGGTCGAGGACGAGTCGGGACTGCACTACCTGCGCCCCGAGACGGCTCAGGGCATCTTCGTGAACTTCGAGAATGTGATGACCACGGCGCGGAAGAAGCCGCCGTTCGGAATCGCGCAGATCGGCAAGGCGTTCCGCAACGAGATCACGCCCGGCAACTTCATCTTCCGGACCCGCGAGTTCGAGCAGATGGAGATGGAGTTCTTCGTCAAGCCAGGCACGGACGAGGAGTGGCACCAGTACTGGATCGACGAGCGCACCAACTGGTACATCGATCTCGGCATCGCCGCCGAGAACCTCCGCCACTACGAGCACCCGCAGGAGAAGCTCTCGCACTACTCGAAGCGCACGGTGGACATCGAGTACCGGTTCGGCTTCCAGGGCTCCGATTGGGGCGAGCTGGAGGGTATCGCCAACCGCACGGACTTCGACCTCGGCACGCACTCCGAGCACTCCGGCCGGGATCTCACCTACTTCGACCAGGCCGGCGGTGAGCGGTGGACGCCGTACGTGGTGGAGCCCGCGGCCGGTCTCACGCGCTCCCTGATGGCGTTCCTGGTGGAGGCGTACTCAGAGGACGAGGCGCCCAACACCAAGGGCGGCGTGGACAAGCGCGTGGTGTTGCGCCTCGATCCGCGCCTCGCTCCCGTGAAGGCCGCCGTGCTGCCGCTCTCCCGCAACGAGCGGCTCTCGCCGATTGCGCGCGATCTCGCGAAGGAATTGCGCGGCTGGTGGAACGTCGACTTCGACGACGCCGGAGCGGTCGGCCGCCGTTACAGGCGCCAGGACGAGATCGGGACGCCGTTCTGCGTCACGGTCGACTTCGACACCCTCGATGACCAGGCCGTCACCGTTCGCGACCGCGACACCATGAGCCAGCAGCGCGTCTCGCTGGACCGCGTGAGGAGCTTCCTCTCGGACCGTCTCCCGAACTTCTGATGCACGTTCACGCAGGCGGCACCGCCAACGCCACCGGCCCGTCGCTCGACCCGGCCCAACGCGGCCGGGTGCGTGCGGTACTTGCCGCGATAACGTTGCCACTGCTGATTGCGACCGTCATCGGACTCGTGTGGCTGTGGCCGCGCGGCGAGACCACGTTCGGCTCGCTGCCGCTGCGCGCCGACGGCTCAGAGATGGTCTCCGCCGAGATCACCCAGATCACGCCGATCGGTGGCGAGGAACTTGACCCGTTCCAGGGCGCCGACGTCCGCGGTGTCCTGACCAGTGGCATGGGCGAGGGAATCGAGGTGCCGATCCAGGTGCCGGGCGAGATCCTGGTCAGCGGACTCGAGGTGGGATCCAAAATCACGGTCGTCTTCACCGCCGACGCCATGGAAACCGGCAGCCCCTATGTCTTCTATGACTTCGAACGCGGCGCGCCGCTCCTGATGCTGGCGCTCATCTACCTGGCCGTGGTGGCACTTGTTGCGCGATGGCGCGGGCTCGCGGCCGTGCTCGGCTTGTTCGCCTCCCTCTCGGTCACCGGTGTCTTCATCCTGCCGGCGATCATGGGGGGAGCCGAGCCGTTGCTCGTGGTGCTTGTGGGGGCCTCGGCGATGATGTTCCTCGCCGTCTACCTCGCGCACGGAATATCGATCCGCACCACCACGGCACTGCTCGGGACGTACGTCGGGCTCGCGATCACGGGATTGCTGGGCTACGCGTCCATCGGCGGCGCCAGACTCACCGGTGCGCAATCCGACACCTCGCTCGTGATCTCGACCGTGTTCCCGTACCTCGACCTCCGCGACCTCCTTCTGTGTGGCCTCATCATTGCCGGGCTCGGCGCCCTCAACGACGTCACCATCACCCAGGCGTCCGCCGTCTGGGAGCTTCACGCCGTCAACCCGGCCTTGTCTCGCCGGCGCCTCCTGCAGGGCGGCATGCGAATCGGGCGTGACCACATCGCCTCCACGGTCTACACCCTGGCATTCGCGTACGTGGGGACGGCGCTGCCGATGCTGCTCGTTGCCGCGTTGATCGACCGCTCCCTGATCGATTTCCTGACCGCTTCCGAGATCGCCGAGGAGGTCGTGCGCACCCTGGTCTCCTCGATCGGCCTGATTCTCGCGATACCCATCACGACGGCGGTCGCCGCCGCCCTCGTCCCACGTCAGCCCGCTGCCGCGGGTGTTCCACACGGCGACGACGACGGCGCAGCCCTTCCCGGCGGTGTTGCCTCCACCCCGCACTCAAGCCAAGATGCGGAGATCACGGCAGGTGCAGGCGGTGGCGCCGGGCGGAACAAGAGCGTCTGGGACGCGATCGAATCCGGGGACCCCTGGACCGAGTCGTGAGTCTCCGGTTCGGTGACGTCACTCTCGGCACGCCGGTGGTGCTGGCGCCGATGGCCGGCGTCACGAACCCACCGTTCCGGCGGCTCTGCCGCGTGGCGGGACTGGCGGGCCTGCCCGAGACGCCGGCCGTTGCGGCCGCGGCAGCCTCCGGTCCCATTGCGGCCTCGGCAGCTTCCGGTCGTGGACCCACGGGTCCGAGCGGGCTGTACGTGACGGAGATGATCACGTCGCGGGCGCTGGTCGAGCGGACGCCTGAGACCATGCGGATGATCACCCCTGAGGAAGGCGATCCGGTGCGCTCGGTGCAGCTCTACGGCGTCGACCCGGACACGATCGCCGCCGCCACGCGGATCCTCGTTGAGGAGGAATGGGCGGACCACGTCGACCTCAACTTCGGTTGCCCGGTGCCGAAGGTGACCCGCAAGGGCGGGGGAGCAGCCCTGCCGTGGAAGAAGGACCTGTTCAGGGACATCGTGGCCGCCGCGGTCGGCGCGGCGGAGCGCGCGTCCCGCACGCGCTCGCACACGGTTCCGGTGTCGGTCAAGATGCGCATGGGCGTCGACGATTCTCACCTCACCTACCTCGAGGCCGGCCGCGCGGCGGCGAATGCGGGGGTGGCCGCCGTCGCGCTGCACGCACGGACGGCCGCACAGCACTACTCGGGGCAGGCGCGCTGGGAGGCAATAACGCGGCTGCGTGAGGAACTGCCGGCCGAGACTCCGGTCCTGGGCAACGGCGACATCTGGTCCGCGGAGGACGCCCTGCGCATGGTGGCAGAGACGGGATGCGAGGGTGTGGTGGTTGGGCGCGGCTGCCAGGGGCGGCCCTGGCTCTTCACTGATCTGGTGGCGGCCTTCCACGGCTCGCCCGCGCGCGTGCGCCCGGCGCTCGGTGAGGTCGCCGCGGTCATTCGCGAGCATGCGGAGTTGATGGTGGAACACTTCGGGGACGAGGGGCGGGCGCTGCGAGAGCTGCGCAAGCACATGGCGTGGTACCTGAAGGGCTATCCGGTGGGCGGCGAGGCGCGGCGTCGGCTCGGGCTCGTGGAATCGTTGCAGGACCTTGACCTCAAGCTCAGCGAATTGGACCTGGATGCTCCGTACCCTGGGGAGGTGGCCGAGGGGCAGCGTGGCCGCGCGGGCAGCCCGAAGCAACCGCACTTACCGGACGGCTGGCTCGACAATCCGTACCTAGACACTGCTGAGCGCGTGACCGTTGCGGCGGCCGAGCTCGACGTCTCAGGAGGATGATGTGAGGGAGTCCCGGTTGACGCGGGAGTTGGGATGGTCCCGAGCAGGGTTGACCGCGCGCGGCGATGCGGCCGAGCGCGCACGGCCCGCGCGGGCAGCGACCCGGCGCATGGCGTCATTGGCGGCGGCGATTGCCGCGGGAGCGATGGTTCTCGTCGGCTGTGCACCTGGTTCGGGGGAGCCGGGCGAGGGCGAGCCAAGCGCCGTCGTCGAGAGTGAGACGGCGACCGCGATCACGACTGAAGCCGTGACCGAGACGGAGACTCCCGAGGAGCCGCCCGCCGCCGACGTGCCGCGCTCGAGCGTGGGCGTGCAACTGTTCCAGTTCAGCTGGAACTCGGTCGCGGAGCAGTGCACGGAGGTCCTCGGACCCGCGGGGTACGAATGGGTTCTGGTCACGCCGGCGCAGGAACACATCAACCAGCAGGAATGGTGGGCCTCCTACCAGCCGGTTTCCTACCAGATCGAATCGCGGCAGGGAACGCGCGAGGAGTTCAACGCCATGAACGACGCCTGCGCAGAGGCAGGCGTGCGCGTCATCGCGGACGCCGTCATCAACCACATGGCGGGCATTCCGGGGGGCGTCGGTTGGGCGGGCACCGAATTCACACTGTACGAGTACCCGGGACTGTTCACGTACGTGGACTTCAACCGCTGCGGCCTCACCCCGGACGGCAACATCCACGACTACCTCGACGCCGAGGAAGTGCGGAACTGCCGACTCGTCGGCCTCGCCGATCTCGACACCTCATCGGAGTACGTCCGCGGCACCATCCGCGCGTACCTCGCGGACCTGGTCACGCTCGGCGTGGACGGTTTCCGCATCGACGCCGCGAAGCACATGCCGCCGGAGGACATCGGCGCCATTCTCATCGGGCTTCCCGGCAGTTCCTGGATCGTCCAGGAGGTCATCCGCGCGAGCGCCGAGCCGATCCAGCCCGAGGACTACCTGATGAACGGCGACGTGTTCGAGTTCTCCTACATGCGCGAGATCCCGGGCGTGGTGAAGGGCACATCCTGGAGCTACTTCCTCCGGATGGGAACCGGGCCGGGTTTCGTTCCGTCCGAGCAGGCGGTACCGTTCGTCACCAACCACGACACCGAACGCAACGGCCAGTCCCTGAGCTACAAGGACGGCGCCGCATACCAGCTCGCCAACGTGCTCATGATTCTGCAGGGCTACGGCCGGCCGATGGTATACGCGGGCTACTCGTTCTCCGACACCGACACGGGAGCTCCCGTGAACGAGGACGGCACGGTCTCCGATGCGGTGTGCATCGAAGGCTGGGAGCCGACGGCGGATGGCGAGTACGTCTGCGCCCACACCTGGCCCATGGTGAAGGCCGCGGTTCGGTTCGACGCCGTGGGCGCGGGCGAGGAACTGGTGGATACCTATCAGGATCGCAATGTCATCGCGCTCAATCGCGGGGGCGCGTTCGCCGTCGTGAATCGTGGCGAGGACGCCGTGGCAGTAGCCGTCCCGACGGGCCTGCCCGAGGGCGAGTACTGCAACCTGGTTGCGGACGCCGAGTGCGTGAATCCCGTGAGGGTGGACGAGTTGGGTGAGGCGGATTTCGAGTTGGGCCCACTCGACGCAGCGATTCTGACTGTGCTCGACACGGCTCGGTAGACCGTGGTCGTTTGGCGGCGGTGCCAAGCGACTCCCAGTGCCCGGTGCGGCTCTGCTCCCTGGGGTGTTTCGCCCGGATCCGAAGGGATGGCGCACGATCGTCACGATGGCGCAGTGACGTCACTGCGCCATCGTGACGGACGCCAGCCATCTCGTGACGATCGTGCGCCCCGATCTCGCCGATGTGACGATCGCGCGCCCCGATGTGACGATCGCGCGCCCCAGTGTGACGGTCATGCGCCCCAGTGTGACGATCGTGCGCCCCGATCTCGCCGATGTGACGATCGTGCGCCCCGATGTGACGATCGCGCGCCCCCAGAATTGCCGTGTGACGATCGCGCGCCCCGACGTGACGATCGTGCGCCGTCGGCTGGCCGCGCTGTTCCGGGGGCGCAAGATGTGGGTTTGAGCTGGGTTCTGGGGGTTGAATCGCACATCTAGAGACTCCGGGAGCCTGTTGGGCTTTCCCCCGGACGGCGCTTGTGAGGCTCTTGGGCGTGGCTCTCAGCCACCACTGTAGGAGTTTCACCTCGGTAGACCGGCGCCCACCCCGTCGAGGGGCAGATTTGGGCCCCTTCTGGCGTGTTCGCGGCCCCTCCGGAGCGGCAGATTCGTCTGCTGTAGGCGTTTGGCTTCTTCCGTAGGAGTTAGACACGTGCGTAACTCCCACATATGAAGCCAAACGCCTACGGGAGTCGCTCCGCCACCGGTTCAAGGGGCTCCGCCACCGGCTGAACAGACTGACAAGTGCCTCCAGACCGCATGAAACCAGCACACGCAGTCGAAACTCCTACAGAAGTCCCCGTCCTCCCCTCCCGAAGGTCCGTTCTGGGCTGAGAATGGCTGTACTGGGGCCAGCAACGAAACATCCACGGAATCGGCTTCCCACGAAAGCGCAACAGGCTCCCGGAGCGCGAAGTGGGAGAACTTCGGTGTTCAGCGGATTGTTCAGCGGTCTGCCTGGTCAGAATGGTTGGCCGCCGGAGTTGGTGGGCTGCCGGGGACCAGCCAGACCGTCGTGTCCGTGCCGATCATGCCGTTCTTCACGGGGGAACTCGAAATCGCGACGTCCCAGCCCCAGGGCACAGGCACGGTCTCGCCGAATGTGGAAAGAACCCGCACCTCGGGACGAAGAGCTTCGGGAGCAGCCGAATCGCCCGCGCCCGGCCGATCCGCGTCCGGCCGGCCCGCGTCCGAGGCGCCCGCGCCCGGCCGGCCCACGCCCGGCGCGCGGGAGTAGAAGGCGATCACGGGGGCGTCATCGAAGTCGGGGTCCCACGTCAGTTCCGCAAGCCCGAGGTCCCACTGGCGGCGCAGCGCCAGCGCGCTCCGGTAGAACTCCAGGGTCGAACCGTCGCGACCGGTCTGGGCATCTACCGCGAGAGAGCTCCACTCGGCCGGCTGTGGCAACCAGGAGGCGCCGTCGGGGGAGAAACCGAACGCGGGTGCCTCGGCCTCCCAGGGGATCGGGACGCGGCAGCCGTCGCGGCCCTTCTCCTCGCCGTCGGTGCGGTGGAACGCGGGGTCTTGACGCAGCTCGTCGGGAAGTCTGGAGTGTTCCGGAAGCCCCAATTCCTCGCCCTGGTAGATATACACCGAGCCGGCAAGCCCGAACATCAGCAGCGTCGCCGACTTCGCGCGGCGCAGGCCGAGTTCGTTGTCCGGCTGCGGGTCCTCGGCGCCGATTCCGTTCTGCTTCTTGCCCGTGTATGCCATGCCGAGGCGCGAGGAATGGCGGATCACGTCGTGGTTGGACATGACCCAGGTGGTCGGCGCTCCGACGGCGTCGTTCGCCGCGTACGAGGTCGCGATGACCTCGCGGAGTCTGTCGGCGTTCCATTCGGAGGTCAGAAACGGGAAGTTGAAGGCCTGGTGCATCTCGTCGTGGCGCACGTACTTGGCGAGTTGCGACTCCGGCTCCACCCACGCCTCCGCCACCAGGGCGCGGTCGCCCTCGTACTCCTCGAGAACCTCGCGCCACTCGCGATAGATCTCGTGGACGCCGGGCTGGTCGTACATGGGTGCGATCGGGCGCGGGCCGCGAACCGGCTCGTCCACGCCCTCGACCATGTGCACTCTGCCTTCCCAGTCGGGCAGCGCCGGGTCCTTCACGAGACCGTGGGCAACATCCACCCGGAAGCCGTCCACGCCGCGGTCCAGCCAGAACCGCAGGATGCTGCGGAACTCCTCGCGGACCTCAGGGTTCTCCCAGTTCAGATCCGGCTGCGAGGAGTCGAAAAGGTTCAGGTACCACTGCCGGTCGCCCTGCCAGGGGCTGGCGTGGGCGTCCTCGCGATCGCTGACACGCGTCCACGCCGGACCACCGAAGACGGAACGCCAGTTGTTCGGGATATCGCCGCCGCCATGGCCTCCGCCGCCATGGCCTCCGCCGCCATGGCCTCCGCCATGGCCGCCACCGTCGGTGCCGTCGCCGCCGCCGTCGCGGAACCAGTAGCGGGCGCGCTCCGGCGATCCCGGCCCGGCGCGGAGTGCCGCCCGGAACCATTCGTGCTGGTCGGAGGTGTGGTTGGGGACGAGGTCTACGATCACCCGCAGCCCGAGATCGTGCGCGCGCTCGATCATCTCCTCGGCGTCCGCAAGCGTGCCGAAGAGCGGGTCGATGTCGCGATAGTCGGAGACGTCGTACCCGCCATCCTTCTGCGGCGACCGATAGAAAGGCGAGAGCCAAAGCGCATCCACGCCCAGATCCCGAAGGTGTCCGAGGCGCGACGTGATCCCGCGCAGGTCTCCGAGCGGGCCGCCGGAGGAGGCGTACGAGCGTGGGTATACCTGATAGATCACCGAGTGGCGCCACCATTCACGGCCGCGGCGGGACGCGCCGCTCGCGCCTGACGCATCCGATGCGCCGCTCGTGCCTGACGCGGTTACTGCGTCCGTCGCGGGCGTGTCAGCAGCGGTCAGGGAGGCGGGATGGAGTTCTGGCACGGCGTCAAGCCTAAATGAGTGAGGTGGCCGAGCCAGTCGAGCCCCGCACGATCAGCTCAGGGGCGAAAAGTATCTCGGTCCGGGGCACAGGCGAACCGTCGATCAGGTCAAGGAGGCTGGCGACGGCGGAGCGCGAGATCGCGTCGACAGGCTGCCTCAGCGTCGTCAACGGTGGATTGGTGTGCACGAGGAAGGGACCGTCGTCGAAACCCGTCACCGAGACGTCCGTGGGGACCTCGCGTCCGCGGGCGCGCGCCTGCTGGATCGCGCCGAGTGCCATCAGGTCCGAGCCGCAGATGATCGCGGTGCAGCCCGAGTCGAGCAGCATTCCGCCGGCGGCCGCGCCTCCCGCGAAGCCGAAGAACGTGGAGACGAACTTCGGGTCCTCCGTGCCGCAGTGGCGCCGCATCGCGGAGCGAAAGCCCGTGATCTTGCCGCGGGAGGTGAAGTACCGGCGCTGCCCGGTGGCGAGGCCGATCCTGGTGTGGCCGAGGGAGCTGAGATGGCGGACGGCGAGATCCATGGCTCGCGCCTCGTCTATCGCGAAGGACGGGACCTGGACGGCGGGGTTGGTGCCGTTGATGAACACGAATGGGACGCCGTTGGCCAGGAGTTGGTGGTAGCGGGTGGTGTCCGCCTCGACGTCGGCGTGCAGGCCGGCTATGAAGATGATGCCCTCCACGTCGTGCTGCACCAGCATCTCGACGTACTGGTCCTCGGTGATTCCCCCGGGGGACTGGGTGCACAGCATCGGGATGAACCCGGCCGCGGAGAGGTGAGTCTCGATGGTCTGCGCGAAGGTGGGGAAGACGGGGTTCGAGATTTCAGGAATGACGAGGCCGATGCGGCCGGCCGTCTTGGCGCGCAGCTTCTCGGGCCGTTCGTAGCCGAGGACGTCGAGGGCGGAGAGGACGGCACGCCGGGTCTCCTCGGCGACGCCGCGTCGGCCGTTAAGCACCCGCGAGACTGTCGCGGTGGAAACTCCGGCTACCTTTGCGATATCCGTCAGTCTGGTGCGTGAAGCCATTTTCGAAACCTGAGTCTGTCCCGCCGTTGGGTCGTAAGCGAATCGTAACGTGAAACGTACAGCAAGGCGTTGCAAACCGGTCAATCCACCCATAAAGTTGGCCGGTAGCCGGAAGATATTCACGACCGGATCGACCAAATACAGGAGATGAGTATGCGACGTAGCATCCTGCTTGCAGGGGCAACGGCAGTCGCCCTCGCGCTCTCGGCGTGCGGAGGCAATGGCGGCGAGGAAGAGACGACGGCGGCGCCGGCCGAGACGGCAACGGCCGAGGAGACCACGGCGGCCGAGGAAGGCCCGGCCTCGGTAGAAGGCCAACTCGTCGTCTGGGTCGACGACGATCGGCAGCCCTACGTCCAGGAGGCCGCTGAGGCGTTCACCGAAGAGACCGGCGTTCCGGTGGAACTCGTCATCAAGAACAACGAGGACATCCGCGCGGACTTCGCGGCACAGGTCCCCACGGGCCAGGGCCCGGACATCACTGTCGGCGCCCACGATTGGATTGGTGAGTTCACCGCCAATGGCATCGTCTCCCCGATCCAACTCGGAGACACGGCGGCGGACTACAACCCCGCGGCCATCCGGGCGTTCACGTACAACGGCCAGGTCTACGGCGTTCCCTACGCGGTGGAGAACCTCGGCCTGATTCGCAACGTCGAACTCGCTCCCGAGCCGGCACCGGCAACCTTCGACGAGATGATCGCCTCCGGCCAGGAGATCGGCGCCGAGTTCCCGTTCATGATCCAGATCGGTGAAACTGGCGACCCGTACACCATGTACCCGTTCCAAACATCCTTCGGCGCGCCGGTCTTCCTGCAGGATGCCGATGGCGCCTACACGGCAGAGCTCGGCATGGGTGGCGACGAGGGCCGCGCCTTCGCGCAGTGGCTCGCCGACCAGGGTGCCGCGGGCGTCCTGGACACCGCGTTCACCTATGACATCGTCGTGGACCAGTTCTCGAGCGGCAACGTGCCCTACATCGTGGGTGGCCCCTGGATGATCGCCGACTTCACCGAGGCAGGCGTGGAGGTCGCAGTCGACCCGATCCCGTCCGCCGGCGGCTCCGAAGCGATCCCCTTCATGGGCGTCCAGGGCTTCTACCTCTCGGCACAGTCCCTCAACCCGCTGCAGGCGACCGACTTCCTGGTCAACTACATCGGCTCCGAGGAGACCCAGCTCGCCCTCTACCAGGCAGGCAACCGCACCCCGGCGAATATCGCCGCTGCCGAGGCCACCGCGGACAACCCTGTCTCGGCCGGCTTCGCGGCGATCGCCGAGCAGGCGCTGCCAATGCCCGCGATTCCCGAGATGGGTTCGGTGTGGTCCTTCTGGGGCGTCACCGAGGCCCAGATCGTTTCTGGCGGGGACCCCGTCGAACTGTGGGACAAGATGATCTCGGACATCGAGGGAGCCATCGCGGTAGGCTAGCCGTGTTCCTTCGTTCCTGAACGTTGGGGGCGCGCGGGTGAATCCCGTGCGCCCCCCAACGTCTCTCTGCCGCCTTACAGTTCGAATAATCAGCTCTACTTGACGGCACCGTCGCCGCCAGGAAACGGGGATGCATGAGCGCCGTAGAAACCAAACGGAGTCCGGGAGAGCAGAAGGAGAAACCTTCCGGCCGTTTCTCCCACGCAACAAACTTCTCACGAGGATTCTTTATCAAGCTCGTCCTGATGTTGTTGATCGACGCACTGCTCGTCTATCTGGTCATGCTCGCCTGGGATGCCGAGCAAATGGGTGTACTGGGTGGGCTCATTCTCATATTCGTCGTCGTGAACTGGGTGTATTTCTCCCCGTCCGCCGGAATGATTCCGGCGAAATATCTCGTGCCCGGCCTTGTATTCCTTCTCGTGTTCCAGGTCTTCGTCGTCCTGTACACGGGCGTCGTGGCGTTCACCAACTACGGTGAGGGACACAACTCCACGAAGCAGGCGGCCATTGAGGCGCTGCTGATGCAGAACGTCGAGCACCAGAGCGAGGTCCCCTCGGTGCCGCTCGCCGTGGTGCGCAGCGGGAACGATCTGGGCTTCGCCATCAACCGGGACGGCGTGGTGTACGCGGGCACCGCCGAGGATCCGCTCGAGGTGGTGGAAGACGCCGTCGTCGTCGACGGACGAATCACCGAGGTTCCCGGATGGGATCTGCTCACCCTCTCGGAGGTGGGCCAGGTGCAGCGCGAGGTGTTCAACCTCCGCGTCCCTCTGACGGAGGAGTACGAGGACGGCTTCATCGGCACCCAGGACGCCCGCAACGGCTTCACCTACCGCTCGACCATGCGCTACAACGAAGAACTCGACACCATGACCGCTGCGGACGGTACCGTGTTCACGCCGAACGACCGAGGCCGGTTCCAGGCCGAGGACGGCCGCACGCTCAACGTGGGCTGGCGGGTGAACGTCGGCTTCGAGAACTTCACGACGGCGTTCGCGGACTCGCGTTATGCGGGTCCGTTCTGGCAGGTCCTCGTCTGGAACTTCGCGTTCGCGTTGCTCTCGGTGGCCACCACGTTCCTTCTCGGACTCGCCCTTGCGATCCTGATGAACAACGCAAGACTGCAGGGCAAGAAGGTCTACCGGACGCTGATGATCTTGCCGTATGCGATTCCCTCGTTCATGACGGCTTTGCTGTTCGCCGGCATGCTCAACCGGCGGTTCGGGTTCATCAACGTGGTGCTGCTCGGCGGCACCGAGATCCCGTGGCTCACAGATCAGTGGCTCGCGAAGCTCGCGATCATCGGAGTGAACCTGTGGATGGGGTTCCCATACATGTTCCTCGTGTGCACGGGCGCATTGCAGTCCATCCCGAATGACATGATCGAAGCCGCTCGCATAGACGGCGCCTCACCGTTCCGCGTCTGGCGCTCCGTGACGATGCCGCTGCTGTTCATCGCGGTGGCGCCGCTCCTGATCGCGTCCTTCGCGTTCAACTTCAACAACTTCTCGCTCATCAAGATGCTGACGGACGGCGGACCGAGATTCGCCGACGCCTCGGTTCCCATCGGCCACACGGACATCCTGATCACGATGGTGTACAACATCTCGGGCCTCGACGGCACCGCGCCACGGAACTACGGCCTGGCGTCCGCGCTGTCAATCGTCATCTTCCTGATCGTGGCGGTGGTTTCATCGATCGCCTTCAGGAGGACCCAGTCGCTGGAGGAGATCAACTGACATGAAGAAGGTAATCCTCTACGCGGCGGGTGGCCTCGGTGGGGCCACGATCGGATTCTCGCTGACCATGCTCCTCACGGGCCTGGTGACCGGCGCTTTCTCGGTGCCCATGCTGATCGTCCTCGTGCTCGGCGCCGGGCTTGCTCTGGGAGCATTCGGCCTGAGCGGGAATCGCCCGCGCAAGGCCCTGGGACTCGTCACCTCAGGCGCGGGGGCGGCCATGTTCGCCACCTCGGTCGTGCAGTTGCTCGTGCAGCTCTCGCGCGGCAGGATCGAGGTCGGTCCCGCGGCGATCGCCTACGGCGGCGTCATCGTCCTGTTCGTAGGCTTCGCGCTGTTCGCGCGGGGACGCTTCGCTGCCCGTGAGAGTGAGGGCGGTAGGGTCCTCGTGGTGATCGGTGCTGTGGTGATGCTCGCAGGCCTCGCCCTCGTCATCTGGCCGATGATCACCGAGAAGGGCGTGGTGTTCGCCATCATGTCCGCGGTGGGAGTCGGCGTGTACCTGTACGGGCTCTTCTCCTCCCAGCTCGACGACGACAAGTCGGAAGTCGAGTACGCCTTCCGTCTCCTCGAGGACAAAGCGGCGGAGGGCGTCAAGAAGGAGCACGCGGCGGTCAACCGCCGTACATTCGCGCAGTGGTTCGCCCAACTCGGGATGATGCACATCGTGGCGCTGCTCGCCATCGTGTACGCCGTGTTCCCGATCATGTACGTCATCTCCGCGGCGTTCAATCCGAGCGGTACGCTGACCGGTTCGAACGCACTGTTCTCAGCCATGTCCAGCTCCAACTTCGAGTCACTCGGCAACACCCGATACTGGGACTGGTTCATGAACTCCCTGCAGATCGGCATCATCACCTCGATCGCGACGGTGCTGATGGGGGCAGCTGCGGCGTACGCGTTCTCGCGCTACCGCTTCAAGGGGCGCCGGACGGGGCTCTTCTCCCTGCTGATCATCCAGATGTTCCCGCAGATCCTGGCTTTCGTTGCGATCTTCCTGCTGCTCATGACTCTCGGATACGTGTGGCCGCCCCTCGGGCTGAACTCGAAGCTGGCGCTCATCTGCGTCTACCTCGGGGGCGCGCTCGGAGCCAACACGTTCCTGATGTACGGGTTCTTCAACACCGTGCCGAAGGAACTGGATGAGGCCGCCAAGATCGACGGCGCCTCGCACGCCCAGATCTTCTGGACGATCATCCTGCGGCTGGTTGCGCCGATCCTCGCGGTTGTGGGCCTGCTGAGCTTCATCAGCACGTTCAACGACTTCGTGCTCGCGAGGGTCATCCTCCAGTCCGAGGGCAACTGGACCCTCGCCGTCGGCATGTACCAGTGGGTCTCCGACCTGCTGAACCAGAACTGGGGCCTCTTCGCGGCGGGTGCCGTCCTCGGCGCAATCCCGATCCTGCTCCTGTTCCTGTTCCTGCAGCGCTACATTGTGGGCGGCCTGACCGCCGGCGCGGTGAAGGGCTGATCTACCCCGAAACGCCGGGCGCCCCCGTCTCAATGGCGGGGGCGCCCGGCGTTCGGTGCATAGGATGCCCTTGTGGTGACGCTTCCGGCCGGTCCAGCCGGCGATCTCGAACTCGTCGAACACCACGACGACGGCACCTACACCTCCCACGATGCCGCCCGCATCCTCGAAGAGCCGGACAAGGCGCCGTGGCGCGGCGCCTTCGAGCGCGACCGCGCCCGGCTGGTCCACTCGGCGGCGCTCCGCCGGCTCGGTGCGAAGACCCAGGTGATGGGCCCGGGCTCCGACGACTTCGTGCGCACCCGCCTCACCCACTCCCTCGAGGTGGCACAGGTCGGCCGGGAGTTGGGAGCGCAGCTGGGCTGCAACCCCGACGTCGTCGATGCGGCGTGTCTCTCGCACGATATCGGGCACCCGCCGTTCGGCCACAACGGCGAGCGCGCTCTGAACGAAGTGGCGGCGGGAATCGGCGGATTCGAGGGCAACGCCCAGACGCTGCGGATCCTGACCCGGCTGGAGGCGAAACGCAGCGACCCGCAGGGCCGCTCGGTGGGCCTCAACCTCACGCGCGCCACCCTCGACGCCACCTGCAAATACCCCTGGCGCGCGGGGGAGGGTCCGGACGGCCCGGACGGCCGTCCGTGCCGCAAGTTCGGCGTCTACGCCGACGACGCACGCGTGTTCGGATGGCTCCGGCAGGGCGACGTGTCCGGCCGCAAGTGCCTCGAAGCCCAGGTCATGGACCTCTCGGACGACATCGCGTACTCGGTGCACGACGTCGAGGACGGCATCGCGGGCGGCCGCATCGATCCGGCGGCGTTGCCGGGCCAACTGGACGCCGTCGTCGACTCGACTCTGGAGTGGTTCGGTGGGGGGATTCCTGTCGACGAGGTCGGAGCGGCACTGGAGCGGATCCTCGAGTCGCCCGTGTGGGTGGGGGAGTTCAACTGGTCGCGGGCGGGACTCGCCGATCTCAAGAACATGACGAGCGCTCTGATCGGGCGGTTCTCACGCGCCGCCCACGCTGCGACGCGCGCGATCACCGGCGCGGGGCGGCTCGCGCGGTACAACGCGTCCCTGGTGGTGCCTGGCGAGACCGCCGCAGAGATCCTGGCACTCAAAGGGCTGGCCGTGCACTTCGTGATGCGGCCGCGGGAGCACGAGCCGCTCTACCTCACGCAGCGCACCGTCATCTTCGATCTCGTGGACGCGCTGCTTGAGGCGGGCGCGTCCGAGATGGAGCCCGAGTACCAGGACGACTTCCTCGCCGCGTCCGGGGATGATGAGCGGTTGCGCGTGGTTGTGGACCAGGTGGCGTCGCTGACCGACTATTCGGCCCACAAGTGGCATGCGCGGCTGTGCGGGATGTTCTCGACGGCGCTGTGATTCGCGCGTGCCTGGCGCGGTGGAGAGACTGCTCGCGCGACCGCCGTCGCAGCCTAGACTCTGCCTATGGCGGGGATGATCAAGCGTGAGGACATCGCCGCCGTTCGTGAGCGCTCGCGCATCGATGAGATCGCCTCGCAGTACGTCACGTTGCGTCCCGGCGGCGTCGACTCGATGAAGGGCCTGTGCCCCTTCCATGACGAGAAGACGCCGTCCTTCCACGTCCGCCCGCAGCTCGGCCTGTGGCACTGCTTCGGCTGTGACGAGGGCGGGGACGTGATCTCGTTCGTCATGAAGGTCAACTCCATGACTTTCGTGGAGGCAGTGGAATACCTCGCCGACCGCGGCGGGATCCAACTGCGCTACGAGGACGAGGGCAGCGGCTCCCGCTTCACCCGCGGGGGAGTCGAGCCCGGGCGCCGTCAGCGGATGGTCGAGGCGAACAGGATCGCGGACACGTTCTTCCGCGAGCAGCTCGCG
This sequence comes from Actinomycetaceae bacterium, assembly GCA_035647855.1. Taxonomy (GTDB): domain Bacteria; phylum Actinomycetota; class Actinomycetes; order Actinomycetales; family Actinomycetaceae; genus JAAZBW01. Next base: position 2,044 of record DASRMP010000023.1, on the reverse strand, counting down.
AGCCCGGAGGCGATGATCGGGCGCCGTTTCCTCGGCGAGCGCGGCTTCGACGAGGGGGCGATCGAGCACTTCGGCATCGGTTACGCACCCAAGGGCTGGGACGCGATCACCAAGCACCTGCGCGGGCGGGGGTTCACGGAACCCGAGATCGTCGCATCCGGACTCGTCTCGCAGGGGCAGCGTGGCGTCTACGACCGGTTCCGCGGCCGGTTGATCTGGCCCATCCGCGACCTCTCCGGCGCCACCGTGGGCTTCGGCGCGCGCCGACTCCACGACGACGACCAAGGCCCCAAGTACCTCAACACCCCCGAGACCACGCTCTACAAGAAGTCACAGGTGTTGTACGGTGTGGACCTCGCGCGGAAGCCGATAGCCACCAAGCGGCAGGTTGTTGTGGTCGAGGGGTACACGGACGTCATGGCGATGCACCTCGCCGGCGTGGATACTGCCGTGGCCTCGTGCGGCACGGCGTTCGGGCTGGACCACATCCGCGTGGTGCGGCGTCTGCTCGGTGACATCGCCGACGGTGCCACCGGTCTCGCATTCTCTGCGCAGGTCACCCGAGGTGGCGAGGTCATCTTCACTTTCGACGGCGACGCCGCCGGCCAGAAGGCCGCCCTCAAGGCGTTCGACGAGGATCAGCGCTTCGCCGCGCAGACTTTCGTTGCGGTCGAGCCGAACGGTATGGACCCGTGCGACCTGCGGCTTGCGAAGGGGGACCAGGCGCTTGCCGAGTTGGTCGAGACGCGGGAACCGCTGTTCGAGTTCGCGATCCGGGTTGCGTTGAAGCAGGTGGATCTGGCGACGGCGGAGGGCCGGGTCGCGGGCCTGCGCGCTGCGGCTCCCGTGGTGGCGGGGATACGGGACCGTGCGCTGAGGTCCGAGTATTCGCGCACGCTTTCGGGCTGGCTGGGGATGGATGAGGAGAGCGTGCGGCGTGCGGTTGCGGGTGCCGAGCGGCGTGGGACGGATCAGCGTGGGAGTGAGCAGCGCGGCGCCCTTGGCCGCTTCTCTCCGTCTGGCGCCCCTGGCCGCTTCTCCCCGTCCGGCGCCCCTGGCCGCTTCTCCCCGTCCGAGGCTGGCGCGGATGGCTGGCTCGGTGGCTGGCGCGGTGGCCGTGATTCGGGAGGTAACGGTCCGCCGTCGGGGCAGCGGCGGAGGCTGGACCCGATGGAGTTGGTGGAGCGGCAGGCGCTCGAGGTCGCGTTGCAGTTACCGGGAATCGCAGAGGACAGCGGGTTTGATGAGCTGCCGCCGTCGACGTTCCTGGTGCCCGCCCACCGGGCCGTGCATGAGGCGATTGTGGCGGCGGGAGGGTGCGGCGCCGTCGGGAAGGATCAGGTGGGCTGGCTCGAGGACGTGCGCGCAGGCGCCGCCGACGAGATCACGAACTTCATCTCGGCGCTGGCGGTGGCACCGCTGCCGGCGGACACCCGGACGCAACTTGAGGGCTATGCGAGCGGCATCATGGTGTCGCTGATCAGGACGGTATTGACGCGACGCATCGCGGACGTGCGGGGGCGCCTGCAGCGCGCGCCCGAGGGCAGCGAGGAGGCGCGAACGCAGTTCGAGTTGCTTGTCCGGCTTGAGAACCAGCGCCGGGCGCTGATGGCGAGCCAGGACTGATGGACTCAAACCGTGTCTGAGCGTTCGCCCTGTCTGAGACCTTGCCCTGTCTGGGCGCTCGCCCTGTCTGGGCGTTTGCCCTGTCTGCTCGCTCGCCCGGACTGAGCGCTCGCCTTGCCTGAGATGGCCAAGCCCTAACACGGCGTGCGATGAGGTGTGGCCGGTGATCGCTGTCGAGGGTAAGGGTGCGAGCTGAGGGTTAGCGTCTGGGCCCTTACCTTCAGTCCCGAACCTCGCCCGCGAGAGGTGCCCGTGCCGCGGCACCTGCCGCGGGTGAGGGCGCGTGCCGCGGCACCCGTCGAGGGTGAGGGCGCGAGCCGAAGGTTGGCGTTTGGGCCCTTACCTTCAGTCCCGAACCTCGCCCGCAAGAGGTGCCCGTGCCGCGGCACCTGCCGAGGGTGAGGGCGCGAGCTGAGGG
>DASRMP010000022.1:0-42414 GCA_035647855.1 Actinomycetaceae bacterium | reverse complement strand
CCCGCGCGCTCTCGGCGAAACACTCCTCCCGCACGGGGCATCGCGGGCCGAGACACTCGAGCTTGGTGACGGAGACCTGGCGCCACGCGCGCTCCGAGACTCCGGGCACGAGATCGTCGCGGTCGCCGGTCTCGGTGTCCGCGGCCCACGAGCGCACCCGCAGGATCTGCTGGCCGAGCCCGCCGCGAAGCTCCTCGGGGGCGCTGGAGCCGTCGGCCTGGAAGAGCGTGGGCTCGTCCTCCTCCGGATATCCTCCCGCGACCTTGTGGAGGCACACGTAGTTGTGCCAGCCCTTCAGCAACGCGACCCGCGGACGCTGCCCCGTCTCCGCCTCGATCGTGTCCGCGACGAGCGGCGAGTCGGATCCGACGATCTGGCGCTGGAGGGCGAGGGTCGCCGTGGAGATGACGGCGCGCTCCCCGGTCTCGGCGGCCGCCGTCATCGCCGCCGCCAGGTAGGCGAGGGACTTGCCGGTGCCTGTCCCGGCCTGTGCGAGGTGGACTCCACCGTTGGACAACGCGCGCGCTGCGGCGGCGCACATCTCGTTCTGCCCGGTTCTCTCCGAGCCTGCGAGCGCTGAGACCGCGCGCCGCAGCACGGCGAGAGCCGTGGTCTCCGCGGGGAGTGGTGTCTCAGGCGACACTCACACGCTCCGGCTCGTAACGCGCACGCAGGCGCGGCGCGCTGCGGATCGCCCATGCAAGCAGAAGCGCGATGACGATCGTGATCGCCACGGAAACGAACATCATTGGAGTGTAACTGCCCGAGGACTCGCGGACGACGCCCCACAGGGGTGCCCCGATGGCCATGCCTGCGGGCATTGCCGCGGACGCAGGGCCGAGGAGTGTGCCGAAGTCTTTCGGCCCGAACAACCGGATGACCAGGATCGGCGTCATGACCCCCGGGAATGCGACGGCGAACGCGAACACGACCGTGCTGACGGCGAGCGGCAGGAATCCCGTGGCGAACGCGAATCCGAGCATGCTCAGCACTTGGCAGGACATTGCCACCAGCAGGACCGGCATCGCGCCGCGCCGGTCGTTCAACGTGCCGAGGATGAGGTTCGTGAACACGGACGCCAATGCCATGAGCGAGAGCAGCGAGCCCGCAACGGCAAGTGTCACGCCCCGCTCCGCTGCCATCGGTGCGAAGTGCTGCTGGATGGCCTGCACCACGCCGTAGAGAACGATGCCGAGGATAAGCGCAAAGAACTGGGGACTGGTCAGTCCAGCCCTGGCGGGCACGCCAGGAACGTGGACGTCGTCGATCTCGGCGACGCCCGCGGTTGCGGCCTTACGAGTCGCCCCGTAGGGCAGCAACCCGACGTCGGAGGGCTTGGAACGGACGAGGAATAGCCCTGATCCGACCGTGAACACCAGCGTCACCGCTGCGAGGACCAGGAAGCCCAACTGCCAGCCGCCGGAGGAGACAATGGACGGGAAGATGAGGCCCGCAGAGATCCCGCCAAGTCCGGAGAACGCGAAGACGGCGCCCATGACCGATCCGCTCTTCGCCTCGAACCAGGTGTTGACCAGCATGGAGGCGGCCATCATGGTGGCCGCGCCGAAGACCAGGCCGAGCACGAATCCGAGTGTGTACAGGAAACCGAGCGACGTCACGAACGTGACCGCTGCGGTACTCAAAGCGGAGATGAGCCCGAACACGATCATGACGTTGCGCACGCCGAATTTCGCGTAGACCACCGGGGCGATGAAGGTCATGGCGACCACGCCCGCGATCGCCATGAGGGAGTTGTACATCATCACTTCGCTCAGACCGGTTCCGAGTGACTCGGCAAGGGGCGGATTGACGAAGCCTGCGCTCAGGAACTGGAACTGGCTGGCCGTGAGAGCGAGCGCCGCGCCCACGACCACCATGACGTGGCGGCGGTGAAGGGGCCGTGTGAACGGCCGGGTCGCCGTCTCCGAGGGGGTCATGCCTCCATAGTGGACCACTTGACGGTCACGCGATTGAAAGTTTCGGCCCTCGACTACGATTGGCGTCGATCCAGGTGACCGTTGCGGTCCCACAAGATGATCCCGAGCGGAGGCGCTGGCATGACAAAGGGCACGAGCGGTGCGGGCGGCGAGCCCGGTCGTCCTGTGGTGACTATCTTCGAGACATACGGATCCGGCGCGTGGGAGGTCGGCCCCCTGCTCGCGGAGGCGCTGGACGTGCCGTACGTCGGGCAGGCGTTCTCCTCGGAGGACCTCGAGTCTGCCGATTCGGCTCCCGGCCTGAGTGACAACCCCGTGACACGAATCCTCTCCACGCTGGGCCGCAGCGCCTTCAGCGCCGACGTCGGTGTCTTCTCCGGCCCGCAGCAGCAGCGGGAGACGGCGGAGCGGATCGCCGCGGTGCGCGCGAAGTGCGCCGACGGCGCCGTGATCCTAGGTCAGAACGCCACCGTGATCCTCGCGGATAACCCCCACGCGCTCCACGTGAAACTCGACGGCCCCGTCAAGGAACGCATCGCGCGTGGTGCCGCTGCTGCCGGGATCGACCTCTCGCGCGCGCGGTCACGGCAGACACGCGAGGACCGTGTGCGTGCCGAGATGTCGATCCGCACCCACAACTGGGACCCCCGCGACAACGACCGGTTCGACCTCGTGGTGAACACGGAACAGCTGGGCTACAAGGCGGCGGTCGAACTGATCCTCTCCGCCCTTCGTATCAAGAGGGCGATGCGCTGACGCTCACTCGTTCCAGTTCCGCTGCGAGCGCCGCGTCCGCCCGGCCCACCATGTGGGTGCCGTTCGCCTCGTGCTCCTCGACGTCGATCTCGCCCGTGTCATGCATCCGCGCGACCAGGTCGCCACGCGAATAGGGCACGACGACGTCGACGCCCACACTCGGCCGTGGCAGCAGCCGGGCGATCTCCTCCCGGAGCGCGTCGAGGCCCGCACCCGTCCGTGCGGAGACGGCAATCGCCCGGGGGTACTCGGTGCGCAACCTCACGAGCACGTCCGCCGGTGCGATGTCCGCCTTGTTGAACGCGATGAGTTCGGGGATCTCGTCCGTCCCCTCGATGTCTCCGAGCACGCTCCGGACGGCGGCGATCTGTCCCTCCGGGTCAGGATGTGCCGCGTCCACCACGTGCAGGATCACGTCCGACTCGCCGACCTCCTCAAGAGTGGACCGGAACGCCTCGACAAGTTCGTGCGGCAGGTTGCGCACGAAGCCGACGGTGTCCGCCAGGGTGTACTCGCGCCCGTCCGGGGTGCGCGCGCGGCGCACGGTCGGATCGAGCGTCGCGAAGAGCTGGTTCCGGATGAGCACATCCGCCCCCGTGAGCGCGTTCAGCAGCGAGGACTTGCCCGCGTTGGTGTAACCGGCGATCGCCACCTGCGGAGTGACGCCGACCCTCCGCGCGGCGCGGCGTTCGGCGCGCGCCGGCGCCATCTCGGCGATCTGGCGGCGCAGCCGTGCCATGCGGGTACGGATCCGGCGCCGGTCGATCTCGATCTTCGTCTCACCAGGGCCGCGGGACCCTATGCCCTCGCCGGAGGCGGCACGCCCGCCGGCCTGCCGGGACATCGACTCACCCCAGCCGCGCAGGCGCGGGAGGAGGTACTCGAGCTGGGCGAGCTCCACCTGGGCCTTGCCCTCACGTGACTTGGCGTGTTGGGCGAAGATGTCAAGAATAAGGGCGGTGCGGTCCACGACCTTGACCTTCACTACGTCCTCGAGAGAGCGCCGCTGGGACGGCGCAAGCGTGCTGTCAGCGATGACGGTGTCCGCGCCGAGGCTCTCGACCAGTTCCGCCAACTCTTGGGCCTTGCCCGAGCCGACGTAGGTGGCGGGGTCCGGATTCGCGCGCCGCTGCAGGACGCCGTCCAGCACCTCGGCACCGGCCGTTTCCGCGAGCGCGGCAAGTTCACGTAGCGAGACCTCGGCGTCCTCACCATCGCCCTGCGCATACACTCCGACGAGCACGACCCGCTCCAGCCGTAGCTGCCGGTACTCGACCTCGCTGACGTCCTCGAGTTCGGTCGAGAGACCGACTCGCCGGAATGCGGCGCGTTCCTCGGCCTTCCCCTCCTCGCCGCCGACCTCCGCGGACAGGGCGGTGCCGGCGCGGGAAAGGACTCGCGCGACGACATCGTCAGCCGGGTCCCGGGTCGTCTCGTCGCTTGGTTCTCTCACAAATGGTCCTTTCCTCAGGTTTCACCATTCTCCTCTGCCGCGAGACGCGCCTCCACTCAATTTCTTGCAGGGCGGAGAATCGCCGGTCCGACCCGCGCGAATCGCCCCTTTGCACAACAGCCACGCCCTTTGGGCCCCTACAGTGAGTGCGTGTCTGATCACTACTTCGCCGCTGAACCGGCGTCGGCCGAGGAACGGCGCGAGATCAACCTGAGTCTCGGCGGCCGCCGGGTCACCGTGGAGACTGCCGCCGGTGTCTTCTCCGCCGATCGTCTCGATCCGGGCACTGCCGTCCTCCTCGGCCACGTGCCACCGCCGCCCCCGTACGGCACCTTCGTGGATCTCGGCTGCGGCTGGGGGCCGATTGCTCTCGACCTCGCGCTCCAGTCCCCAGAGGGCCGGGTGGTGGCCGTCGACGTGAACGAACGCGCCCGCGACCTCACTGCCCGGAACGCCGCACGCCTCGGCCTGCAGAACATCACGGTCCTCGAACCTGCCGACGCGCTCTCCGTTCTCGGTCCCGGCAGCGTCGACCTACTGCGATCCAACCCGCCGATCCGCATCGGCAAGCCCGCTCTTCACGAACTGCTCGCCACCTGGTTCGGGCGCCTCGCCGTGGACGGACGCGCCGAACTCGTAGTCGCGAAGAATCTCGGCTCGGACTCGCTGCAGCGCTGGATCGGCTCGGAACTGGGCCTGACCTGCGAGCGCGTCGCGTCGTCGAAGGGCTTCCGCGTCTTCGGAGTCACCCGCTGACGACCGGTGGCGTGGGCCTGTCAACGTACGGGACGATGTCGGCGAGGAGCACCGCCTCGCCCGTCACGGTCAGCCGAGCCTGCCAAGGGTGAGCCGACGTGCCTCCCGGAGGGCTGCGCCCGGTTCCGCCGCATCCAGCCAGTGTGTGCGCGGGTCGCGCCGGAACCACTTGACCTGCCTGCGAGCCAGTTGGCGCGTGGCGAGCGCGATCGCGTCGCCGAGTTCGTCCTCGCTGAGCTCGCCGCGCAGGTGGGCCAGTGCCTGGGCGTAGCCGGTGGCTCTGGAAGCGGTGCGCCCGAGTTCGCCGAGCGCGGCCGCCTCGGCGACGAAGCCGTCGTCGAGCATGAGGAGGGCGCGGCGCGCGATGCGTTCGTCGAGCCACGCCATGTCGGCCGCGAGTCCGAGTTGAAGAGTGCCCGCGAAGTGATGCCTGCCCTCCGGCAGGGAAGCGGAGAAGGGACGGCCGGTCAGCTCGATGACTTCCAGTGCCCGGATCACGCGGCGTACATTCGCAGGTTCTATTTTCGCGGCGGCCACGGGGTCACGGGCGGCCAGTTCATCGTGGAGGATGCGGCCTCCCTCCCGCTCGGCACGCTCCGTGAGAGCCGCCCGGATTACGGGATCCGTGCCCGGGAACTCCAACTGGTCGAGAAGCCCCTGCACGTAGAGGCCGGAGCCGCCCACCACCAGGGCGATGCCGCCACGCTCATGGATCGCGGCGAGGTCTGCGCGGGCGGCACGCTGGTAGGCCGCGACCGACGCCTCCTCGGACGGGTCGAGGACGTCCAGCTGATGGTGCGGGATCCCGCGCCGCTCCACCGGGGTGACCTTGGCCGTGCCGATGTCCATCCCCCGGTAGAGCTGCATCGCGTCAGCGTTGACGATCTCGGCACGTGGAGCGCCCGCGATCTCCAGTTCCCCGGCGAGATCGAGAGCGAGCGCCGACTTCCCTGTGGCCGTCGCTCCGACCACGGCGATGACCCGTAGCATGAAACCATGTTTGCACAGCTGGTGGTCCCGCTGACATCGCAGCGAGTCGTAGCTGCGCTCGGGTCGCTCGCTCCGGAAGTCTTTTCGAGCCCTCAGGGTGGGCACCTGGCCGAGATCGAAGGCGAACTTCTCAGGGTGGAGCATCGCCCCGAGCGCCCGTTCGCGCTCGCAATGTCGGCGGAATGGCGGCGGCGGCTCCCCGTTGACCACCACGCGCGCGTGCGCGAAACCATCGATGAGATGAACCGTGAACTCACACCGGCACGGACCAGCCTGTCAGTCACGGACTCGGGACACCTGGACGTCCGTGTCGCTCTCACCCACTGGGTTGGGGCCGGCGTGTCGGACGGCCAGTTGAACGGCTGGCTGCGCCGCGGTGCGGACGTCCTCGCCCGCGCTCTCTCGCGTCTCGATCGCACGTTCCCCGAACCTGCCTTCCGCACGGACACGCCGTGACGTTCGAGCTCCGCAAGCCCGATGGCCCACCCGAACGCCCCAGCCCCGTCACACCGGCGCGCATCGCGGCGGCGCTGGCGACCCGCGGCTATGTCACTCAGACCATGGGCGGAGCGGTCACTGGGGCGTGGGACGGCTTCGACGTCGAGATCCGGCTGCATCACGCCGAGGAGGTGCGGGCGGGCGGGCCGCAGGACGGCGCCCATGCCGCCGCACCTGGATCCCTGCTCGTGGTGGAGGCGCAGTGGGGGCACGCGGTCCCCGGCGGCATGAGGTCCGCCGTGCACCTCGCCCTGAACGACTGGAACCGGCAGCAACTCTGGCCCACCGGGGTGCTCGTGCCGCGGGACGAGGGCTGGACCGCCACGGCCCGGTTCGTTGCGGACGTGGCGGACGGCCTCGGCAACGAGCAACTCGTCACCACCCTGGACACGGCGCTCCGCAGTTCGCTCGCACTACTGAAGTCGCTCGGCGTGCCCAGCCGCCGTCTCACCGACGAGTAGCGCCGGCGCCGATCAGTTGGCGTGCGCGATGACCTTGTCGTAGATGACCCCGAAGCGCTCCATACGCCGGTGGTAGTAGCCGTACCGCGAGTCCACGGGCTGGAAGGTCCCGCCCCTCGGCGCCGCAGCCGGCTCGATGTCCGGGGCGAGCACCTCGGTCGCGTGGAGCGCGGTACCCCGGAGCGTGGATCGCTTGAGCGTGAGCGGTATTACGGGAGCCCCCGTGACGTCCGCCACCATCTGCATGAGCGCGGGATTGCCGACCGAGATCCGGCCCGTGGCCAGGATCTCCTGGGGCTGGCCGGTGACAAGCGCCAGCTCACGGAGCATTCGCGCGTAACTGAACGCGATTCCCTCGGTGGTCCCCCGGTAGATCTCCAGCGGCGTGGTCGCCGCGGAGACGCGGTGGAAGACGGCCCGAGCCTCGCCGACCCAGCCAGTGGACCGCTCACCCGAGAACCACGGCAGAACGACAGGCAGTCCCGGCTTCGGATCGTCCGCGAGGTAGGCGTCGATCTCGTCCTGGGGAGGCAGCCGGAGCGTGTCCTCCAGCCAAGTGAACGCCCTGCCGACGTCGTTCAGAGCGCCCCCGAGGATCGACCGCCGCTCGTCGATGCGGTTGCACCAGACACCACGCGGCAGGTTCGTCACGTCCGCGTCCACGAGCACCCGCATCGCTCCCGAGGTGGCGGCGCTCAGCACCATCGTCCCCGAGTCGGTGCTGCCGGCGCCGATCGACTGCGCATGGCCGTCGGAAATCGGGGCGAACCATACGGCGTTGGCGAGGCGTGGCCAGCGGCCGCTGACATCGTGGACCGCTTCGAGGGGGCTGCTCGGCGGCGCGATCTGCGAGAGGCTGTCCTTGTCGACCCCCACGAGTTCGCACAGCGCGGTGTCCCACGTTCCCTCGGCACGGTTGAGCATGCCGGTCCAGGCGGCGGTGGAGGTGCCTGCGGCAGTGGTCCCGATGAGCCGCAACCAGGCGTACCCGCCGAGCGACATCCATCGGGTCACCCTTCCGAAAGTCCCCGGGTCGTTCTGCTGCAACCACAGGAACCGCGCCGGCAGATATCCGGTGTGCTGGCGGGTGCCCGTCCGCTGCTGGACCTCGTCCTCGTTCAGGATGCTCTTGAGGTAGTTGACCTGCGGCGCGGGCCGGCTGTCGGCGTACGTGTAGCACGGGGTGATGGCCTGGCGAGATGAGTCGACGCCCACCAGGCTCGATGCGAACGTATCGATGGCCACCCCGGTGATGTCCGCCGGGAACCCGCCGAGCACGGTATCGAGCGCGTCGCTGATCTCCGTGACGACCTGGTCCGGGTCGATGATCGACGTACCGTTGGCGACCGTCGTGAACGCGTGAGGCACTTTCGTGCGGAACCCCTGAACTGGGCGCGCCCTCCCGTCGAATACCCCGGCGCGGGTGCCCGTCGAACCGATGTCTATCGCAAGAATGAACGGCTCGACTGTGTCTGACAGAGGGGTGCTGAGCGATGTGGTGGTCATGATGCTCCGATCGATGCCTGGACACGGCCCACGCTAATCGCAGAACAGGCTCGCCACCGCGGTTCCGCCGTCGGCAGCCGTCCTCGGCCGCTACGCCGTCCGCACCGACGGCATCCCCAGGGTGACCGCGCCGCCCGAGGAGGCTCCGCCGTCCTGCCCGTGCGAATGCTCGCCGGACCGGCGGCGCTCCCAGGCGTCGCCGGAACGGGTGCGCCGCACGGCGAGCTCGCCGGTCGTGAGGGCCGCGTCCGCGACCAGGTGGTGCGGCGCGCCGTGGGTCACGGTCGTGACGACGACGTCGCCGGGGCGCGGAAGCAGATCAACCCCCGCTCCGGGAGGCAGTGCCACGTGCACCAGGCGGTTGTCGCGGGCGCGACCCGAGATGCGGTTGGTCTCGGCATCCTTGCGACCCTCCCCCTCGGCGACCAGGACCTCCACCTCGCTCCCCTCGAGCCGTTCGTTCTCCTCGGTGGAGATGCGCTCCTGGAGCGCGACGAGGCGCCGGTACCGGCCGGCCATGGTGGCGGCGTCGAGCTGCCCGGACATGTCGGCGGCCGGCGTGTTCGGGCGCGGCGAGTACTGGAACGTGAAGGCCGCGGCGAAGCGCGCTTGCTCCACGACGTCGAGGGTCTCCTGAAACTCCGCCTCGGTCTCTCCAGGGAATCCGACGATGATGTCGGATGTTATGGCGGCGTCCGGGATCGCGGCACGGACGCGGTCGAGTATGCCGAGGAATTTCTCGGAGCGATAGGACCGGCGCATGGCACGCAGCACCCGGTCGGAGCCCGACTGCAGGGGCATGTGCAGCGACGGCATCACGTTCGGCGTCTCCGCCATCGCCTCGATGACGTCGTCGGTGAACGCGGCCGGGTGCGGCGAGGTGAAACGGACGCGCTCGAGGCCGTCGATCTCGCCGCAGGCGCGCAGCAGCTTCGCGAACGCGCCCTTGTCCCCGAAGCCGACCCCGTACGAGTTCACGTTCTGCCCGAGCAGCGTCACCTCGATCGCCCCCTCGGCGACGACGGCCTCGACCTCCGCGAGGATGTCGCCCGGGCGCCGGTCCCGCTCGCGTCCACGAAGCTGGGGCACGATGCAGAACGTGCACGTGTTGTTGCAGCCCACCGAGATCGAGACCCATGCCGCGAACGCGCTCTCGCGGTGACTGGGCAGCGTGGACGGGAAGGTCTTGAGCGACTCCTCGATCTCGACCGCGGCCTCCGCGTTGTGCCGCGCACGCTCGAGCAGGACCGGGAGCACGTCGATGTTGTGGGTGCCGAACACCACGTCCACCCACGGCGCCCGCTCCACGATGCCGTCGCGGAGTTGCTGCGCCAGGCAGCCGCCCACCGCAATCTGCATGCCGGGCCGTTCGCGTTTCACGGACGCGAGCTGACCGAGGTTTCCGAAGAGCCGCGTTGCGGCGTTCTCGCGCACCGAGCAGGTGTTCACGACGACGACATCCGCTCCGCCGTCCCCGGCAGAGGTGGCCCGGGCGGCAGCTTCCGGGACGGCCTCGACGGGAACATAGCCGGCCTGATCGAGGAGGCCGGCCATCCGCTCGGAGTCGTGGACGTTCATCTGGCACCCGATGGTGCGTACGTGATAGGTGCGCATACGGGTGCCAAGTCTAGGCGAGGGCGTAGGAACTTCAGACCTCGACTACGGGGTGCGATGTTCCCCAGCAGGTCTCAGGTTCCCCAGCGCGCCGCCCAGACGGGGTCTGAAGTTCCCCAGCTCCCGCCAGACGGGGTCTGAAGTTCCCCAGCTCTCGCCAGATCGTCTCGGATGGGGTCCGAGTTTCCCCGGTGGCGGTGTCCGGCCGGGTTCGCAGCGTGAGGGCGCACGATCGTCACGTGAGGGCGCACGAACGTCACATCGGCGAAACCGGGGCGCGCGTTCGTCACACGAGGGCGCACGTCCGTCACGATGGCGCAGTGACGTCACTGCGCCATCGTGACGATCGTGCGCCCTCAGCATTCTGCGTGTGACGATCGCACGCCATGCCGTGACGAACACGCGCCCCGATGTGACGATCGTGCGCCCTCAGCATTCTGCGTGTGACGATCGTGCGCCCTCAAGAATCCCGTGTGACGAACGTGCGCCCCGGTGTGACGAACGTGCGCCCCCACCCCAAGGCACGCCGACAACAACCCTTGAACCCTCAAGCAAAACCCTAAGTTGACGGCATTGGTGATAGAGCCGGACCAGCTCGGTGGCGGTGATGTCCGAGGCGACGGCGGACCTGGGCCATCGCGCCCGGGGTGGCGATTCCCGGCCCGTGCAGGCCAGCGGTCATCTGCGCCCATGTTCCCCGGTAACCGTACTCGGCGAGGAGCGCACCGGCCAGAAGCAGGTAGACCACCACGCGGGAGGGCAGGTCTCGCACCCGTTTCTGCGCGGTGCGGGTCTGGCCAAGAGCCGCGTCGACCATCTCGAAGGGCACGATCTAGCGCTCGAGCACCGCCCAGCCGTGGGCCTCGACCGCAGAAGCCTCGGGACCGCTCGCTGTGACGACGGTCCCGTCGGGCATCTGGTGCGGCTCGTCGGCGACATTGAGCGTCAGGAGCAACTCCTGTCGAGCACCATCGGCCTCGCCCGCAAGTGAGATCGAGATCCGCTCGTCCTCCACCTCGACGACCTCGAGGTCCGCCCTCACCAGCCACGGATACCTGCGCCGGAGCGCGATGAGGCGCTGGTAGAGCTCCCTGACGGGGGCGCCGAGATCGGAGAGCTGGTCCGGTGTGGGCGGCATGGGCGGGCGGATCTCGTCGTCGCCGCCGGCACGCTGCTCCTTGATGCCGGTGTAGCCCTCCTCATCGCCGTAGTAGATGGACGGGACTCCGGGCATCAGCGCGAGCAGCGCGATCGCGTGGCCGAGGTGGCGCTCGTCCTCGATCTGACTGCGGATCCGGGTGACATCGTGGTTCCCGATGAACGTCTGCGGCACGAACGTCTCGCAGAACCTCTTGTGCCGTCCGAGGGCGTGGTCGAGTTCCCAGAAGTTCGCGTCGTTGAGGGAGGACCAGGTCGCCTTCCAGAGCTCGTACTGGGTCACGGAATGAACACCGGACGTCTTCACGAACTCCGGCAGGTCTCCGTGGATGACCTCACCGACCAGCCAAGCCTCGGGGTGGGCTTCGCGAACCCGCGCGGTGATCGGTGCCCACGCCTCGGCGCCCGGCGCGTAGGCGGCGTCGAGGCGCCAGCCGTCGGCGCCCGCATCGAGCCAGTGGTTCATGACGCCAACCACGTAGTCCTGCACCACCGGGTTCGACAGGTCGATCTCGGGCAGGTTCATATTGCCTTCGAAGCAGCGCACGTGGCCGTCGACCCAGCGCAGCCAGTCCCCGTCCGGAGTGCCCGGGCCTGCGGCCTCGGCACGCTGCACGATCGGATTGCTGCGAGCGAGGTGGTTGAACACGCCGTCGAGAACCACGCGGATGCCACGGCTGCGCGTTCCGTCGAGGAGGGCGCGGAACTCCCTTTGGTCGCCGAGCCGTGAGTCGATGCGGTAGTGGTCCACCGTGTCGTAACCGTGCGTCTCCGAGGCGAAGATCGGCCCGAGCAGCAACCCGTTGCAGCCGATGGAGAGCAGGTGGTCCAGCCAGTCCGAGATCCGGTGCAACCGATCCTGGACTCCCGCGATCGACGACTGCTCCGCCCCGACGAATCCGAGCGGATAGACATGCCAGAAGATCACGTGGTCGGCCCATGCCGGGGGAGTAGCGGTCATGCTCCAAGGGTAGCCGCAGCTAGAACAGGCCGACGATCGCTGTCCCATCCAGGTCGATGTTCTCGGCGTTCGGGTGCGACGGCAGGCCCGGCATCGTTGACATCGCTCCGGCGAGCGCGTACACGTAGCCGGCGCCGGCGGCCAGCCTCACCTCGCGAATCGGCAGCGTCCACTCGCTCGCGGGGTCGAGACCCTTCTCGTGCGTGATGGACAGATGCGTCTTCGCGATCACAACGGGCAGTCCGCCGTAGCCGAGGTCCGTGAATCGCCGCAGCTCCCGCGCCGCCGCGGGCGCGACGGCGATCCCCTGGGCACCGTACACGCGCCGCGCCACCGAGGCGATCTTCCGCTCCAGTGGGGCGTCGAGTTCGTAGTCGCGCTCCAGTTCGGGCTTCGGGTTCTTCTCCAGCTGCTGCACCACGAGTTGTGCGAGGTCCTCTGCTCCTGCGCCGCCGTCGGCGACGTGGGTGGAAACCGCGCACGGCACGCCCTTCGCGAGGCAGTGGTCCGCGATGAGGGCATGCTCGCTCGCGTGGTCGTCCGGGAATGCATTGATCGCGACGACGGCCGGAATCCCCCACTGCTTGATCGTGCGGAGATGGTGATCGAGGTTCGCGATGCCCGCCGCCACGTCCTCGACGTTCTCCTCCAGCAACTCCGTCGGGAGCGGCTTGCCGGGGACGATGCGGTAACGCCCCGAGTGCGCCTTCAGCGAGCGCACCGTCACGACGACGACGGCGAGCGCCGGCGAGAGCCCGAACCGCGACTTCAGGTTGACGAGCCGTTCCGCTCCGAGGTCCGCGCCGAAGCCGGACTCGGTGATCACCATGTCTCCCAGCCCGCCGGCCATGCGGTCGGCCACCACCGAGGAGTTGCCCGTGGCGATGTTCCCGAACGGGCCCGTGTGGATGAGAGTCGGCACGCCCTCGGTCGTCTGCATGAGGTTGGGACGCAGCGCATCCCGCAGGAGAACGGCCATCGCGCCCGCGGCCTTCAGGTCTTCGGCAGTGACCGGGCGCCCGTCGAACGTGTATCCGACGACTATCCGTGCCAGACGTGCGCGCAAGTCTTGCAGGTCCCGGGCGAGAGCCAGGATGGTCATGACCTCCGAAGCCGCAGTGATGTCGAAGGACGCCTGCCGGGTGACGCCGTCCACCTTCGTGCCGAGCCCGACGACGATGTGGCGCAGCGCCCGGTCATTGACGTCGAGGACGCGCGGCCACGTGATCGTCCGCTCGTCGATACCGAGAGCGTTGCCGTGGTGCAGGTGGTTGTCGACCATGGCGGCGAGCATGTTGTGTGCGGCGGTAACGGCGTGGAAGTCGCCCGTGAGGTGCAGGTTGAGCATCTCGGAGGGAATGATCTCGCTCTTGCCCGCGCCTGACGCGCCACCCTTGATTCCGAAGGTCGGCCCCAGCGACGGCTGCCGGAGGGTCAGGATCGGACGCTTGCCGATTCTCTTGAGACCCTGGGCCAGGCCGATCGCCGTCGTGGTCTTGCCCTCACCGAGAGGAGTGGGTGTGACCGCGGTAACGTCGATGAGCGGTGCGGGCTCCCACGGGTAGCCCGACTCGGGGATCGGCAGCTTCGCGACATGCGGGCCGTGGGTCTCGAGCAGCGCGGTATCGATACCAGCTGACTCGGCGATCTCAAGAATTGGTCGCGGAATGGCGTTCATGATTAAGTACTACATTACCGGCCGTCAGAGAACGAAATCGCATGCGATCGTTACCCTACGGTTACCCATGCGACTCGCTGCGCCTTCACATGGTCGGTATCGTCCCAAGTATGACTTCGAGCACAGTGGCGTCTCCCCTTGTGCGTCTTCGTGACGTGAACAAGCACTTCGGAAGTCTCCATGTCCTGAGAGACATCAATCTTGAGGTCAATCCTGGTGAAGTCGTCGTCGTTATCGGACCGTCCGGCTCGGGGAAATCGACGCTCTGCCGCACCATCAACAGGCTCGAGACCATCGATTCCGGCGGAATCAGCGTCAACGGCAGGCCGTTGCCGGAGGAGGGAAAGCAACTCGCAAGCCTCCGCGCGGAGGTCGGAATGGTATTCCAGTCCTTCAATCTCTTTGCCCACAAAACAATTCTCGACAACGTGACACTCGGACCGAGGAAGGTCCGTAAAATGTCCAAGAAAGACGCCGAGAAGAAGGCAATGGGCCTTCTCGATCGTGTTGGCGTCAAAGACCAGGCGAACAAGTACCCCGCGCAATTGTCGGGTGGGCAACAACAGCGCGTGGCGATCGCCCGCTCGCTGGCCATGGATCCCATGGTCATGCTCTTCGACGAACCGACATCGGCTCTCGATCCGGAGATGATCAACGAGGTTCTCGACGTCATGACGAAACTGGCCAAAGACGGGATGACGATGATCGTCGTGACTCACGAGATGGGCTTCGCCCGGAAGGCCGCCGATCGGGTGATCTTCATGTCGGACGGCCAGATCGTCGAGGAAAGCACTCCCCAGGAATTCTTCACGAATCCGCAAAGCAACCGCGCGAAGGATTTCCTCTCCAAACTGCTGACCCATTGATGAGTAATACGAGGAGGAGAAACACATGAGAAACCGACTGATCGCGGCGAGCGCCATCGCAGTGCTCGGCCTGACCCTGGCGGCCTGTGGCAACGGCGATGACGACGGAGCCAACGGACAGCCTGCAGGAACCGCAACCGGAGCCACCGACGGCGGTGCTGCCGGAGGCGACCTCAGTGGCGAGACGATCACCATCGGCATCAAGTACGACCAGCCCGGCCTGGGCCTACAGGAGGGCGCCGATTTCACCGGCTTCGACGTGGATGTCGCCAAGTATGTGGTCGAGTACATGGGCTACGACCCGGCGAACATCGAGTGGGTGGAGTCGATCTCCGCGAACCGGGAGACCATGCTCGAGAACGGCCAGGTCGACATGATCTTCGCGACCTACTCGATCACCGATGCCCGGGCGGAGCGCGTCGACTTCGCCGGACCGTACTTCATCGCCGGCCAGGACCTGCTCGTCCGTCAGGATGAGATGGACATCACGGGACCGGACGCCCTCACCGACAGGATCCTCTGTTCCGTCGAGGGATCGACCTCCGCCGAGCGCATCCGTGACGAGCACCCGGGCGTGGAGCTGTACCCTGCCGCCACATACTCCGAGTGCGTGGAGCTGCTGACCGCGCAGACCGTCGATGCCGTCACCACCGATGACATCATCCTCGCGGGCTTCGCGAACCAGGACGCCTTCGCCGGGGAGCTCAAGGTCGTGGGCAACACGTTCTCCACCGAGAACTACGGCGTCGGACTCCCGATGGGCTCAACCGACACATGTGAGCAGGTCAACGAGGCCATTCAGGCGATGATCGACGACGGCTCCTGGGAACAGGCTCTCGCGGACAACGCGGGCGAGGACTACCAGTACAACACCGAGGTGAACCCGCCGGAAACGTTCGAATGCCGATGATGTGAACCGCGTGGGGCCCGCGACTGCGGGCCCCACAGGTCCGTGCCAAGGGAGGTGAGTCGTGGGCGAACTCTTCGCGACGTACAACATAGTCGGCGCTTTCGCGATGACTTTGCGGTTGGCGCTGTTCTCGGCCATCGGATCGTTGCTCATCGGAACGATCGTTGCGGTCATGCGGGTCTCCCCCGCTCCGAGTCTGCGGGCCGCAGGCACCGCCTACGTGGAACTGGTGCGCAACACGCCGCTGACGCTCATCATCCTCGCCGCGTCCCTGGGACTCTGGGGTCAGCTGGGAGTCGTCCTCGCCACTCCGGGAGAGCCGGGCTTCATAGCGAGGAACGGTTTCCGGCTGGCTGTACTCGGCCTCTCCGTCTACCACGCGGCCTTCGTGTGCGAGGCGATCCGTTCCGGCGTGAACACCGTCCCCCTCGGTCAGGCCGAGGCAGCACGTTCGATCGGGCTCACGTTCGGCCAGTCCATGATCCAAGTAATCCTGCCCCAGGCATTCCGGGGCGCCATCGCCCCGCTTGGAAACACGATGATCGCGCTCACCAAGAACACCACGGTCGCGCAGGCGGCCGGAGTCGTGCAGGCGTCGAGCGTCATGTACACGATGATCGAGTTCCGTCCTGACCTCATGGTCGAGATTTTTCTCATCATCGCCATCGGCTTCGTCGCGATCGTGCTGCCCCTCGGGATGCTGTCCACATGGGCGTCACGTCGCTGGAAGGTGGCCCGATGAACACGGCAGTCCTGTTCGATGCACCCGGCCCCAAGACCCGGCGCCGGATCGTTCTCATGAACATCATCGGCGGTGTGGCAGTACTCGGGCTCCTGGTCGTCGTGTTCATCGCGCTCGAGGATCGCGGCCAGTTGACCGCTGCGAAGTGGCGACCGTTCATCGGCGCGGACGTCTGGCGCTATTACCTGCTTCCGGGCCTCATCGCGACCATCACCGCCGCCGCGCTCTCCATGGTCCTCGCCAACGTCTTCGGACTCATCTTCGGCGTGGGGCGGCTCTCTTCGAACCGCGTGATTAGGTTCCTCTCGGGCGTGGTGGTGGAGTTCTTCCGCGCGGTCCCCGTACTCGTGATGATGATCTTCTTCTACTTCTTGTACTCCCGGTCCGGCGTCATTCATCCCGCCGATGCGCCATTCTGGGCGGTCGTAACCGGGCTTACGCTCTACAACGGATCCGTCATCGCCGAACTCATCCGCTCCGGGGTTGTCAACCTCCCGAGCGGCCAGAGCGAGGCCGGACTCTCCATCGGACTGTCCCAGAGGCAGACCCTCTCGAGCATCCTCTTGCCGCAGGCACTCATCGCGATGATGCCGTCCATGGTCTCCCAGCTCGTGGTGATCCTCAAGGACACGGCGCTCGGCTACCTGATCACCTACTCAGAACTGCTGCGGCAGTCGCGCCTGGTGGGAACGGCGTACCAGAACCTCCTGCCCGCCCTCATGGTGGTGGCCGTGGTGTTCATCGCGATCAACTTCGCGCTGTCACGGCTCGCCGACAGGCTCGCCCTCAAGCTCACTTCGCGTACCTCGATCGAGATCGCGGACCTCGATCCCGCGGATGAAGGCCGCGCACCCATGCTGGGTTCCATCCACACCGGGCCGATCGATCCCTCGACGGTTCATCACCGCCCCCATCCGACGACGACGGCGCGCGAACTTCCGTAGCACGCCTCGCCCACGCCGCTTGCGGCAGTGCCCTCAATCGCGGAACCCGGAATCGGCCGCCAGGACCTCTCCAACGGCCCTGTACACCACCGAAGACCCGTACCCCTTGCGCGCGAGCATTCCGGCAATCCTCCGCTCGCGGACTGCTCGCTCCAGCCCGATGGTCGAGGCGGCCTTCCTCTCTGCGAGCCGGAGGGCGGTCGCGAACTCCGCCTCATCGTCGACCGCATCGATGGCGGCCGCCGCCGTGTCCCCATCCACGCCTCTCTTCCGCAGTTCCACCGCCAGGCCACGCCGGGAGAGCCCCCGGGACTCCCGCCCCGTGCGCACAAGCATCTCGGCGTAGGCAGCGTCGTCGATAAGACCCACTTCGGTGAAACGGTCAAGGACCCGCTCGGACACATCATCGGGGATGCCCCGCTGCTCCAGCTTCACGCGGAGTTGCTCGCGGGACCGGGAGGTGATCGTCAGTTGCCGCAGCACGATCGCGCGCGCTGCCTGCTCCTGGTTCTCGGCGGTAGCCGGCGCTCCCGCCGGCTCGCCCTCGGGGACGGGCCGGCGGCGGGAACTGCGCATCAGAAGCCCCGCGGCACCTTGCCGGCGCCCTTGGCGGTTCCGGCTGTGGCAGCGTCACGCGTGAGGCGTTCGGCCTCGTCCACCGCTCCCTCTCCGGCGGCCTTGGCGGCCGCCTCCTCCGCGGCTCTCCGCGCGGCGGCCTCGGGGCCGATGCCCAGCTTGTCCAGGATTTTCTTCTCGATCTCCTCCGCGAGCGGGGGGTTGTCCTTGAGGAACTGCCGGGAGTTCTCCTTGCCCTGGCCCAGCTGATCGCCCTCGTAGGTGAACCAGGAACCGGACTTGCGCACGATGCCGTGCTCGACACCGAGGTCGATCAATCCGCCCTCACGAGATATGCCCTGGCCGTAGATGATGTCGAACTCGGCCTGCTTGAAAGGCGGCGCCATCTTGTTCTTCACGACCTTCACGCGCGTCCGGTTGCCGACCGGCGAGGTCCCGTCCTTGAGCGTCTCGATGCGGCGCACGTCCAGCCGGATCGAAGAGTAGAACTTGAGCGCCTTACCGCCGGTGGTGGTCTCGGGGCTCCCGAAGAAGACGCCGATCTTCTCACGCAACTGGTTGATGAAAATCGCAGTGGTCCCGGTTGACGAGAGCGCGCCGGTGAGCTTCCGCAGCGCCTGCGACATGAGCCGTGCCTGGAGACCGACGTGCGAATCGCCCATGTCACCCTCGATCTCGGCCTTGGGCACAAGAGCAGCCACGGAGTCGATCACGATGATGTCGAGTGCGCCCGAACGGATGAGCATGTCCGTTATCTCGAGCGCCTGCTCTCCGGTGTCCGGCTGGGAGACCAGGAGCGCATCGGTGTCCACACCGAGGTTCTTCGCGTACTCCGGATCGAGGGCGTGCTCCGCATCGATGAAAGCGGCGATGCCACCCGCCCTCTGTGCGCTCGCCACAGCGTGAAGGGCGACAGTCGTCTTACCGGAGGATTCCGGGCCATAGATCTCCACGACCCTGCCTCGGGGCAGTCCGCCGATTCCGAGAGCTACGTCGAGCGCGACGGAACCCGTCGGGATAACGGCCACCGGCGGCCGGCTCTCATCGCCGAGCCGCATGATGGAGCCCTTACCAAAGTTCTTGTCGATCTGCGCGAGTGCGGCTTCAAGAGCCTTCGCGCGGTCAGCGCCTGGTGCGGCCATGGTTCACCTCTCCGGTCCGGCGGTCACCCGCCCCTGTTCTCCTGGTCCTTGCCATGGTCCGCCCTCTCCGAGCGGCCCATCAGTGACGCTATGCCCGACCACTGACATCGTCGCCCGCCGCCCTCTCATCTGTGGAGAGAGCCGCATCAGACGGTCACCTGTGCACCAGAATATGCCGAACAGACGTTCGAGAAGATTGACGTGCCCGGCGTGTCGCGGCCGAATCTCAGATCGAGCCGCCGGGACCGCCAGGAGCGCTGGTCGGCTGCGGTGACCGGCGTTCGCGGCGGTGCGGGAAACGCCACTCGTCGTCGAGCTCCATCTCCTCGCAAACGGCTGACCAAACCGCCTGGGGATCCTCGCCCTCGCGCACCGCTTCCCACGCGGAACGGGAACCGAACCGCGTGAGAGCCAGATCGCGGTGGAGAGCGGGACCGCGGTAACGACCGAAGGCGTCGATGAAGGCCTGGTCCAACTCGGAGTGCTTCACAGCGGGATCACAGGGTATGTCACCGCAGGGTGGGAGCGAAGTCCGCGAGGTCCGCCGGAACTGTGTCCGGAATCTGAACGCCCTCGATCGCGCCGATACGCTCCGCGACCTCGCGGAGGATTTCCGACATCGGGACGTCAAGTGCCTGGCAGATCGAGGCCAGGAGTTCAGAGGATGCTTCCTTCTGGCCACGCTCGACCTCGGAGAGGTAACCGAGGGAGACCTGGGCGGCTGACGAGACCTCGCGCAGAGTCCTGCGCTGGTGCTGCCGGACGTTGCGCAGAACCTCGCCGATCTCACGACGCAAAACCACAGTTGTACCCTTCGCCGGTGTCCTGTTTACAGCGTAGCGGGGCACGTAGTTAGGGCGTGCGCCGGAATTGTGAGGCGATCGTGCCGGGTGTGTGGCCATGGTCGGGCGGGGTGTGGTCGTGTGAATATCCATTGCCTTCTTCAACGTCAGGTGCCCAGGTTTTGTTCCACGCATCGGGCGAGCAGTTCCAGCGCGGCCCCACTGGCGGCCCATCGCACGCCGTCTCGCGTTCCTTCCACGCTGATGCACCGAGTCAGGACGTCACCGCTCTTCGCGTCAACGGCAGCCAGCCAGACCGTTCCCTCGGGTTTGCCTTCCGCGGGCCCTGGTCCCGCAACTCCCGTCGTCGCCACGGCCCACCTGGCTCCGAGGTTCTCGCAAGCGCCGCGAGCCATCTGCACGGCGACGGTCTCGTTGACGGCGCCCAGGCGTTCCAGTAGGTCACGATCGACCCCGAGCAGTCCCGACTTCACGTCGAAGCTGTAGGCGACCACGCCGCCCAGAAACCACTCCGAGACACCGGGAACCTCGGCCAGTGCCGAGGCCACAAGGCCGGACGTGAGCGACTCCGCACTGGCAATCGTTCCGCCCTCGGAACGCTTCAGGGCCCGCACCACGCGTTGCGCGGCGTCGCGCGCCGCCTGTACCACGGCACCCGGTACCTGTTCCTCGGCCCATGCCTCCGTCACGCCTGCATCTCCTCCGTCTCGGGCCGGTGGGCGATCACCCACGCGTCTCGTATGTACATCACTCCGGTCACGAGAGTCACCGCGAGCGCGAGATACATGACGGCCTCGAGAATCAGCAGCAGCACGTCCGCGAAGGCGCCGGGGAGGAATCCGTGCCACGGCACGAGCATGCCGATCAGGAAAATCATCTGCAGGGTGGTCTTGATCTTGCCGCCCTGCGACGCCGCCATGACGGCGCGGCGTACCATCGCCATTCGCAGGAGCGTGATGCCCAGTTCTCGCACCAGGATGAGGATCGTCACCCACCACGGCACGAAACCATCCCAGGAGAGGAGCAGCAGGCCCGAGATCACGAGCGCCTTGTCCGCGATCGGGTCGAGGATCTTGCCGAAATCCGTGACAAGCCCGCGCGAGCGGGCCAGATGGCCATCGAGTTGATCCGTAATTGCAGCTATCGAGAAAACCGCCGCGGCAACGAATCGCATCGCCGTCGATTCCTGCAGATAGAGCCACACGAACACGGGCACGAGAATCAGCCGGATGACTGTCAGGATGTTGGCGATGTTGAACGTGGGAGCTATCTGCCCGTCAGTTGCCACGCGTCCTCGTTTCCGTCACCGTCTTCTTCATCGGACCGATCGATCCACGGCTGGTCCTCGTCGATCACCTCGGTGACCCCACCGTACCGTTCCTCACTCGGTTCGGATTCCTCGTACGGTTCACCGCGGAGCATCGCGAGCGTGGCATCCAGATCCTCAGGCCTGACCAGGACATCGCGCGCCTTCGATCCCTCCGACGGGCCGACGACCTCACGGGACTCGAGCAGGTCCATCAAACGGCCGGCCTTCGCGAACCCGACCCGCAGTTTGCGCTGCAACATGGACGTGGAACCGAAAGATGTGGAGATCACGAGTTCCGCGGCCTGCAGCAGCAGATCGAGGTCGTTCCCGATGTCCTCGTCCACCTGCTTCTTCGCGACCGGCGCCGCGACGTCCTCCCGGTAGACGGGCTTCATCTGCGTCTTGACGTGCTCGACCACGGACTGAATCTCGTCCTCCGAGACCCACGATCCCTGGACCCTCATGGGATTTGCCTTGCCTGACGGGTGGAAGAGCGCGTCGCCCTGACCGACCAGTTTCTCCGCGCCGGGACGGTCGAGGATCACGCGCGAGTCCGCCAGCGACGACGTCGCGAACGCGAGCCGCGATGGCACGTTCGCCTTGATCAGGCCTGTGACGACGTCGACGGACGGACGCTGCGTCGCGAGCACGAGATGGATGCCCGCCGCCCGTGCGAGCTGCGTGATCCGCTGAATCGAGGACTCCACATCTCGCGGGGCGACCATCATGAGGTCCGCCATCTCGTCGACGATCACCAGGAGGTACGGGTACGGCGCGATCTTCCGTTCCGAGCCGGGCAGCGGTTGCACGGCGCCAGAACGCACCGCGGCGTTGAAATCGTCGATGTGCTTGTAGCCGAAGGTGGCGAGATCGTCATAGCGGACGTCCATCTCCTTCGCCACCCACTCCAGGGCTTCGGCAGCCTTCTTGGGATTGGTGATGATGGGCGTGATGAGGTGCGGGATGCCCTCGTAAACGGTGAGCTCCACGCGCTTCGGGTCCACCAGGACCATCCGGACCTGCTCCGGGGTGGAGCGCATCATGATCGAGACGATCATCGAGTTGATGAAGCTCGACTTGCCGGAGCCGGTGGCGCCGGCCACGAGCAGGTGCGGCATCTTCGCCAGATTCGCGACGACGTACCCGCCCTCGACGTCCTTGCCCACGCCCACGGTCAGCGGGTGCTCCGACTTGTGCGCCACGCCGCTGCGCAGCACGTCGCCGAGGGCGACGATCTCGCGGTCGGCGTTCGGGATCTCGATGCCGATAGCGGACTTTCCGGGGATCGGGGAGAGAATCCTCACGTCCGGCGAGGCGACCGCGTAGGCGATGTTCTTCGACATCGCCGTCACCCGTTCGACCTTGGTGCCCGGTCCCAGCTCGACCTCGTACCGCGTGACGGTCGGTCCTCGCGAGAATCCGGTGACCATCGCGGGGATCTCGAACTGGTCGAAGACCTCGGTCAGCCGGTCGACGACGGCGTCGTTGGCGGCCGAGCGGGTCTTGTGGGGCCCGCCCTTCTTCAGGAGCTGATCGCCGGGAAGCGTGTAGACGACGTCCGGCGAGAGTTCGAGTTGCTCCGCGCGTGCCGGCAGAGCCTGCGTGGGCGGCGCCTCGAGGTGATGCTCCGGGATGACCTCGGTCCCTTCCGCGCTTGATCCGGCCGCGCTCCTGCGTGCGCCGTTCTCGTTCTTCTTGCGGGAACGCCGCGACGGTGCGGGGGCGTCGACGTGAGCCGCCTGGTCGTAGGGCGGCGTCACCTGGGTCTCCTGCGGGGCCGAGGGTGCGGCCCGGGTCCGGGCGGAGGCTGACGGAGCGTCGGTGGTGGCGGCGTCTTCGCGGGAACGAGTGGGGAGGAGGCCCCGGATCTTCGCGGGGATTTGCGCGACCGGCGTCGCCGTGATGATGAGCACGGAGAAGAACAGGAGAAGGACGAGAAGTGCGGCGGCCGCGTAGTGCGTGAAGAGCACGGAGATGGGGGCGGCAGCGAGCCATCCGAGGACGCCACCGGCGCTTTCGATGCCGGGGAAGTCGTCGAGGATGTGGGGCAGGCCGGCGCCGATGTGGATGAAGCCCGCAATGGAGGCCATGAAGAGGGTGCCGCCGATGGTGACGCGCCCGTTGACCCGTCCCTCTTCCGGGTGTTTGAAGAGCCGGAACGCGAGAAGCACGAACAGCACCGGGAGCGTGACGCCGAGGACACCGAGGAGCCCGGCGGCTGCGTGGTGGATGACGTCACCGGCGAGGCCCGAGAGGCCGAACCACTCGCGGGCCGCGACGATCACGGCGAGGGCGATCAGCGCGAAGCCGAAGCCGTCGCGGTTGGGCGGATCGTAGTCCTCGGGCTGCTGACTGGTGGTCTGCCTGCGCGTGGGCTGCCTGCTCGCGGACTGCCCACGCACAGGCTTCTCGCCGTCCTTGGCGCGCGGGAGTTCCTTGGTGCGCTTCGAATCGGGCTTGTTACGCCCGAAGATCCGGTCCATCACGCTGCGTTTCCGCGCTTTCTGGCGCGCGGAGACGCCGCGGCCGGCCGAAGCGCCCTTCGACGAGGCCGACCGCGCGGGGGAAGATGTACGGGAAGCCATGTTGCCCCGACGTTAACGCCGCCACGCACCCATCGGCTGGGTGACGCGCCGGGCGATGGCGAGGGTGCGGCGAGGCTCACGTCTCGATGACCACCGGGATGATCATCGGCCGGCGCTTGAGCTTCCTCGAGGCGAACTGCCCGACCCCGCGACGCAGCACCTGCTCGAGCTGCCGGGTGTCGGAGGACTCGCGGGCCCTCTCCTCGAGAGCACGGCGCAGATCCGGGATGAGCTGGTCGAACACGTCCTCACCCTCGGGCACGCCGCGCGCCTGGATGTGCGGTCCGGCCACGACCTTCCCGCTTGAGGCGTCAACAGCGGCGTACACCGAGATGAACCCCTCCTCACCGAGAATGCGGCGGTCTTTCAACTCGGCCTCGGTAATCTCTCCCACCGACGCTCCGTCCACGTAGACGTAGCCACACGGAACAGCGCCGACGATGCGGGCCCTGCCCGCCGCGAGATCCACCACCACGCCGTCCTCCGCCAGCATCACGTGCTCGGGAGAGAGCCCGGTCTGTACGGCGAGCGCGCCGTTGGCCACGAGGTGGCGGATCTCGCCGTGGATCGGCATCGCGTAGTTCGGCTGGACGATGTTGTAGCAGTACAGCAACTCGCCGGCGCTCGCGTGGCCGGATACGTGGACGGTGGCGTTGCCCTGGTGGACGACGCGGGCGCCGTGACGCATCAGGCCGTTGATGAGCCGGAACACGGAGTTCTCATTGCCCGGGATGAGCGACGAGGCGAAGATGACCGTGTCCCCCGCGCCGACCTCGATCTTGTGGTCGCGATTGGCCATGCGAGACAGTGCGGACATCGGCTCGCCCTGCGAGCCCGTGGCTGCGAACACGACCTCCTCGCGCGGCAGATTCTCGGCGGTCTTGTTGTCCACGAGGATGCCCTCCGGAACCCGGAGGAAGCCGAGTTCCGCCGCCAGTCCCATGTTCCGGACCATCGAACGTCCCACGAAGCTGACCTTCCGGCCGTGGCGCTGCGCCGAGTCGATGACCTGCTGGATGCGGTGGACGTGCGAGGCGAAGGACGCGACCACGATCAGGCCGCGGGCCTGCGCGAACACGGAGTCCAGCACTGGTCCTATCTCGCGCTCGTGGGTGGTGAAGCCGGGTACTTCCGCGTTGGTCGAGTCGGCCATGAACAGGTCGACGCCTTCCTCGCCGAACCGGGCGAACGCCCGCAGATCGGTGATGCGCCCGTCGAGCGGCAGTTGGTCCATCTTGAAGTCACCGGTGTGGAGCACGTTGCCCGCCGCTGTCCGGATCATGACGGCGAGCGCGTCCGGGATCGAGTGGTTGACCGCCACGAACTCGCACTCGAACGGAGCGAGCGACTCCACGTCCCCTTCGGCCACCTGAAGCGTGTAGGGCGTGATGCGGTGCTCCTTGAGCTTCGCCTCCACGAACGCGAGCGTGAGCTCCGAGCCGATGAGCGGGATGTCCGGCTTGCGACGCAGCAGGTACGGGACCGCGCCGATGTGGTCCTCGTGTCCGTGAGTGAGGACGACGGCGACGACGTCGTCGAGGCGGTCCTCGATGTAGGTGATGTCCGGGAGGATGAGATCCACGCCGGGCTGCTGGTCCTCCGGGAAGAGGACGCCACAGTCGACCACGAGGAGCTTGCCGTTGAGTTCGAAGACGGTCATATTGCGTCCGACCTCGCCGAGCCCCCCGAGCGGGACCACGCGCAGCGTGTCTTCTGCGAGCTTCGGAGGTGCGGACAGTTCGGGATGCGGATGACTCACGTGGTCAATCCTGCCAGAGCGACGCGGATCCGGCGGATCCGGGCCGCTGGTCAGACGCGGGCGTATTCGAGTTGCCGCAGCGCCGCGCGGAGTGCCTCCACCTGCGGCTCGGTGGCGCCCACGATCGGCAGCCGGAAGTGCGCCTCGTCGATCACGCCGAGTTCGGCCATCGCGGTCTTCGCGAGAACGGCACCCTGGCCCCCGCCCATGATCGCGTCGTTGAGTGGGGCCACCTCGTTGTGGATCGCGAGGGCTTCTCCCAGGTTGACGTTGCCGTCGTCGTCGGGGCGCATGGCGTCCACCATGCGGCGGTAGCGGTCCGCGGCCACGTGACCGACGACCGAGACCATCCCGACTCCACCGTGGGCGAGGAACGAGAGATTGAGGCCGTCATCGCCGGAGTAGACGGCCATGCCGAGCTCTCGGCCGCGACGGCAGCCTGCGACCGCGTTACCGGTGGCGTCCTTGAAAGCGACGATGTTGGCGTGCTTCGCGAGGCGGGCGGATGCCTCGGGGCCGACGGCCACGCCTGTCCGCCCGGGAATGTCGTAGACCATGACCGGGAGGTCGGCCGCCGATGCGACGGCCTCGATGTGCGCCGCGACTCCGTCCTGCGATGGGCGGTTGTAGTACGGCGAGACGACGAGCAGCGAGTCAGCGCCCGCATCCTGGGCCTGTGCCGCCATGCGGACGGCATGATCCGTGTGGTTCGAACCGGCGCCGGCCATGACCTTCGCCCGGTCCCCGACTGCGCTCTTCACCGCGCGGATCAACGCGACCTTCTCATCGCTGTGCGTGGTGGGAGACTCGCCGGTGGTGCCGGAGACGAGGACGCCGTCGCATCCGGTGTCCACGAGGTGGGTGGCGACACGCTGTGCCGCCTCCAGGTCCAGCTCGCCGTTCGCCTTGAAAGGCGTGACCATGGCAACGATGACGGTTCCGAACTGTGCGCGTGCGTCCATGGCCCAACGGTATCGCCTGATCCGCCGGTCGAAGCCGGGACCGCCGTCCCTCGGGACGCGCGTGTCGTGGGGTTTCGGGGCACCGGTTAGTGTTGCCGGGTGAGCCCCGCCCCGACCGCGTCCCTCGTTCGGCCCGCACGCCCCGAGGACGCCGCTCGCCTCGGCCAGATTCATCAGTCCGGGCTGCTCCGGCAGGTGGGCGCAGGACTCGGTCGCGCGCTTCCTGGGGAGGTGGTGGCACTGTTCGACGCTGACGCCATCGCGGCGCAGTGGCGCAGCGCGATCGAGGAGCCGCCGAGCGCCAGGCACAAGGTGCTGGTGGCCCTGGACGGCGAGATCGTCGTGGGCTTCGCGGCCATCGCGCCGCTCGAGGCGGACGGCGGCGAATCGGGCCGCGGCGAATTGGGCGGCGCATGGATCGACGCCGAGATCGTCGCCCTCGAGGTGGATCCCGGATATCCCGGCGACACGCATGCGGCGCGATTGCTCAATGCCACAGCCGACATCCTTGCGATGGCAGGCGCCGAGTCAATGCGGATCTGGGCGGTCCGCGGTGACGAGCTCCGCCAGCGTTTCCTCACGGATTCGGACTTCGCGCCGCTCGGACTGCGGCGCGCGTATGAGGTGGCCGGCGCCGAGATGATCGAGGATGCGTGGTGGGCCGGGATCGGCGACCCCGCCACCGCGGAGTAGCCCGCCGGCCCGTCAGAGGAGTTTGTCGAGTCCGACCGTGAGTCCGGCGCGCTCCCCGATCCTTCGCACCGCGAGGAGGACTCCCGGCATGAAGCTGATCCGGTCGAAGGAATCGGTGCGAATCGTGAGTTGCTCGCCCGGGTTACCGAGCACTATCTCCTCGTGCGCCACGAGACCTCGCAGGCGAATGGCGTGCACGTGGATACCTTCGACGACGGCGCCCCGCGCGCCATCCAGGCTCTTCTCGGTTGCGTCCGGGCTCGGGCCGATGCCTGCCTCGGCCCGCGCGGCAGCCATGCCCTGCGCCGTGCTCACGGCGGTGCCGGACGGCGCGTCCACCTTGTTCGGGTGGTGAAGCTCGATCACCTCTACCGACTCGAACAGCGGTGCCGCCTCCGCCGCGAACTTCATGGCGAGCACTGCCGAGAGCGCAAAGTTGGAAGCGATCAGCACATTGACGCCGGAAGCACGCTCAAGGTGCTCCCGCACGCGCGCGAGGGAGTCCGTGTTCCACCCAGTTGTTCCCACGACCATGTTCACGCCGGCGTCGATGAGCGCGTGGACGTTCGACTCCGTGGCATCGGGGTGGGTGAAGTCCACCGCCACTTCCGCCTTGCCTGCAAGCGTCGCCATCTCGTCACCAAGGTCGAGACGCGCGACGAGCTCCATGTCCGACGCACCCTCGATCGCTTCGCAGACAGTGCGTCCCATTCGTCCTTTGGCACCGATCACGGCCACTCGCAGATTCATGGGATCAGACTACTCAGCGGTCAGTGCCGCACAGACTTGGCGCGCGCAGGTGTCAGAGAGCAGCCCCGGCAGCGCCAGGGCCCACGACCACAAGCGTCGGTTCCCCACCCATGAGTTCGGAGCTGACCCGGAGTACGTCGTCGGTGGTGACTTCGGCGTAGTTGCGGAGCGTCTCGTCGAAGGACAGCAGCCGGCCCGTCACGATCTCCGCGAGACCGAGGCGGGTCATGCGCGACCCCGAGTCCTCAAGCGAAAGCACGTAGTTCCCGCGGATCTGGCCGATGGCACGCGCGAGTTCGTCGGCACCCACGGGCTCGGACACCATCCGCTGGGCCTCGTCGCGCAGCACCTCCACAACCTGTGCCATCGATCGGGGCGACGACGCCGCGAAGAGCCCCACGACGCCGCCCTCGGCGTACTGTGACGAGAAGGCGTAGGTGGAGTATGCGAGACCACGCTTCTCGCGGATTTCCTGGAACAGCCGCGAACTCATCCCGCCGCCGAGAATCGTGTTCGCAACCCCGAGGGCGAATCGCCGCGGATCGGAGTTCGCGACCCCGGGCCAGCCCAGGATCGCGTGCGCCTGCTCGACGTTCCTTTCGAAGAACACCGACTTCCCGGGACCGTAGACCACGTCACCGGCTTGGCGCCGCGCAGCGGGCACGTCGTCGCCGCTGAGGACCCAGCCACCGCGCCGGGCACCCTCGATGACCCACCGGACCACGGCGTCGTGATCGACGTTCCCGGCGGCAGTGACCACGAGCTCCGACGGGACGTACGTCCGCCGGTAGTGCTCCAGCACGGCGGCATGGGGCAGCGTCCCGATCGACGACGGCGTGCCCCCGATCGGTCGCCCGAGCGGATGACCGGCCAGGAGAGTCTCGGTGAAACGCTCGTGGACGAGGTCGGAGGGATCGTCGAGCATCATGGCGAGTTCTTCGAGGATGACGCCGCGCTCGACCTCGAAGTGTGCCTCGGAGAGCGAGGAGCTGGTGACCATGTCGAGGAGGACCTCGATGGCCATGGGGAGGTCGGCGTCGAGAACGCGGGCGTAGTAGAAGGTGTAGTTCTTGGCGGTCGCAGCGTTCGCGTCACCTCCGACGGCGTCGAACGCGGAAGAGATGTCGTAGGCCGTGCGGCTCGGGGTGCCCTTGAAGAGGAGGTGCTCGAGGAAGTGGGTGGAACCGGCCTCTTCGTCGCGCTCGTCGCGCGATCCGGCGGCCACCCACGCGCCGACGGCGGCCGAACGCGACGCCGGAATGTGCTCGGTCAGCACGCGGATGCCGCCGGGGAGCACGGAGCGCCGAATGAGCGCGCCGTCCTGCTCGAGCTTCAGTTCGGTGCCGGGGGCGGTGGGGAGTGTGCCGAGGTCGATCACGGTCCACAGGCTTTGAGACATCCGCCTCAGTGTAGGGCTTCCCGCGGCCCAGGACCGGAAACGCATTTGGCAGACGCCGAGCTCCGGCAGCGCGGTGGCGCGCCGTATCAAGCGATATGACGGAGGGGACGTGCAAGTGCACGTCCCCTCCATTTTCTGGTTCTACGGGTCAGTCGCGAGGCTGACCGTCGTCGGTTGCCGCGAAGGAGTCGAGCGACTCCACCTCGGAGAGCTGGCGTGTGCCGTCACGCTCGTCCTGGTGACGGCGCGTGCGCTGCCGACGACGGCGGTCGCCACCGCGCTCATCGTCGCGATCTTCCCGGTTGCGTTCGCCGCCACGGTTGCGGTCGCTGCCACGCTCACGGTCACCATCGCGTTCGCCACCACGGGGGCCACGGTCGCCGTCGCGGCGCTCGCGCTGAGGCGCGTCACCGCTCGCCTCGCCGTCGATCACGGCCCATAGCGAGAGCTTCCCGCGGGCGTCGATCTCGCCGAGTTCGACCTCGACCTTCGAGCCGACCGGAAGCACGTCGTCGACCGTATCCACGCGCTGACCGCCCACGAGCTTACGAACCTGCGAGATGTGGAGCAGGCCGTCCTTGCCGGGCGAGAGGGAGACGAAGGCGCCGAAGGTGGTCGTCTTGACCACCGTCCCGACGAACCGCTCCCCTACCTCGGGCATCTGCGGGTTGGCTATCTGGTTGATCATGTTGCGCGCAGCTTCGGCCGCGGGACCGTCGGTGGCGCCGATGTACACGGTGCCGTCATCCTCGATGGTGATATCGGCGCCGGTCTCTTCCTGGATCTGGTTGATCATCTTGCCCTTGGGCCCGATGACCTCGCCGATCTTGTCCACCGGCACGGTCACCGTGATGACGCGTGGAGCGGTCGGGGCCATCTCGTCCGGGGAGTCGATCGCCTCATTCATGACATCGAGGATGTAGACGCGGGCGTCGTGCGCCTGCTGCAGGGCTGCGGCCAGCACCGAGGCGGGAAGTCCGTCGAGTTTGGTGTCGAGCTGGATCGCGGTGACGAAGTCGCGGGTGCCCGCAACCTTGAAGTCCATGTCACCGTACGCGTCCTCGGCTCCAAGAATGTCCGTGAGTGCCGCGTAGCGTGTCTCGCCGTCGATGGTGTCGCTCATTAGACCCATCGCGATACCGGCCACCGGGGCCTTCAGGGGCACGCCCGCGTTGAGCAGCGAGAGAGTCGATGCGCAGACCGCTCCCATGGAGGTCGAGCCGTTCGAGCCGAGCGCCTCGGAGACCTGGCGGATCGCGTAAGGGAACTCCTCACGGCTCGGAAGCACGGGCATGATCGCACGCTCGGCCAGCGCCCCGTGGCCGATCTCGCGGCGCTTGGGGCTCCCCACGCGGCCGGTCTCACCGGTCGAGTAGGGCGGGAAGTTGTAGTTGTGCATGTAGCGCTTGCGCGTGACCGGCGAGAGCGTGTCGATCATCTGCTCCATGCGAAGCATGTTGAGCGTGGTCACGCCGAGGATCTGAGTCTCGCCGCGCTCGAACAGCGCCGAGCCGTGCACGCGCGGCAGCACCTCGACCTCGGCGGACAGGGTGCGGATGTCCTTCAGTCCGCGGCCGTCGATGCGCTGGCCCTCGGTGAGGACGCGGTGGCGGATCATGCTCTTGGTGACGGCGCGGATTGCGGCCGAGATCTCGCCCTCGCGGCCTTCGAAGTCGCGACCGATCTCACCGAGAACGCGTGCACGGATCGCCTCGAGGCGGGACTCGCGCTCGAGCTTGCCGACGATCTGGATCGCCTCCGCGACCTCCTCGCGAACCTTCGGCTCCACGAGGCTGTACACCTCGGGGGCGTACTCGGGGTAGAGCGGGAACTCGGCGGTGGGCTTGGCGGCCTGGGCGGCCAGGCGCGCCTGGGCCTCGCACAGTGCGCGGATGTGGGGCTTGGCGGCCTCGAAACCGTCGGCGACAACCTGCTCGGTCGGCTTCGGCGCGCCGGCCTGGATGAGCTCCCAGGAGTTGTCGGTCGCCTCCGCCTCGACCATCATGACGGCGACGTCGTCGCCGACGATGCGGCCGGCCACGACCATCGAGAAAGTGGCGCGCTCCAACTCGGAGTACCGCGGGAATCCGACCCACTCGCCGTCGACGTATGCGAGGCGCACTCCGCCGATCGGGCCGGAGAAGGGCAGGCCGGAGAGCTGCGTGGACATGGACGCGGCGTTGATCGCGACCACGTCGTAGAGGTCGTCCGGGTGCAGCGAGAAGATGGTCTCGACGATCTGCACCTCGTTGCGCAGGCCCTTGACGAACGCGGGGCGCAGCGGCCGGTCGATGAGGCGGCAGGCGAGGATGGCGTCCGTGGAGGGACGGCCCTCGCGGCGGAAGAACGAGCCGGGAATCTTGCCGGCGGCGTACTGGCGCTCCTCCACATCGACGGTCAACGGGAAGAAGTCGAGGTGGTCCTTCGGCCGGTTGGACACCGAGGTTGCCGAGAGGATCATGGTGTCGTCGTCGAGGTAGACGACGGCGGAACCGGCGGCTTGGCGGGCCAGCCTGCCGGTCTCGAATCGGATGGTGCGGGTGCCGTAGGAACCGTTGTCGATGGTTGCCTCGGCGAACTTGATTTCGGGACCCTCCATAGGGATATCCCTCCGTTCTGCTTCGTCCGCGGTCCGGTCGGCCATCAGTCGAAGCTCACGGAACTCGAATCCGGAAGCCACCACCGAGGACCGGCGAACTGCGCGGTTGGGTTGTATTTGCTTTCCCAGTATGCGGTTATGGCGACGGCCGACCCGTTCGGGCCGGCCGGTCAGCGTGTCAGCGGCGGAGACCGAGGCGCTCGATCAGGGACCGGTAACGCTCGATGTCGACTTCCTGCAGGTATCCCAGCAGGCGGCGCCGCTGGCCGACGAGGAGCATCAGGCCGCGACGCGAGTGGTGGTCGTGCTTGTGGGTCTTGAAGTGCTCGGTCAGATCCCTGATCCGGCGGGAGAGAAGCGCGATCTGCACCTCCGGGGAACCGGTGTCGCCCTCATGGGTCGCGTACTCGGCGATGATCTGGTCCTTGACGTCCTTCGAAAGCGCCACTAGTTCTCCTCATATCGATTCATTGCACAGAGCGCCGGGGCAGATCCACCCGGGCACGACTATCCGTGGCCGATCAAACACGGCGCCGTCCAGACTACCAGCCAGGCACGCAGGTCCCTCAGCCAGGCTGCGTGAAGCCGCTCACGCCCCGTCTTCGCCTCCGAGGTGGGCGGCTCAGGCGAGTGGTTCAGGCGAGTGGCTCAGACTCCGAGGGCCGTGCCGGCGCCGGGCGCGGGACACCCAGCATGTCAGCTGCCTCGACGACGTCCTCAGCGATACGGTCCAGCAGCGCCCCGACGGACTCGAACTTCCGCATTGGCCGGATCCAGCGCGTGAACTCGACCGTCACCACCTGGCCGTAGAGGTCGAGATCGGTGCGGCCGAGAACGTGGGCTTCGACGGTACGGTGCACGCCCTCGAACTGAGGATTCGTGCCCACGGAGATCGCCGCGGGGTGCCGGCGCCCGCCCTCGAGCAGCCAGCCGGCGTACACGCCGTCGCGAGGGATGACCCCGATTTCCTCAAGTTGCAGGTTCGCCGTGGGGTAGCCCAGTTCACGCCCACGTTTGGCGCCGTGCACCACCTCGCCGCGGACCGAGTGCGAACGGCCCAGAATGTGGCCTGCGGTCGCCACATCGCCGTCGGCGAGCGCCTCGCGGACCCAGGTGGATGACCAGCGACGGCCAGTTCTGGCGTCGCAGAGGTCTTCGACGATCGTGGTCGTGAAACCGAGCTTCTGCCCGAGTTCCCTCATCGTCCGGGTGTCGCCGGTGTTTCCGGCGCCGAAGCGCGAATCCTCACCGATCACGATGGCGCGCGCCTTGAGGACGTCCACAAGGTAGGTCTTGACGAACTGCTCGGGCGAGTTCGATGCGAATTCGAGATCGTAACCGATGAGAAGCACGGCATCGACACCTGCCGCCGCGAGGCTCGCGACCCGCTGCGCCGATGTCGAGAGCGGGACGATCCCGCGATCGGGCTGATGGATCGTCATCGGATGCGGCGTGAACGTGACGGCGATCGCAGGAAGTCCGAGCGCGTGTGCCTGCGCGGTCGTCTCGTCGATGATCGCCTGATGGCCGCGGTGCATACCCGCGAACATCCCGATCGTGACGACCGAACCCTCGAGCGGCGGGACCTCACCGATCCCGTCCCAGACCCTCACCGGTCAGTGACCGCCGCAGCCGCAGCTGCCGCCACGTCCGTGACCCGGCCTGCCCACGGCCGCCAGCCCGAGGTTCGCGCGGCCCTCTGACGGCAGCTCATCGCGTTCCTGCACTCTCAGACCGCGCCGGCCCTGGCCTCGGCCCTGGCCGCGCCCTTCGCCCTGCCCACGCCCTTGGCCCTGTCCACGCCCTTGGCCCTGGCCGTGCCCGCGCCCTTCACCCTGTCCATGTCCGCCACAGCCGCAGCGTTCGCGTTCCTCGTGCGAGGTTTCGCGCGCTTCGGTTTCGCCTTCGCACCCGCTCATCAAGAAACCTCCTTCGCCGACTCCGGTCGATTGTAGCGAGACTGCTGAGCAATCCGCGTGGCGCAGCGTTCGCGTGGTGCTGTTGAGTCTTCGAACTGCGGGTTTGCGACGAATGACCGGAATTCGCGCACTGGTTGGCTGATCGTGGAGTGCCGGATTGCCTGTGTGGGCCGCGAAGGCTGCCTCACCAGCCTGCTGCCCTCCGGGTGTCACATTCGAGGCCCGGTCGGTCCGTCCAGGTACTTCCCGGCGAAGGCGCCCACGGCGTCCTGACCGATGGCGCACGATCGTCACAGGAGGGCGCACGATCGTCACACGCAGAATCTGGGGGCGCACGATCGTCACACGAGGGCGCACGATCGTCACACCGGGGCGCGCAATCGTCACACGCAGATTACCGATGGCGCACGTCCGTCACGATGGCGCAGTGACGTCACTGCGCCATCGTGACGAACGTGCGCCCCAATGTGACGAACGCGCGCCATCCCGCCGCAGCGGCACTAAAACCCGCCGCTGCGGAAACCCGGACCACATTCCGGAAGGCCAGGTGCCAGCTGCGGGACTTCGCACCCCGTCTGGCCAACTCGCTGCCGAAACTGCGACACCCTGCGGAGACTGACGCCACATGCTCGGGGCCCGAAGCTCCCCACCGAGCGAACCCGGTACAGCAGACGGGGCGCCAGGTTCCGCAACTGCCACGTCGGCGCTTGTGACGTCACAGGCGCGAACGGGACGCACGCGCGCCCTGCCTCCGCATCCCGGCAAAGAGGGAAGTGCCCCAAGGATCAGAGTCCTCATGCCGGATTCAGGACAATGCCCGCACGCGCCCGATCGCCCCGGTTCTCGACGAGCCCGATCACGTGCCCTTCCGCATCAAACGCCGCCCAGACTCCCGTACCCGGAACCGGGTAGATCGGCCGGCCATGCCGCAGGTCACGCGCGGAATGCTCGTCCAGCACGACGCCCCTGAACAGGACACGGCACGCGGCCGTGAGTGACATCAGTCGGCCGCGAGCCCCCTCTGATCCGGTGGCCGGCGCACACGCCGCCGACGCACCCGCCGCCGCCGCACCGGACGCCAGCGATTCGAGCATGACCGCGTCCGCGACGTCGAACGGCCCCACCTCAGTCCTCCGCAGCGACGTGAGGTGGCCGCCCGTGCCGAGCGCGGCGCCGAGGTCGCGGGCAATCGCGCGCACGTACGTGCCGGTCGAGCACGCCACGACCACATCCAGGTCGACGACAGGCGTCCCGTTCTGCGAGGTCGCCGCTCGGCGATCGAGCAGATCGAGGCGGTGGACCGTCACCTCACGGGCGGGCAGGTCGACCTCCTCCCCCGCCCGGACCCGCGCATACGCGCGGCGCCCGCCCACCTTGACTGCACTGACGGCAGACGGGACCTGCCGAATCGTGCCGGTAAGGGCGGCGAGTGCGTCGTCAAGGCCGGTGAGGGCGGCGTCATGCGCACCGGCGGAGCCGGTCAGGTCTCCCTCCGCGTCGTCGGTGATCGTCGACTGCCCCAGGCGAATGGTGGCCTCGTACACCTTGTCCCGCCCGACGATGTAGGTCAGCAGCCGTGTCGCACGGCCGACGCCGAGCACGAGCAGCCCGGTCGCCATGGGATCGAGCGTGCCGGCGTGACCCACCTTCTTCGTGGCGAGCGCGCGGCGCGCCCGGGCGACCACGTCGTGCGAGGTGAGGCCGCCCGGTTTGTCGATCAGCAGCAGCCCGTCCGGGGCGGTCACCGTTCGACGTCGTCCTGGTCGCTCTCGACGTCGTCCTGGTCGCTCTCGACGTCTTCTTCGGGAAGCGCGTCTGGGTCGACGACGTGCTCCGAGTAATCCGACTCCGCGTCGGGCGACCTGCGATACGGATCGCTTTCCCCTGCGTGACGCGCGCCGGCCGCGGCCGCCGCGAGTTCGGCGTCCCGCTGGCGTACCTCGCGCAGGCGGGCCTCCATCGCAGCGGCCACCTCGGGAACCGAGTCGGGGACGAACTTGAGGGTGGGCGTGAGACGGATACCCGTCTGCC
This sequence comes from Actinomycetaceae bacterium, assembly GCA_035647855.1. GTDB lineage: Bacteria > Actinomycetota > Actinomycetes > Actinomycetales > Actinomycetaceae > JAAZBW01. Next base: position 6,657 of record DASRMP010000022.1, on the reverse strand, counting down.
TGCCGACCTCCGAGCGGATGACCCCCGTGGCGGATTCGAGCGCCGCGGCGGTGTCCGCCCACGCCTTCTCATCGCCGAGCACGGTGTAGTAAATGGTGGCGTGTTGGTAGTCGCCGGTGAGCCTGGCGTCCGTGACAGTCACGAAACCGAGGCGCGGGTCCTTGATGCGGGACTCGAGCATCCGGGCCACGATCGTCTTTATCTGCCCGGTGAGCCTCCGGACGCGTTGTTGATCAGCCATGGGCCATAGCCTAGGTGTGCCTGCCCCGGGCAGCCTAAGTGTGCCTTCCCCAGGCGTCCGTGCTCTGCCGCAGGCTGTCCATGGCGCGGGTGCTGTCGAGGACTTTCAGATGCGGCAACGGGTTGATCGCGTTCTCGATGACGAAATCGGTCAACTGGTCGCGAACCGTGCGAGTGAGCTTCTCGATGTGCCAGGGTTTCGCGACGTAGTGGTTGATGTGGGCGAGGTTGATCGCGCGGATCGTGTCCTCGTGGCCCGCCTGTCCCGTGACGAGCACCTTCTTGGACCTCTTCAGGCGGGGGTCGTGAGCGGTCTCGATCAGGTAGTCCACGCCGCTCATTCCCGGGAGCCGGTGGTCGCACAGAATGAGAGCCACAATGTCGCCGTCTACGACGATCTCGTCAACCACTTCCTTCGCGTCGTCCACGTCCTCCGCGACCTCGATGCGGACCGTAGAGGCGAACTGCGCCAGGTCACGTGTGAGGGCGGCGCGGACAGGCGCTTCGTCCTCAACGATGAGGATGCTCAGCTTCATTGTGCCTCCTGGTGGGGTCCTGCTACGGGGAGAGTGGCGGTCATCTCGGTGCGTCCGGGCCGCGACCTTGCGGTCAGTACGCCGCCATGCTCCTCAACGATACGACGTGAGATCCCCATGCCAAGTCCCAGTCCATACCGGACCGTGCCCCTCTTGGTCGTGAACTGGGGCTCGAAAATCCGGGGAAGCACCTCCGGATCGATTCCGGGGCCGTTGTCGCTGATCTCGACCTGGACTGCGTCCCGCAGGGGCCGGGTTACGATCTCGATGCGGCCCGCATCGCCCGAACTCCCCAGGGCCTCCACGGCGTTCACGAGGATATTGGTCCACACCTGGCTGAGTTGGGAGGGCCGGCCGGCAATTCTCGGGAGCGTTCCGAACTCGCGCACGATCTCGACGTCCTTCAGCCGATTCGAGAGCAGGTGGATGGTGTCGTCGAGGGTGACGTGCAGGTCGATGTCCTCCACCAGTTCCGTCTCCGGCCGCGAGTACGAGCGCAGGGACTGGACGAGTTCCAGAATCCGCGAGGATGCCACATCCAGGTTGCGCGCGGCTCCTGCAAGGTTCGCCGCCGCCAGGGCGGCCGCCGATGCCTCCGTGTGAGCGCGCACGGCGAGATCCACGTCGGTGATGCCCGTCCCGACGAACTCCCAGGCGAACTCGGGGTCCTCAGTCGCGGCCTCGACTGCCCGCCGGGAGCGTCGCTGCTCGGAGGTGGACACGCCGGCGCGCCCGCTGACGGCGTCCATCACCTCGCGCAGCAGACCCTCCTTCGCGTGACCGGACGTCAGCTTGCGCACGTCACCCGTGAGGTGCTGCGCCACGCCGGAGATCGCCGCCACCGGGTTGTTGAGCTCGTGGGCCACCCCCGCCGAGAGTTCACCGAGCGTTGCGAACCTTGCCTGCGAGATGAGTTCCATCCGCGCCTCCTCCAACGCGCGCAGCGCCGTGGCGAGGCGTTGCCGTTCCGCTTCGAGTTGGCGTATCAGCTCGTTGCGTTCGAACTGCAGTTCCTCGGACCTCAGCAGTCGCTGGGTCAGCGTCCGCATGGACAGGGACGCGAGGATCACTCCGAGGTGCGGCGCGAGACGCATCGCGCGGTCGAGTTGTTCGATGGAGAGGTGCATGACAACGACCTCGCTGGTCGCGGTTGCCGTGAAGAACGCCCTCCGCCTGCGCGTGAGTGCGAGCAGCCCGACCACAGGACCCGTCGACGCGTGATGCAACAGGAGGTCGCTTCCGGCGCTGGTACGCGTGAGCGCCACTGTCCCCTCGAGGACGAGGTACACCCCGTCGACGTCCTCCCCCTGCCTCGTGAGACGTGTCCCCTCAGGCAGGTGAATGAGCGCGCGGGGACCGAGGGCAACCTCGACCACGTCGAACAGGTCCCGGACGAGCTGCTCCTCGTCGGCCTGCAGCGTGGTCATCATGGGACTCTCGCGCGCGGGCGCGCCCGGCTGCGCGGGGAGCGAGAGCGGATCGTGGCCGTGATCCACCATCCAGCTGCGCAGCTCCGCCGCGACGATCCATCCGGCTATCCCGGGCGTGCCGTACATGACGAGCGCGACGAGTTGGCCGCGGTCGACGACCTTCTCGAGGTCCCGGTGGCTCTCCGCACCCGTCACGACGACGAGTCGCGCGCTGCCGAGCGCACCGAGGCGGGCGAGACGCTCCACGGTCGCGTCGACATCGAGTCCTTCGGCCACGACGACGGCGATCGCCACCTCGCGGTCGTCCTGCAAGATAAGTGCGGCCATCGAGTCGGCGTCCTGGGCCGTCGCGACGTCCGCGTGCGCCACCACCACGTCCACTACCTCGCTCGCCACCATCGCCGCGCGCGGCGGCTTGCCGATGACGACGACGAGGGGGCGATTGAATGATGCGGCGTCCATGCACTCAGGCTAGGGCGAACAATGCTAGATCAGGCCGAGGAACTGCCACAGCGGCGGCATCACGAAGGCGAGCAGGAGCGCCCCACCGATGCCGACCACGAGACCCGTCACTGCCATCGTCTTGAGCGGGACGTGCCCGGTCGCGTAAGCGATCGCATTCGGTGGCGTGGAGATCGGCATCGACATCCCCAGCGAGGTGGACAGCGCCAGGACCACCGCGATCATCATCATGTCAACTCCGATGACGCCCGAGAAGGAGACCGCGAGCGGGACGAGCAGGTTGGCCGACGCCGAGTGCGAGATGACGTTGGACATCGCCAGGCCGACGAGTACCAGGAGCGCGATGACCATGGTGGAAGACATGGTGTCCCAGGGCACGGAGCCGAGGAGCCAGGCGTCGAGGCCGGTCGCGCCCACTCCCTCCCCGAGCGCGATTCCGCCCGCGACGAGCCACAGGACGGGCCAGTCGATGTTCTGCACGTCCCTGCCCGTCATGACCCTGAGCGAGAGCAGTAGGACCACCGGGATGAATCCGACGATATTCGACGAGATGCCGTGGATCGGTTCGGTCATCCAGAGGAGCACCGTGCCCCCCGCCACGGCGTAGTAGATTCTCGCGTCACGGGATTTGTCCCACTTCGCCGTGAGATCGAACGTGACCGCCGTTTCCTTGGGAATGTAGTGGGCGATCCAGAGCCACGCTCCGAAGAGGAGCACGATCACGAGGGGGATTGTGAGGAGCATCCAGTCGAGGAACGAGACGGTCACTCCGCGCGTGGCGAGGGCGCCGACCGCGATCGCGTTCGGGGGCGTGGCCACAGGCGTTGACATGCCGCCGATGTTGGCGGCCACGGGGATGGAGAGGGCGACGGCGGAGCGGGACGCCGCGTCGGGCATCGCGATGATGATGGGGATCACGACGGCGAACATGGTGGCCGTCGTGGCGGTGTTGGACATGAACATCGACAGCGCGGCCGTGATCAACATCAGGCCGAGGAGCATCTGACGGCCGGAGTTCTTGAACGGCCGCATGAAGATGGCGGCGATGTTCTTGTCAAGACCGTACTTCTCGGCGCCGTCGGCGATGAGGAAGCCTCCCAGGAACAGGATGATCACCGGATTGGCGAGAGTGGCGAAGTAGTCGGCATAGGACACGGCGCCCTCACCGACCGGCAGCAGGGCGCGGTCGGAGATGAGGAAGACCTCCAGCAGGATGACTGCCACCGCCGTCGCGAACAGTGGAATCGCCTCGGTGACCCAGAATACGATCGCGAACAGGAATATCGAGAGCATCCGCTCGCCGGGCTCCTCGAGACCGGGGATGTCGATGAAGAACGGGAAAAGGAACGCGACGAGCCCGAGGCCGACGCCCCATTTCTGGATGGGGCGCATCGCCGGCCGTGTGGCGATCGCGAGGTCCTGACTCATGAATTTTCCTTCGCTGGGTGACAGAGGCACGAGACGGCCGCCCCGCAGTGAGGCGGAGCGGCCGTCGGCCGTGACTGGTGATGATCAGGCGCGAGGTTTCTCGCGCATCTCGAAGGTCTCTATGGTGTCGCCTTCCTGGATGTCCCTGAAGCCGAGCCCGATACCGCACTCGAAGCCCTCGCGGACCTCCGTTACGTCGTCCTTCTCGCGGCGCAACGAGTCGATCTTCAGGTCGCCCGCCACCACGACGCCGTCGCGGAGCAGGCGTGCCTTCGTGCCGCGCCGGATGACACCGGATCGGACGATCGAGCCCGCGATGTTTCCGAACTTCGAGGAACGGAAGACCTGGCGGATCTCCGCGGTGCCGAGCTGGAACTCTTCGAACTCGGGCTTCAGCATGCCCTTGAGCGCCGCCTCGACCTCTTCGATGGCCTCGTAGATCACCGAGTAGAACTTCATCTCGACGCCTTCGCGGTCGGCGAGTTCGGACACGCGCTCCGCAGGCCGGACGTTGAATCCGATGATCACCGCGTTGTCGACGGTGGCCAGGTTCACGTCGTTCTGCGTGATCGCGCCGACGCCGCGGTGGATGATCCGCAGTTGGACCTCCTCCCCGACGTCGATCTTGAGGAGCGAGTCCTCGAGCGCCTCGACCGCACCGGAGCTGTCGCCCTTGAGGATGAGCGTGAGGTTCTCGACCTTGCCCTGCTTGAGCGCCTCGTCGAAGGTCTCGAGCGAGATCCGCTTGCGGCGCTTGGCCAGGGTTGCGGCGCGCTCCACGGCCTCACGCTTGTCGGCGATCTGGCGTGCCGTGCGGTCGTCCGGGGCGACGATGAACGTGTCCCCCGCGCGTGGCACGGACGTCAGTCCGAGGACCTGAACCGGCCGCGAGGGCGGCGCCTCTTCGACCAACTCGCCGTTCTCGTCGAACATCGCGCGCACACGTCCGTACGCGGTGCCTGCCACAATCGCATCTCCGACCATCAACGTACCCGTCTGCACGAGCACGGTGGCAACCGGGCCCCGACCCCGGTCGAGGTTGGCCTCGATGGCGACGCCGCGGGCGTCCTTGTCGGGGTTGGCCGTCAGCTCGAGGGCGGCATCGGCCGTGAGGAGCACTGCCTCGAGCAGTTCCTCGATGCCCTGACGCTTGAGCGCGGAGACGTCCACGAACATCGTGTCGCCGCCGTACTCCTCCGCCACCAGGTTGTACTCGGTGAGCTGCTGGCGGATCTTCGACGGGTTGGCACCATCGCGGTCGATCTTGTTCACCGCGACGACGATCGGGACGTTGGCCGACTGCGCGTGGTTGAGCGCTTCGACGGTCTGAGGCATCACGCCGTCGTCCGCCGCGACCACGAGGATCGCGATGTCGGTGACCTCGGCACCACGGGCACGCATGGCGGTGAACGCCTCGTGACCCGGGGTGTCGATGAAGGTCATGGTGCGGAGATCGTCCCCGTAGTTCACGTGGACCTGGTATGCGCCGATTCTCTGGGTGATGCCACCCGCCTCGTCGGCGACGACGTCCGAGTGCCGGATCGCGTCGAGCAGCTTGGTCTTGCCGTGGTCGACGTGGCCCATGACCGTGACGACCGGTGGGCGGGCCTCGAGGTCGTCCTCGGTTTCGGCCTCCTCCTCCGCCTCGAGATCGATGTCGAAGCTCTCGAGCAGTTCGCGGTCCTCGTCCTCCGGCGAGACCACCTGGACGTCGTAGCCGAGTTCGGCGCCGAGCGTCTGGAAGGTGTCCTCGTCGAGGGACTGCGTGGCCGTCGCCATCTCACCGAGGTGGAAGAGCACGGTCACGAGCGCCGCGGGGTTGACGTCGATCTTGTCGGCGAAGTCCGCGAGGGATGCGCCGGTGCGGATGCGAACCACCCGGCCGTTGCCGCGAGGAATCTGCACGCCGCCGATCATCGGAGCCTGCTGCTCCTCGAACTCCTGCCGCTTCGCGCGCTTTGACTTCCGCCCGCGTGCCGGCCTGCCGCCGGCACGGCCGAACGCTCCCTGCGTGCTGCCGCGGCCTCCGCGGCCACCGCCACCGGGACGCCCGGCGAAACCGCCGCCAGGAGCGCCACCAGGACGACCGGTGCCGGCGCCGGGGCGTCCGCGACCGGCTCCGGCACCGGCACCGGTTCGGGTGCCTGGGGTGCCGGGCTTCCGGAGCGAGGTCTGACCCGGCATCATGCCCGGGTTCGGGCGTGGACCGCCCGGCCGGGGGCCGGGACGCGGGCCACCCGTGCCGCCAGGGCGGGGCCCTGCGGCTCCGCCGGTGCCACCGGGGCGCGGCATGCCCTGCGAGGGCGCGTACGGGTTGTTTCCCGGGCGTGGACCGCCGGAGCGTGGCATCCCCTGAGATGCCGCAAACGGGTGGTTGCCCGGGCGAGGACTGCCGGGGCCGCCCCCTGCGCGGGTGCCACCGGGGCGCGGCGCGCCGGGACGCGGACCCGGAGTCGCGCGGGGGCGTGAGTCGCGGGCGGCCGGAGCGGCCGGTGTCGGCGCGCTGCCGTCACCGTCATCCGACGGACGAGTCCGTTCGGGCGCGGGTACGGCGGGGCCGG
>DASRMP010000021.1:0-2498 GCA_035647855.1 Actinomycetaceae bacterium | reverse complement strand
GCCCAACTCCGACAGTGGGCCCCGCCAAACTCCGACAAGCAGGCCCCGGCGCGTCCCACCTGGAGGCCAGGAACTCTCAGCGGGACGCCGACCGGGCTACCGTTGCGTCCATGAGTGAATCCCGGGGCGAGGGCAACTTCGAGTTCGAGCGGCGGTTCTTCGTGGCGGAGTTGCCGCGCGAGCTTCTCGCGGGCGTGACGCCCACGATCATCGTGCAGACCTACTTTCTCGCCAGGGATGGGTACGGCCTCCGCATTCGGCTCCAGGCCTCCAACCCGCGCAAGGCCCTCAACGTGCTCACTCGCGCAGACGATGCCCTCGACATCTTCGAGCGGGACTTCGACGCGTGCTTCCTGACCGCGAAGGGACCGTATGCGGGCGGTACCCGTTACGAGGCGGAGCGAGAGTTGGACATCAACGTAGGCATTGAGATGAGCCGCCGCGGAGGCATCACGATCGCGAAGTCGCGGTACTCGTTGTGGCTCGGCGAGGACGGCTGGGTGATCGACGAATTCGCCGGCGACCACGCGCCTCTCCTCATCGCGGAGTGCGAGCGGGGCGGACCGGTGGTGGATCTCGTGATTCCGCGGTTCTGTTCGTCCGAGGTGACAAGCGATCTGCGCTTCTCCAACGACGCCCTCGTCAACGCGCCGTACTCCACCTGGCAGGAGGCATTCGAGCAGGAGTACGCGGAACAGGGGCCGCGATTCGAACGGGGATTCGGGCAAGACCGTCGGGAGTGAGCTCGGGCCCGATGTGAGGGGGTCCACACCGTATCGAGTCGCTCAAAACCGCAGTCTCCCGAACAATTGGAGATACCGCCGCGCGACGGTGCCGGCGGGCGCAAAGGAGCGAGAGATGAAGGCCGTTGTTGTTGGCATTGCCAACCAGCAGACTGCCTTGCCCATTCGCTCCTTCCCGGTCGCCTACGAGGCCAACCGCTACCTCCCGGGCGCGATCCGGCACACTGTGGGTGGCGTCGGGTTCAACGTGGCGCGCACGCTCTCCGCGTTCGGGCACATGGTGGCCCTCGCGTCGCCCCTCGGCGAGGACTACTCGGCCGCCATGATCGACGCCGAGGCCTACCGCTACTCCATCTCCACCCACCTCTGCCGCCGCGAACTCACCCGCACGCCCCGTTCAGTCGTTCTCTACGACGACGCCGGCCGCCGCCAGACCAACTTCGATCCCGCCGGGGCCGTCGATTTCGTGTTCCGCGAGGAGCACCTCGCGCCGGACCTGTTCCGCGCGAAGCTGGTCGTGCTCGGGAACTCGGACATGGTGGCTCCGCTCATCGACCCACTTCGGGAGAGGGGCAGGTGGCTCGCCGTCGATCTGCAGGAAGTCCACGGCGCCCACAATCCCGCCGACGAGAAGTTCCTCGCCGCCGATTTCCTCAACATGTCGAACGAGTACGTGAAGGGTTCGGAGCGCGAAGTCCTGCTCGGACTGCGCGAGCGTTCCCGCGCTCGCATCCTCACCATGACGCTCGGCGCAGCGGGTGCGCTCGTCCTCCCCAGCGACGTCGATGAGCCCGTGCACGTGCCCGCCCCGCGCGTCCGGCCCCGCAACACCTCCGGTGCCGGCGACATCATGTTCGCGACGCTCCTCCACGCGAGCCTCCGCCTCAAGGAAGACCCGATCGCGGCGACGACGCGAGCCGTCGAGGTGGCTTCCCGGTATGTCGCCTCGCAGGCGATCCACGGCTCGCTCGACCCCGAGCGTCTGCGCGGGATCCTCGGTCTGGCGCCGGCGGTGGCGGCGGCGAGCGCCCCCGAGATCGCCTGGAACTCGTACTCCGGCGAGGCGTAGGCCTGGAGGCCGCGGGATTGCGCCGCCCGCGCGCCGCCCGCGCGCCTCGCGCCCTGCGCCCCGCGCCGCCCGCGCCGCCCCCGCGCCGCTACTGGACCTTGGCCAGCTCCTGGTCGATGACCTCGAGGAACGTCTCGGCCGGCGGTGATCCACCGACGTACTCGTCATTGATCACAAACTGCGGCGTGGACGCCCGCCCCAGCAACTCCATCGACACCTGGTACGAGGCGTTCACCTCGTCTATCAAGGTCTGGTTACTCAGGTCAGTCGTGAACCGCTCTATGTCCGGTACTCCGAGCTCTCCCGCGATCCTGACGAATGTCGCCTCGCTGAGGTCGGTGCCGCCGTCGACGAACTGGTACTCGTAGATCGCCACGTGGTAATCGAGGAATCGATTCTGTTGCGCGGCGGCGCGGGCGGCCACTGCGGCGTCGATGGACTGCTCCTGGAAGATCGGGAAGTCCCGGAACTCGATGCGCAGGGTGCCGTCCTCGACGAGCGGCAGCAGTTCGGGCAGTACCTGGAGTGTGAATTGCCCGCAGTAGCTGCAGCGATAGTCGGCGAACTCGGTCATCACCACCGGTGCGTCCACCTCGCCGATCGCATAGAGGTCATCCGGGTCGCGGTTCGGCACGGCCCGCCGGGCCGCGAAGATCTTCTCCCAATCCTCCTCGCTGAGGGTGGGC
>DASRMP010000020.1:0-44853 GCA_035647855.1 Actinomycetaceae bacterium | reverse complement strand
CGCGTGACTCCCTCGGCGCCGAGCATTCCCTGGAGGCGGAGCACGGCGCGGCGGGCGGCGGTCTCGGTGTTGCTCGCCCGGCCCCACAACGGGTCCGCGCCGGAGCTGGCGCCGCGGACCTCCTCGGCCACGAGTTCGAGCACGTGCAGGGGCGCCGCGGGTGGGCGGCCGGAGCGGCCGGAGAGCCAGCCGTCCAGCTGCCAGCGCACCCGGTCCGTGGCCTCGGCAGCGGAGAGGGGCGCCTCGATGGTCCACAGGCGGGAAAGTTCGGCGCCGTCCGTGGTGCGGGCGGTCACGCGCAGCCGCCCGCAGGCACGGCCGCGCAGCCGGGCGGCAAGTTCCTCGGCGAGGGTGCGTGCGGCGAACGCGGCCGCGTCCGAACGGTTGATCGGTGGGTCCAGCTCCCGCATCACGACGACGCTCCCCACCGGTCTCGCCCCCGGTGCCGTTGGCACGGACTCGCCTCGGGCGAGGGCGTGAGTGTGGATGCCAAGAGTGCCGAAGCGGCCGGCGAAGTCCATGCTCTGCAGCGCCGCGATATCCCCGAGGCGGGTGAGGCCGAGCTGGACGAACACCTCGATGAGCGCTGTGATTTCTGTGCGCGAGTTCCTGGTGAAGGCAGCGTGGCGGAGTGTTGCGGTGGGGTGGGGTGCGAGGAACGGGGCGGATTGGTTTGCTGGGACGATCACGCCGGCGCGGGCGGCGAGGATGGCGGCGAGGAGTCCGTCCGCTATGCCGACGTATGCCTCGGACCCGGATTCGCGGGCGACTGCGCCGATGAGTTCCTCGGTGAGCTTCTCCTCGCTGCCGTGGTGGCGGGTGGGGCCCTCAGTCTCGGTGAGGAGCATGCCAGGGCGCAGAACCACGGGGAAGGCGATGACCTCCTCGGCTGCCTGGACGACTGCCTCGAAGGCGCGGGCGTCCCGGGCCTCGTCCGCGGCGAGGAGGGTGATCTCCGGGCATGCCTGTTGGGCGTGGCGGCGCTTCATGCCGGTGCGGACGCCTGTTGTGCGTGCGGCGGGTGAGGCCACGAGGATGCCGCGGTTGTCATGCACGGCGCACGGGGTGGTGGGGTCGAGGAGGCCCTCGGCCCCGGCGGCAACAAGGGGCCAGTCCGGCACCCACAGGACTGCTTGGCGCATCACGAGACCGCCTGAAGATGCCGGCGTGCGGTGGTGCTGCCGGTCTGCTGGTCGGCGCTCGGCGTTGCACCCATGCGGAGCACCACGGTGGCGGGCATGCCGTCCCGGGTGACGGTGATGACACGCTCGGTGAGGCCGTCCGGGCCAATCTCTGCTCCACGGACCCGGGCACGCAGGGTGGTGGCACCGTGCCACTCACCGGTGGTGAGGAGGACGGTCCCGTTCGAACGCACCCGGCCGGTGAGGCTGCGGGCTGCACCGGCACCGAGGTCTGCATTGCCAAGCACCACCACGCTGAACCCATCGGTGCAGGCGGCTACGACGTCGGCAATTGCCGGCCCGGGCTTGGGGATGTTCACCACGCGGGTGAGGTCCACGCCTGCCTCGGCGGCGGCAAGCCAGCCGATGTCCCTGCCGCCCACCACGGCGGCCCATCCGGTCTCCCCCATGGACGCGGCGGCGAGGGTGTGCAACAGCGAGGCCGAGCCGCGCACCGAGACGATGCTGCCGGGTGCGAAGCCAGCGGGGAAGAGCGAGTCGAGGCCGGCGGGCAGGTGGATACCCTCCGTGGCGCCACCCAGTCCGGGGCCGGTCAGTCTGGTGCGCAGGCCGGCAGCTAACTCGGCCTTGGCGAGCACGGCGCGCGCCGCTGCCAGTCCCGCCTCCACCGGCACGGCGCGCACCGCCGGGACCCGTGTTTCCGTCGGGCCCTCGGGCGCGTGCGCCACCACGGTTCCGATATTTCCGAACATGCGTTCGATTCTATGGCTGCCCTCTGACACATAAAAGTGAAACCGGCGCGCCGCACCCCGACACGCCGATCGCAAGCCGCGGCACTCCCCTACGCTGGAGAAAAGCGACACGGAGGTTGACATGGATCTGACCCGTCCCTCTGCCCCGAATCCCTACGAGATGCTGCCGAAGGTGCCGTCGTTCGAGTTGCGTTCGGATGATCTGACCGATGGCGGCACGATGCCGGACGAGTTCACCGTGGCCGGCGGGAGCACCTCACCGCACCTCGCCTGGTCCGGATTCCCGGCGGAGACCAAGAGCTTCGTGATCTCGTGCTTCGATCCGGATGCGCCCACGCCGGCCGGGTTCTGGCACTGGACAGTCCTTGATGTGGCGGCGGACGTGACTGAGTTGGCGCAGGGCGCCGGCGCATCGGATCTCGAACTCGACGGTGCAGCCTTCCACGTGCGCAACGACGGCGGTGAGGCGGCCTACATGGGCGCCGCACCCCCCAAGGGTGACGTGCCGCACCGGTACATCTTCGCCGTGCACGCGCTCGACACCGAGACCCTGGAACTGGACGAGGAAGCCACGCCCACCGCGGTGGCGTTCAACGCGCTGTTCCGCACGCTCGCGCGCGCAACCCTGACGGTGACCTTCCGGCAGACGTAACCCTTGGCTGAAGGGGCGCCCCGCGCCTCACCCGCAGGCGCACGGCCCCGTTCAGCTGCTATACCGGTATCCGTGTTCCACGTCGTCTTCTACTGTCCGCGGATTCCCGGCAACACAGGCAACGCGATTCGCCTCGCGGCGTGTACGGGGGCGACCCTGCATCTCGTCGAGCCGCTGGGATTCGACTTCTCGGACTCCCACCTGCGCCGGGCGGGACTCGACTACCACGACCTCGCGGATCTTCGCGTTCACCCAGACCTGGAGACGGCACTCGCGGCGCTGCCCGGCCGCGTCTTCGCGTTCACCGGGCACGCGACGGCGAGCTTCGCCGCCGAGCAGTACCTGTCCGGGGACGCACTCCTCTTCGGACCCGAACCCGATGGCCTCCCGGAAGCGGTCATGGCACATCCGCGCGTCACGAGGCGCGTCCGCATCCCCATGGTCCCGGGACGTCGCTCGCTGAATCTCTCGAACTCGGCGGCAGTCGCGGTGTACGAGGCGTGGCGGCAGGCCGGCTACGCCGGCGCCGTATGAGGCGCCGAAGTCTCGCCACCTGACCGCTCGCGCCACCGTCGGGCGAGGTTCTGAAACCATGGGCTTGAATCCCTTTTCGAGGAGAGATAAAGCCATGTCCAAGGTGACGTTCTTCACCGGCGAGCAGTTCCCGCTGGAAATGCACAAGGTCCGCATCATCCAGAAGCTGACGCTGCTACCGATCGAGGAGCGGCTCGCGGCAATCGAGGACGCCGGTTACAACACCTTCCTGCTGCAGAACAAGGACGTGTTCCTCGACATGCTCACCGACTCGGGCGTGAACGCCATGAGCCAGGAACAGCAGGCAGCAATGTTCCGCGCCGACGACGCCTACGCCGGTTCCGCCACCTACACACGGCTCTACGACAAAGTTGTCGAGTTGTTCGGCATGCAGTACTTCCTCCCGACGCACCAGGGCCGCGCGGCGGAGAACATCCTCGCCCAGTCGCTTGTGAGGCCGGACACCTACGTGCCCATGAACTACCACTTCACGACCTCCAAGCAGCACATCACCGTGCATGGCGCCAAGGTGCTCGAATACCTCATCCCCGAGGGCCTCGATGTGCAGAGCGATCACCCGTTCAAGGGCAACTTCGACGTCGACCGCCTGCGTGACCTCATCGCCAGGGAAGGCACCGAATCGATCAGCTACGTGCGCGTGGAGGCGGGCACCAACCTCATCGGTGGCCAGCCGTTCTCGCTCCAGAACCTCGAAGAGGTCTCGGAGGTGTGCCGGGAGAACGGCCTCCTGCTGATCATGGACGCCTCGCTCATGGCGGACAACCTCTACTTCATGAAGGAGCGCGAGGAGCGCTGCCGGGACATGGAGATCCGGGAGATCACGATGACCATGGCGGACGCCGTGGACATCATCTACTTCTCGGCCCGCAAGCTCGGCTTCGGCCGTGGTGGTGGCATCTGCATCCGGGACGAGGAGATCTACAGGAAGCTTCGCGGCTTCGTTCCCATGTACGAGGGTTTCCTGACGTACGGCGGCATGAGCGTCCGTGAGATGGAGGCGATCGCCGTCGGGCTTGACGAGACCATGGACGAGGACATGATCAACCAGGGTCCGCAGTTCATCGCGTACATGGTGAACGAGCTTCAACGCCGCGGCGTTCCCGTCGTCACCCCTCCGGGTGGTCTCGGTGCCCACCTCGATGCCATGCGGTTCCTCGATCACATCCCGCAGCAGCAGTACCCGGCTGGCGCGCTCGCGTCGGCAGTCTTCCTTGCGTCGGGCGTGCGGGGCATGGAACGCGGCACCATGTCCGAGGCCCGCGACGCCGACGGCGTGGAACCGCTCGCGGACATGGAGCTCGTACGGCTCGCCCTCCCGCGGCGCGTGTTCACCCTCTCGCAGGTGAGCTACGCCATCGACCGCATCGACTGGCTCTACCAGAACCGCCACCTCATCGGCGGCATGAAGTGGGTGGAGGAGCCGGAGATCCTGCGCTTCTTCTACGGCCGACTCGCCCCGGTGAACGACTGGCCGCAGCAACTCCTCGCCAAGTTCCGGGAGGACTTCGGCGACTCGCTCTGACGTTCAGCCGGCGCGGACGCGGGTCGCCCAGAAGGCCACCGCGCTCGCGGCCGCGACGTTGAGCGAGTCAACGCCATGGTCCATCGGTATCCTCACGACGACGTCGGCTCCCGCAACCGTTCGCCGGGACAGCCCGTCGCCCTCCGTGCCGAGGACCAGTGCCAGCATCTCGGGCACCCGCGCAGCGAAATCGTCGAGGCTGACGGCATCATCAGAGAGGGCGAGCGCCGCCACCGTGAATCCCAGTGACCGCAGCGTGTCCATGCCTTTCGGCCACGGATCGATGCGGGTCCACGGCACCTGGAAAATCGTGCCCATCGAGACACGCACCGCCCGCCGGTACAGTGGGTCGGCGCATCGCGGTGTGACGAGTACGGCGTCGACGCCCAGGGCGGCCGCCGAACGCACCGCCGCACCCACGTTGGTGTGGTCCACGATGTCCTCCAGCACCACGATGCGGCGCGCCCCGCAGCCCCCACGCGCCGATGCGAGCACGTCCGGCACCGAGCGCAGGGGCGGGCGATTCATCGCCGCGATCGCTCCGCGGTGCAGGTGGAATCCCGTGATCCCCCGCAGCACGTCCTCGGACGCGACATACACCGGAGTCTCGTCTCCCGCGTCCGCCAGGATGCCACTCATCGACTCGAGCCACCTCGGCGCCATCAGGAAGGACCTCGGCCGGTGGCCCGCCTCGACGGCACGGCGGATGACATTTGAGCTCTCCGCCATGTAGATGCCGGTCGGCGGCTCGATCTTCGTACGCAGGGCAACGTCCGTCAGGCTGGTGTACTCCGCCACCCGCGGGTCATCGGCTGACTCGATTCGGACGATCACCGCCTACTGCTGACCATCCTCTGGCGGCCCGTAGAGGTTCTGCTGGTCCTTGGCCGTTGGCTCGGTCCGACTCTTCCCCGCCGACGACGGCGACTGAGCCGTCCCTGCCGACCCGCCGTCCTCACCGCGCGGGTGGATGGCACGACGGGTGTCATAGCGGGGGGCCTCACGCGGTGCCGGTTGCACCCCACTCGGCGCCTGGCCCACCTCGGCCGTGCGGCTGAACGGCCGGCCCGACGCCTCGCCCGCCTCGGACGCATCGTCGGTGGCGCGGTTCGCCTCCTCCTGTGCCCGCCGCAGTGCCTCCGCCGGGTCGAGCAGTTTGGTCTCGGCGAGCGAGTCCACGAACGCGGAGTCCTCGTCACCGAAGTCGACACGCCGGCCGGCCTCGCCGTCGTCGACGCCGTCGATCGTCTTCCCACCGAACGCGGAGGTGATGGAGTTGAGTGCTGCCGTGAACTCCGTGGGAATGACCCAGAGCTTGGAGGACTGGCCGTCGGCGATCTTGGGGAGGGTCTGCAGGTACGTGTACGCAAGCAGCTTCGGATCGGCGTTGCCCCGGTGGATGGCGTCGAACACCTGGAGGATCGCACGGGACTCGCCCTGCGCCCGAAGAATCGCTGCCTGGGCCTGGCCCTCCGCCCGCAGGATCGCGGACTGCTTCTCGCCTTCGGCCTCGAGGATCTGGGATTGCTTGATACCTTCGGCGGTGAGGATCGCTGCACGGCGGTCGCGCTCGGCGCGCATCTGCTGTTCCATCGCGCCCTGCACGGAGGCGGGCGGGTCGATCGCCTTCAGTTCGACGCGGTTCACGCGGATACCCCACCGGGTCGTCGCCTCGTCGAGCACTCCGCGCAACTGGCCGTTGATCTGGTCGCGGGAGGTCAGCGTCTGCTCGAGGTCCATCGAGCCGATGACGTTACGTAGCGTGGTGACGGTGAGTTGCTCGATGCCGGTGATGTAGTTGGCGATCTCGTAGGTCGCGGACTTCGGGTCCGTGACCTGGAAATAGATGACGGTGTCGATCGAGACCACGAGGTTGTCCGATGTGATGACGGGCTGCGGTGCGAAGGAGACCACCTGCTCGCGAAGGTCGATACCGGCGCGCACCCTGTCGATGAACGGGATGAGGAAGTGCATGCCCGCGTAGAGGACGGTCTGGAACTTTCCGAGCCGTTCGACAATCAGCGCCACCGCCTGGGGAACAATCCTGACCGCCTTCGCGATCGCGACGATGATGAAGATTCCGAGCGCAATGAGTAGTGCGACACCGAAGATCTGCGAGGCATCCATGGTTTTCTCCTGGTTGGCGACTGCGTGTCAGTAGGCGGCGGGCGGCTGGTGGGTGGGCGGCAGGTGTCCGGGCGATGCGGGCCAGTCCATACGGGATACGACCGCGAATGCGCCGTCGATATCGACGACGAGAACGATCTGGCCCTCCTGAAACACCTCGTCAGGGCGGGCCGAACGTGCCGACCAGACCTCGCCTTCGAGCTTCACGCGCCCACCGCGCCGTGTCACTTCGGCGAGGACCTCGGCGGTCTCGCCCTTGTACCGATCGACATTGGTGCGGGACTCGGGAGAATGGCGATCCATCCATGCCTTCGCGGCGGGACGCGCCAGGAAGAGCAACAGCGTGGAGACCAGCGCGAAGGCAAGCACCTGCACCCAGAACTCCCCGCCTGCGAGCGCGGCCACCATTGCGCCGAGCGCCCCACCGGCGAGCATGAGAAAGATCAGGTCGAGCGTGAACATCTCGACGATCCCGGCCACAATCGCGGCCAAGAGCCAGAGCAGCCATGCCACGTCGTATCCCCTTATCGTCCCCGGCCGCGAACCGCCCGCGCGGCGTAGCGGCCCTCGCGTGCGTCGACCTCGAGTTCTATGTCAAATGTGCGGGAGAGGTTCTCGGCGGTCATCACGCGGGGAAGCTCGCCGCCCTTCACGACTCCGCCCTCCCGCAGCAACAGCCCGTGGGTGAATGCCGCGGGGATCTCCTCCACGTGGTGAGTCACCAGGATCAGCGCGGGCGCGGACCGGTCCGCGATCAACTCGTCGAGCGCACGCAGGAGGATCTCCCTGCCCCCGAGATCCAGCCCGGCCGCCGGTTCGTCGAGGACAAGCAACTCGGGATCGCTCATGAGTGAGCGCGCGACCTGCACGCGCTTCCTCTCACCTTCCGAGAGCGTTCCGAATCGCCGATCGGCGAGCGGCGTCACACCGAAGGCGTCCAGCAGTGCTCTCGCGCGTTGAACGTCCTCCCCCTCGTACTCCTCCCGCCACCTGCCGAGCATGCCGTAGGCGGCGGTGAGGACCACGTCGATGACCTTCTCGGTGACCGAGATGCGGTCCGCCAACGCAGAAGACGACAGTCCCACGCGTGTCCGCAACTCGGAGATGTCCACCTGGCCGAGGCGCTCCCCCAGAACCTCGACGGTGCCCCGCGTGGGATACATCCGGCCTGCGGCCAGTTGTACAACTGTCGTCTTACCCGCGCCGTTCGGGCCGAGCACTACCCAGTGCTCGCCCTCCCGGACCTCCCATGAGATGCCGTCGAGGATCGGCTTGTTGCCACGGCGAACCGTGACGTTCTCCATGCGAAGGATGGGGGACATGCCCCCAACCTATCGCAGGTGAGTACCCCCTCGACGCGGCAGCCTATGAGCGCGCCAAGACCTCTTCGTAGAACGCCATGGTCTTGACCGCGATCGCGTCCCAGGAGAAATGGTCCTCGACGCGCTTACGCGACGCCACGCCCATTTCCTTGGCGCGCTCAGGGTCATCCACTATCTTCGTGAGGGCGGCGGCGAGGTCGGCTTCGAACTTCTCGCGGTCGATCGGGGTGCCCGTTCCGTCCTGGGCCTGCTCGATCGGCACGAGATACCCGGTCTCGCCGTGGACGATGACGTCCGGGATACCACCGGTCGCGGTGCCGACGACAGGAACGCCGAGTGCCATGGCCTCGAGGTTCACGATGCCGAGGGGCTCGTAGACCGACGGGGTGACGAAGGTGGTCGCGATGGACTCGATCGCCTGGAGTTCCTTGAACGGCAGCATCTCCTGGATGTAGAAGACGCCGTCACGCTCGGCCTTGAGGTTGTCGACAAGGCCCTGGACCTCGGCCGCGATTTCCTTCGTGTCCGGAGCACCGGCGCAAAGGACGAGTTGCACGTCCTTCGGCAGCTGCTCGGCCGCCCGCAGCAGGTACGGCAGACCCTTCTGGCGGGTCACACGTCCTGTGAAGACAATGGTGCGCTCGTTGCGGTCGATGCCGTAGCGCGCGAGAACGTGGTCGACGATCGGGTCGTCAGCGGCGGGAGCCGTCCACTTCTCGAGGTCGATGCCGTTGTGGATGACCGTGACCTTCTCTGGGTCGATCGCGGGATAGGAGCGGAGAATGTCGTCCCGCATGCCGTTGGAAACCGCGACGATGCCGTCCGCAGCCTCGTACGCCGTCTTCTCGACCCAGGACGAGACGTTGTAGCCGCCGCCGAGCTGCTCGCGCTTCCAGGGGCGCAGTGGCTCGAGCGAGTGCGCGGAGATGACGTGGGGCACCTCGTAGAGGAGCTTGGAAAGGTGGCCGGCCATGTTCGCGTACCACGTGTGCGAGTGCACGATGTCGGTGCCCTCGGTGCCGATCGTCATCTGGAGGTCGACACCGATGTGACGGATCGTGTCATTGGCTTCCGCCAGTTCGGGGAGCGCGTCGTAACCGGTGACGCCATCGGCCACAGTGCCGGGCTCGCGCGGTCCGTCGAAGGCGTGCACTCGTACGTCAGCGAGAGGCCGCAGGACTTTGGCCAACTCCTCGACGTGTACTCCAGCACCGCCGTAAACCTTCGGCGGATACTCACGGGTCAACAGGTCTACTCTGATCTGGTTCTCACTCACATCCACATGATGTCCGAACCCCCAAGGAAAGTTGGCGGTTCCACGAGCAGTTGCCGAACACGCCGGGCCGGACCACCAACCCGGGACCACCCGGATCCTGTCCGCCGAGCGTCGCACATGCAGAATCGGGCTGGAAACGAATCGGAAAGGCGGTGTAACTCACATAGATTCCAACTAGGGTCGGTGTTATGGCAAGGAATCCCAAAGTTCTCGCGATTGTGCTCGCCGGCGGTGAAGGCAAGCGCCTGATGCCGCTCACCAAGGACCGGGCAAAGCCCGCCGTCCCCTTTGGCGGTGTCTACCGTCTCATCGACCTCGTACTGTCAAACCTCGTCAACTCAGGTTTCCTGAAGATCGTCGTTCTGACTCAGTACAAGTCCCACTCCCTTGACCGCCACATCTCCAAGACCTGGCGCATGTCGACCCTGCTCGGCAACTACGTTGCCCCGGTTCCCGCGCAGCAGCGCGTGGACAAGCAGTGGTTCCAGGGCAGTGCGGACGCGATCTTCCAGTCCATCAACACCATCGAAGATGAGAAGCCGGACTACGTCGTCATCACCGGCGCGGACAACATCTTCCGCATGGACTTCGCGCAGATGCTCGAGCGCCACATCGAGACGGGCTTCCCGCTCACTCTCGCCGGCATTCGCCAGCCACTGTCACTGGCCGACCAGTTCGGTGTCATCGAGGCGGACGCGGACAACCCGTACAAGATCGGAGCGTTCCGTGAGAAGCCGACCGACGCAGTCGGTCTCGAAGACTCGCCGAACGAGGTCCTCGCCTCGATGGGCAACTACATCATGACGACCTCCGCGCTGCACGACGCCATCGAGCGCGACGCCGAGGACAAGGACTCGAAGCACGACATGGGCGGCTCGATCGTCCCCTACTTCGTGAACCAGGGTGCCGCAGGTCTGTACGACTTCATCGACAACGAGATCCCCGGCTCCACCGCTCGGGACAAGGACTACTGGCGCGACGTCGGAACGGTCGATGCGTTCTACGAGTCCAACATGGACCTCATCTCTGTGACGCCGGTCTTCAACCTCTACAACGACAACTGGCCGATCTACACGGGTTACACCGGCCTTCCGCCGGCGAAGTTCGTGTACGGACACCAGGAGCGTCTGGGCCACGCCCTCGACTCGATCGTGTCCCCGGGTGTCGTCGTCTCGGGTGGCGAGGTCATGGGCTCCGTCCTCTCGCCGCACGTCCGGGTCAACTCCTGGTCGTCGGTCCGCAACTCCGTCGTTTTCGACGGCGTCGAGATCGGCCGCAACGCCACCGTCAACCGGGCCATCCTCGACAAGAACGTGGTCGTGGAAGAGGGCGCACAGGTCGGCATCGACCCCGAGTACGACGCTGAGCGCGGCTTCACCGTGACGGAGGGCGGCATCGTCGTCGTTCCCAAGGGTTCACACATCAAGCGGTGATCACCAGATTCACGGTGGTCGGGGAGCGCGAGCTCCCCGACCACCTTCTTTTTGACACGGTTTCCGCCCTTCGCCACCTGGGCTGGCTCGGTCTCTCGGAACGGCGGCGGATCTCGCATGGCATGGAGGTCATGGACGTCCGTGGTCATGTCCCTCCCGTTACGTTCAACCACGAGGGCCACGACCACGAGCAGATGCTCCGTGACCTCGTGTCAGGCTGGAACGCGCTCGGAGTCGCGGCAGGCGTCGTCAGGGGCGTGCTCGTGGACGCTGCGCCGCGGCTCGTGATCATGGGAGCCGGCTCGGGCCTTGCCGATCCGGACGAAATTGCCGCCTTCTCCCCCAGTGCCGGTGAGCTTGTCCGTGGCGTGCGTGCGGCAGGCGGCGAGGTGGTCGAAGCAGGCGAGTCCGGGGAACGGACTTTGCAGGATCTGGTGGCGAAGTTCGGTCGCCCGGTCGTCGCGATCGGCGACGACGTGGACGACCTTCCGCTGCTCACTGCCGCCGACCTCGGCATCGCGTACCTCGCGCAGCCTGCATTCCGCGAAGCCGTCGACGCGGTGATTCCCTTCCCGAGGCTCGACGCGGCCCTGCCACTGATGGGCCTTTGGCGGTCAGTGCTCCGGCCGTAACATCGCGGTCACGTGCGCGGACTGGCGGTCCAGATCCGCCCAGGGCGCCGGAACGTCGAGAACGACCGCCATCGCCGTCGGGATTCCCGAGGCGAGAGCGCTCGCCGTGGCGTCCCATTGGTCGTGGAGAATGTGCGCGAGGTTGCTCAGCGCCGGTTCGTGTCCGACCACCAGCACCCGTTGCGCCGATTCGTCGAGTGCCTGCAGCACTCTGATTATCTGCCGCGGCGCCGCCAGATAGAGCTCGTCCAGGATCCGGGGCGTCGGGTACTCCGGAGCACCGTGCGCGAGCAGCCTGTAGGTCTCACGGGTCCGGAGGGAGGAAGAGACGAGAGCGACATCGAACGGTCCGGCTGCGTCAGCGAGGTCGGCACCGAACGCGTTCGACTGCCGGCGGCCTCGGGCCGCCAACGGCCGCGGATGATCCCCCAGTCCGGCCTCCACCTCTGCCTTGGCGTGGCGCAATAACACGAGAGTCTTGGTCACGTCCCTACTGTGCCACACGGGCGCCAAACGGTGTGAAGGCCCTGACTATTGGCCCATCGCGTGCACGCCGCCGTCGACGTGAACGATCTCCCCTGTTGTCGCGGGGAACCACTCGGAGCAAAGGGCGACAACGCCGCGGGCCGTCGGCTCCGGATCGCTCACGTCCCAACCGAGAGGCGCACGCTCGTCCCAGGTGGACTCGATGCCATCAAAACCGGGAATCGACGTCGCGGCGGTCGTACGGACCGGGCCCGCCGAGACGAGGTTGACGCGGATTCCGGACGGCCCCAGGTCACGCGCGAGGTAGCGGGCCGTCGCCTCGAACGCGGCCTTGGCCACGCCCATCCAGTCGTACACCGGCCAGGCGTACTGCGCGTCGAAGGTGAGCCCGACGACTGCGCCCCCTTTCGTCATCAGAGGCTGCGCCGCGACTGCGAGTGACTTCAGTGAGAAGGCGGAGACTTCCATCGCGGTGGCGACATCCGCCCACTCGGCCTCGAGGAATCGACCTCCCATGACGGACTGGGGCGCGAAACCGATCGAGTGGACTACCGCATCGAGCTGCGGAACGTGTTGCCGCACTGCCTCGGCAAGTCCGGCGAGGTGCTCGCTGTCCGTCACATCGAGGTCGATGATCGGGATGCCGCCTTCCTGCTCGGGCAGGCGCCGGGCGGAGAGCTCCGTGAGCTTGCGCTGGCGCCCGAAGGAGCTCAGCACCACGGTGGCTCCCTGTTCGATCGCGAGCCGGGCCACGTGGAACGCGATGGAGTTGTCGCGCAGCACACCTGTGATCAGGATGTTCTTGTCCTCGAGAATGCCTGACATGTGAAGTCCTCTCTTGATTGATGAACGGCTCGTGGTTGGCGGAAGATCCGCTGCGGGTGTGCTTGGCGCGATTCAGTGCCCCATGCCGAGGCCACCGTCGACTGGGATGACGGCACCCGAGATGTAGGCGGCGTCGTCGGAGACGAGGAACGCGACGGCGCCGGCGACCTCGGAGACGTCACCGAAACGGCCCGCGGGGATGGCCCCGCGATATTCCTCCTGCTGTTTCTCAGGGAGAGCCGCGGTCATGTCCGTGGTGATGAAACCCGGGGCGACGACGTTGGCAGTGATGCCGCGCCCGCCGAGTTCACGCGTCAGGGAGCGCGCCATTCCCACCAGACCGGCCTTCGACGCGGAGTAGTTCACCTGCCCGGGACCGCCGTAGAGCGCCACCACGGACGAGATCAGGACGATCCGGCCGAAACGGGCGCGGACCATTCCCTTCGCCGCTCGCCGCACCGCTCGGAATGCTCCGCCGAGGTTGACGTCCACGACCGCCTGGAAGTCCTCGTCGGACATGCGCATCAGGAGCATGTCCCGGGTGATCCCGGCGTTGGCGACAACCACCTCGACCGTCCCGCCGAACTGCTCCTCTATCTCGGCGAACGCGGCGTCGAGCGAGTTGGCGTCCGTCACGTCTCCGTTTGCGGCGAAGACGTGGTCACAAGGTTGTCCCGTACGGTCGATGGAGGCGACCTGGTGGCCCTCGGCCACGAGCCGCTCGGTAATGGCGCGCCCAATCCCGCGATTGGCACCGGTAACAACGATTCGACGCGGCTGCTCGGCCGCGGATGGCGTGACACTCACCATTCGAACCTACGACATGTGAGGCGGCACCGATCTTGGCGTACCTCAACAGTCTTTCCCGGGTTAGCCTCTTGTGGTGGGCACAAAACGGCGCGATCGCGACGGTGGCGAGGTGTATTCGATCACCTCCGCCAAGCGCGCGCTGTCCGAGGATCTGCATGACCGCAACATCCGGTACTTGGTCTCCATGGTCATCCGGACGGTGTGCTTCCTGCTCATGATCGTCACTCCCTCGCCCTGGCGTTGGGTGTTCGCGGTGGGAGCCATCGTGATCCCGTACATTGCGGTGACGGTCGCGAACGCGGGCCGCGAATCCCATGCGCCGAAGGGCCCGTCCGGTCTCACCGCGGCGGAACGCGGCGCCGTCCAGCTCTACGATCCGAACCGGGAGTTCCTCCGATGACCGCCTCCGATTTCGTTTGCTCCGCACGCGGGTGCCGCAAATCCGCGGAGTACGCGCTCGTCTGGCGCAACCCGCGCATCCACGACGCCTCTCGGCGCAAGGTCTGGCTCGCCTGCGAGGAACACGGCGGTCACCTCCACGAGTACCTCGCCTCGCGCGGCTTCCCCGTGGACGCGATGCCGATCGACGAACTCGACGACTCCCTCACCCCTCCCGGCGGCGGGAACCCTCCATCGCCGGCCGGCGAGGTGACGTGACCGAGTTCGAGGAGCGCACCTTTCGCTCCCAGTACGCGTTCGTTGCGAGTTCGCGGTGGCTCGGACTCATCGCCTTCGCGCTGATCGCCGCGGTGGTGTGCGTGTTCCTTGGGCGGTGGCAGTGGGGACGCTACGAGGAGAAGGCGGCCCGCCTGGAACGCATCGACGCGAACTGGGACGCTCCGGTGATGTCGATCGACGACGTCCTCACCCGGGGTCTCGCCGTGACTGAGGCGGACGAGTGGCGCCGCGTGGAGCTGACCGGCGAGTATCTGACGGGCGGTGCTTCCATCCGTAATAGACCCGTCCAATCCCGGCCGGCGCTCCTGCCCACCGGGATGTTCTTCGCCGAGCGCGACGACGCGGGGAGCATCGCCGTCGTCGTGAATCGGGGCTGGCTGCCCGCGGATGAACCGATTCCCGCGGTTCCGGGGGGACCGCAGGTGATCGAGGTCCGGTTACGACTCGAGGAGCCGCCGGCGGGTCGCGACGCCCCCGAGATGCAGGCCTACAATTTCAACGCCTCCGAGATCGTCTCGGCGGTGGGTCTCGCGGGCGAGCTCGAGGCCGTGCCCGTGCTGCAGGGGTGGGCCCAGGTCACGACGGCGGAGCCTCCCCTCGGCGTGCTCCCCGATCCCGACCGCACGCTCGGCAATCATCTGTCGTACGCGTTCCAGTGGTGGTTCTTCGCTGCGGCGATCCCGGTCGGAGTGGTGATCCTCGCCCGCCGCGAGGCAAGAGACGAGTTTGCGATTGCCGTGGCAGGCATCGGCGTGCCACGGCCCGGAGCCGGGCCCAGGGACGAGGACATCGAAGACCAGCTCATCGAGGAACAGCTCATGGAGGAACAGCTCGTCCGGGATCGACTCGTCCAGGATCGACTCCCTTAGCGAGTCGGCGCCTGCCGGCACGGCGCGTCCAAGGTGATCACCTTCGACCACCTCGACGACAAACCTGCGTTTTCGCATTCTCACGCCCGGGGCACACCTGGAACCCGTCCGCTGGGGAACTTCGCACCTCGACTACGGGGCGCGAAGTTCCCCACGGAGGTTGAAGTTCCCCAGCGACCGGCCTTCGGTCTCCACGGCCGCGAGGGCGCACGATCGTCACACGCAAAATGCTGAGGGCGCACGATCGTCACCATGGCGCAGTGACGTCACTGCGCCATCGTGACGAACGCCAGCCCTCTCGTGACGAACGTGCGCCATGTGTTCCGCCAGTGTGACGTTCGTGCGCCCTCATGTGACGAACGTGCGCCCTCAAGAATCCCGTGTGACGGACGTGCGCCCCGATGTGACTATCGCGGGCCCCGCAGTTCAACGATCTGACAGCACCACGCAAAGCCCACGCGGATCATTCAGCAGAGTCTCAGGCGAGCGCGACAAGTTCCATGTAGTCGTCGGACCAGAGGTCCTCGTCGCCGTCCGGAAGGAGAAGGACGCGCTCCGGGTTCAGCGCGGCGACAGCGCCGTCGTCGTGGGTCACGAGGACCACGGAGCCCTTGTATGTGGCGAGCGCACCGAGGATCTCGCGGCGCGAGGCGGGATCGAGGTTGTTGGTGGGCTCGTCAAGCAGGAGGACGTTCGCGGAACTCACCACAAGCAGCGCGAGGGAGAGCCGCGTCTTCTCGCCCCCGGAAAGGACGCGGGCGGGCTTCTCGGCGTCATCTCCGGAGAATAGGAAGGAACCGAGCACCGAACGGACGCGGGTGTCGTCGAGGTCGGGGGCGGCGTGGCGGAGGTTCTCGTAGACCGTGGACTCCAGATCGAGGTTCTCGTGTTCCTGTGCGTAGTAGCCGAGTTTCAGTCCGTGTCCCGGCAACACCTCACCGGTGTCCGGAGGCTCGATGCCGGACAGCAGGCGCAGCAGCGTGGTCTTCCCTGCGCCGTTGAGGCCGAGGACGACAACCTTGGAGCCGCGGTCGATGGCAAGCGAAACATCGGTGAAGACCTCGAGGGAACCGTATGACTTCGTCAGTCCCGCGGCGGTGAGCGGCACCCGGCCGCACGGCGCCGGATCGGGGAAGCGCAGGTGGGCGACCTTGTCCGCCGTGTGTTCCTCCTCGAGTCCGTCCATGAGGCGCTCGGCGCGCCGGATCATGTTCTGTGCGGCCACGGCCTTGGTCGCCTTGGCGCGCATCTTGTCTGCCTGGACCATCAGGCTGCCGGCCTTGCGTTCGGCGTTGACACGCTCCCGCCGGCGGCGGCGCTCGTCATCGTCGCGGGACTTGAGGTACGCGTCCCAGCCCATGTGGTACACGTCAAGTGCGGCCCGGTTGGCGTCGAGGTGGAAGACGTTGTTGGTGACGGCGCGCAGGAGTTCGACGTCGTGGGAGATGACCACGAGGCCGCCGCTGTAAGTGCGCAGGTGCTCGCGGAGCCAGACGAGCGAGTCTTGGTCCAGGTGGTTAGTGGGCTCGTCGAGCAGGAGGGTGCGGGCGTCCGAGAAGAGGATCCGCGCGAGTTCCACGCGGCGCCGCTGTCCGCCGGAGAGCGTCTCGAGCGACTGTTCGAGGACCCGGTTCGGAAGGCCGAGCGATGCGGTGATGCGCGCAGCCTCCGATTCGGCGGCCCAGCCGCCGGAAGCGGTGAACTCGGCGTCGAGCCTCGCGTGGCGGTCCATCGCTCTCGCGAGCCTGTCACCATCGGACGTAGCCATCTCCGCCTCGGCCTTCCTGATGCGGCGCAGGATGCCCTCGATGCCGCGGGCCGAGAGAACCCGGTCGCGGGCAAGCTGGGAAATGTCGCCCGTGCGGGACTCCTGCGGAAGATAGGCGATGGTTCCGCGGCGGTGCACATTGCCGGTGTAGGTCATGGCGTCGTTGGCGAGCTGCTCCCCCGCGAGCAGCCGGGTCAGGGTGGTCTTGCCGGCGCCGTTGCGGCCGACGAGACCGATTCGCATGCCCGAGTCCACCCGGAACGAGGCCGAACGGATGAGTTCGCGGGCCCCGATGCGCATGGAGAAGTCGGAGACGGTTATCACGGGCGTCAGTATCTCAGAGTGAGGCATCGCCGCCGACCTTAGGATGGGCCGCAGGACGCCGCCGCGGCCGGGAAGGAATCTTCATGACGTTCAACGAGGGCATCAGGACCGACCCGAATCGGGTGAAGACGTCGCGGGCGACGAAGGGTGGCGCGATCGGCGGCATCGGCGGCATCGTCCTCCTGCTGATCTTCATGTTCACGGGCCAGGACTTCAGCGGAATGCTCGGCGGCCAGTCCACCGCGGAAAGCTCCGGAATGGACCTGTCACACTGCACGACGGGCGAAGCGGCCAACCTCTACGACGAGTGCCGGATGGTCGCGACCGCCGAGTCGCTCGACGCGATGTGGGACGCGACCCTCGTGGAACAGACCGGAGTCCAGTACGTGATGCCGTCATTCACCGTCTTCCAGGGCTCGGTGAACACCGCGTGCGGGCAGGCGACCTCCGCCGTCGGGCCCTTCTACTGCCCGGCCGACCAGGGCGTCTACCTCGACATCGAGTTCTTCCAGGTCCTGGAGACGCAACTCGGCGCCGAAAACGCGCCGCTCGCGCAGATGTACATCGTGGCTCACGAGTGGGGCCATCACATCCAGAACCAGCTCGGCTACATGGACCAGGTCGACTCCCAGCAGACCGGCGCCACGTCAGGTGCCGTCCGCCTCGAATTGCAGGCCGACTGCCTCGCAGGCATGTGGGTGCGTTACGGCTCCTCGACCATTGATCCCGAGTCGGGGCAGACGTTCCTGCAGCCGCCCACCGAGGAGGAACTCCGGAGCGCCCTCGTGGCCGCCGGAGCAGTGGGCGATGACCGTATCCAGGAACGCACCCAGGGCCGCGCGATTCCGGAGACGTTCTCGCATGGCACGTCTGAACAACGCATGCGCTGGTTCGCAACCGGGTTCGACGGCGGCACGGTGCAGTCCTGCGATACGTTCGCGATTCCCGGCAGCCAGCTCTGAGCCTCCCGCCGAGTCCCTCCGGCCAGCTCCGGTAACGACCCCGCAACCGAGGAGTGCTGCCGCTGCCCATGGGACGTCCTTCGGGAGTTGCACCAGCTGGTTCTGGTGGACGAGCATTGCTGAGCGAATCCGCCGAGCCCGAATCCCTGGAACAGCGGTTCCCCACCGCGGGAGAGGCGGTGACGTTCGGACCGATGGCGATCACCTCACCAGCAGGTTCGTGGCCGAGCAGGGCGGGAAGGATGTAGAACCCTCCAAACCCTTCATGCGCCTTGTTCTTGTTCTTGGTGGTCGTGCGCCCCCGCCACCAGGGCGGGGACGATGAACTTCTGCGTGTAGGAGCGGATCTGCTCGAATGCGGACTGGTCGTCCCCGAACTGGGAGACGAACATGAGCTCGAGGCGGGAGAGCCAGTCCGCGATATCCGCGAAGTCGAGGTCCTCGCGCAGTTCACCCGAGGTGCGTGCCTCCTGAAGGATCGGTTCCCAGATCTCGAGCGCCATCTCGGCTGCGAGGGTCGGATGCCCGGACTGGGGCGACGTGAGGCGGGGAGCGGTGGTAAGGATGCGCGCCACCGAATCGTCGTGTGCGCGCCGGATGTCCTCGCACAGTCCCTCCTCGAGCCGCTCGGCGAACGTGCCGTACTGCGCGAGACGTTCGTGTGACCGGCGGACGAAGTGCTCGTTGCGACGTCTCACCGACGCCTCGATCAACGTGTCACGGTCCCGGAAGTAGCGGTAGAGGGTGGCGCGAGAAACGTCAGCCTGCTGTGCGACGTTGTCCATCGTCACCTTCGCAATCCCGAACCTCAGGAAGCACGACTCGGCCGCTTCCAGGATCCGACGTTCGGTGGATGCGACGGGAGCGGCGGACATCGGAACCTCCTGCAGGATCAGCGGGATGTGTGGGGAAGAGCTGTTCCGTGAGCCCTCCCCCCATGATCAGATCACGGGACTGACGGGGATGGTGATCAGCTTGGAGTTCACGAACTCCTTGATGCCGTGCGGGCCCATCTCCTTGCCGATGCCGGAACGTTTGGTTCCACCGAACGGCATGTCGTCATATACGTAGAGCGGCGCATTGATGGCCACCATGCCGGTATCGATCTGCGCGGCAACCCGCTTGGCACGCTCGATGTCCTGGCTGTAGACGCCGCCACCGAGGCCGTAGGGCGAATCGTTGGCGAGTTCGATCGCCTCCGCCTCGTCCCTGACCCGGAAGATGACCGGCACGGGA
This sequence comes from Actinomycetaceae bacterium, assembly GCA_035647855.1. GTDB lineage: Bacteria > Actinomycetota > Actinomycetes > Actinomycetales > Actinomycetaceae > JAAZBW01. The sequence continues at coordinate 25,482 of DASRMP010000020.1, read as the reverse complement.
CCGAAGATCTCCTCGTAGTAGACGGGATTGTCCGGGGTGACGTCAGTGAGGATGGTGGCCTGGACGAACGTCTCGACGTCCGGGACCTTCGGGCCCACTTCGATTGCGGTGGCGCCCGCCTCGACTGCCCGCCGGATCTGCTCGCGCACGCCGTCGGCGGCCTCCTTCGAGGAGAGCGGACCGAACCCGGTTGCCGGATCGGCAGGATCGCCCGGGGTCAGACCCTCGGTCATCTGCTTGTACTGCTCCAGGTACTCGTCGTAGATCGAGTCCACCACGATGATGCGCTTGTTCGAGATGCAGGCCTGGCCGCTGGTGAGGAAGCGGAACATCGAGCACCGTGCGGTGAGCGCCAGATCGGCATCCTCGAGCACGATCATCGGATCCGAGCCGCCGAGCTCGAGGACGGCGGGCTTGATCGCCCTGCCGGCCTGCTCCCCGATCCGGGCACCCGCGGCGTCGGAGCCGGTGAGGGTGACGCCACGAACCCGTGGGTCGGCAACGATCCGGGCGGACTGATCATGGGTGGCGAACACGTTGGTGAACACGCCCTCGGGAAGCCCCGCATCCGTGAATACCTGGGCGACGGCGTCCGCGCAGCCGGGAATGTTGCTGGCATGTTTGAGCATCACCACGTTGCCGGCCATCAGGTTGCCGCAGGCCGGACGGATCGCCTGGTAGAAGGGGCCATTCCACGGCTCCACGGCATAGATGATCCCGAGTGGCTGGTGGGTGATCCACGTTTCGCCCTCGGCCTCGTTGACGTCGAGCTTCTCGTCTGCGAGGAACGCTTCCGCGTTCTCGGCGTAGTACTCGAGCATGCTCGGGATCATGTACTCGGTCTGCGGGCGGGACAGGCTGAGGGGCATCCCCATCTCGGCCGTCTGTAGAAGCGAGAGTTCCTCTGCCCGCTCGCGGAAGAGCCCAGCGGCGCGCCGCAGGTACTCTGCGCGTTCGTCGAAACTCAGGGCTCGCCAGCTCTTGAATGCCTCGTGCGCGGTGGCGAGTGCCTGTTCGATCTCGGCGTCCGTGGCTTCAGGGAAGGAGGCGACTTCCTCGCCCGTGTAGGGGTTGATTGATTGGTAGGCCACTCTTACTCCTCGGTGAGTTCCATTTGTCTCGGGCGTCATTGCCCTCGGGGGATTGGCTGACCGGGCCCCGGAAGTCCCGGAGAGCCATCGAGACATGAGACAGAACACGTTTGATGTCTCATCCCCACCCTAGGACCTTCGGCCCATGCGATCAAGGGGTCGAGCATGGACTTCTTCACCGAGAGACGGCGTTTCGGCGCACAACGTCAAAGGAGACGGTCACATGAAGGGCATTGTTTTCAGAGATTTCCATACGTTCCCCAAGGTTGAGGATGTCGAGCGGCCCGAGGCGGGACCGGGCGAGGTGGTGTTGAAGGTGGCAGGCTCCGGCGCCTGTCACTCCGATGTGGCACTGTTCCACGATTACGACGCCGATCCCACCGGCAAGCTCACGCCCCCCTTTGTTCTTGGCCACGAGGTCTCGGGATGGGTGGAGGAGATTGGCGACGGCGTGAGGGGTCTCGAGGTCGGCTCCGCCCACCTCGTCTACGGCCCGATCGGCTGTCAGCGGTGCCGTGCCTGTTCGCGTGGGCAGGACACGTACTGCGAGAACGTGGCGGAGATGGACTTCTTGGCCACCGGTCTCGGCCGCAATGGCGGCATGGCGGAGTACGTGGCAGTACCGGCGCGGAACCTCATCCCTCTCGGTGATGCGGACCCGGTTGATGCCGCGCCGCTCGCGGATGCCGGCCTCACCCCGTACCACGCCATCAGGAGTGCACTTCCCGTGCTGGCCGGCGGCGGCAAGACGGCCCTCGTGATTGGTCTGGGAGGTCTCGGCTACATCGGGGTCCAGATGCTGACGGTGCTCAGTGGCGCAACCGTCTATGCGACCGACATGAAGGAAGACGCCATGAAGGCCGTCGAGGAGTTCGGTGCGATCCCGATCCCCGGTGGCGAGGGCCAGGCCAAGCGCATCCGTGAGGCAACCGGGGGCGGCGTGGACGCAGTCTTCGACTTCGTGGGCATCACCCCCACGATCGAACTCGGCATGTCCGTGGTCAAGCGCCAGGGTGCATGGTGGTGGTTGGAATCGCAGGCCATCCCTACGAGTGGAGCTTCTACAAGGCCCCCTACGAGGCCCGGCTCTACAACACCTACTGGGGCACGATCGAGGACCTGTACGACGTCGTCGATCTCTACCGGGACGGCAAGATCAAGCCGCATCGGTGGATCGAGGCTTAATGCAATAAACTCGCAATTGTGGTTTGCTGGTGCATCGGTCCGAGGGTTCGATCACCGGTGCGCGTGTCCAGACGGATGCTCCCGCGATACGACCAATCTGACACAGAGAAGGGGAGTGGGCATGGCAGTCCTTGCGCGCGATGCAGACGTATCGGTGGTTCACCTAACTGCTCGCTCATTGTCACGACGCGCGGTGTTCTGGACGGTCACACTGACAGTCGCCCTCGCCATGTCTGCCGTCGTAGCAATCGGTGTGGGGCCTGTACCGATCCCGCCTGCGACCATCATTGGGATCTTGCTCAATGAGGCGGGCGTCACCGTCGAACAGACGTGGTCGATATCCGATGCCGCCATCGTCTGGAGTGTCCGCGTGCCACGGGTTCTGCTCGGGATGACAGTGGGTGCGGGCCTCGCCCTGTGCGGCACGGCACTACAGGCGATGGTGCGCAACGTGCTTGCCGACCCGTACATACTGGGCATCTCTGGCGGCGCCTCGACAGGTGCTGCCGGTGCCATCTTGTTCGGGCTCGGGTCCGGCGTCGGCCAGTACGCTCTCCCATTCAGCGCGTTCCTGGGGGCGCTCGCGGCCGCGTTGCTGGTGTTCTTCATCGCACGCGCTGGTGGGCGCATCACCTCGCTGCGGCTGCTGCTGTCGGGCGTTGCGGTCGGGTACGCGCTCTCTGCGGTGACCAGCTTCCTCATCTTCGCGTCCGACTCGGCCGAGGGCTCACGATCGGTGATGTTCTGGCTCCTCGGATCCCTCGGCCTGGCACGATGGGACGCCGTGCTCGCGATTGTGCTGGTGGTGGTCGTATTCACTCTTGCTGCGCTACTTGTCAGTGGTCGACGTCTCGATGCAATCGCAGCGGGAGACGAGACGGCGCTGACCCTTGGGGTTTCACCCGATCGCGCCCGGGTCCAGCTTCTCGTCATCGTCGCGCTGTGCACCGGCTCCGTCGTCGCCGCGGCGGGTGCGATCGGCTTCGTGGGCCTTGTCATCCCCCACCTCGCCCGACGGCTTGTGGGTGCGGTGCACGGCCGGCTGCTTCCGGTCGCGGCCCTGCTCGGTGGCCTGTTCCTCATCTGGGCGGACGCGTTGGCACGTACGCTCATGCAGCCGCGCGAACTGCCGATCGGAATCCTGACCGCGGTCGTGGGCGCGCCGTTCCTGCTCATCCTCGTCCGACGAATGTATGCCCGCAGTCCATGACACTGCCACAGTCCTCGGCCCAACCGATCAGTCAAGAGTCAAAGGAGTCACCGTGACCAAGACCCGCGCGGCGCGATCGATCGCCGCCATCACCGTCTCACTCGTGCTGGCGGGATGTGCATCATCGCCCGACGGTGACTCCCCCGAAATGGCCGGTGCCACGGGGGACAGTGGACGCACCACGTATCCGCTCACTATCGAGAACTGCGACGTGCAGGTGACCTTCGAGAAGGCACCGGAGCGCGTCATCCTGCTCGAAACGGCACCGGTGACCATTCTCGACGGTATCGGTGTCCTCGACCGCGTGGTGTCCCGGGCCGGGACCTTCTCGCCCGAGTACTACGACGATGACATCAACCAACAGCTTGACTCGATCCCGATGCTCTCCGACGAGATCGACGCGTCAGGACACCTCATGATCAATGCGGAAGTGGTGCTCGCCCAAACGCCCGACCTCGCTCTCGGGTTGCCCGACGGCCTCACACGCGAGGGACTCCTCGACGGCGGCGCCAACACCCTCATCCAACCCATCTACTGCCCGAGCGGTGTCGGAGACACCACCTTCGAGACCCTGTACGACCAGATAGCAGTCTACGGCCAGATCTTCGATCGAAATGCTGAGGCCGAAGAGCTGATCACCAACCTTCAACAGCGAGTGACCGCCGTCGAGGAGCTCACCGCCGAGTCCACCGACAGGACCGCCGCCGTGCTCTATCCGTCGGTAGGAGGCGGCCCACTCTACGCGTATGGCCGTGCGTCCATGGCACAGCCACAACTGGAAGCCGCTGGTTTTGAGAACGTCTTCGCCGACTCCGCTGATCGCGTGTTCGAGGTGAGTATCGAAGAGCTGCTCGGACGCAACCCCGATGCCCTAATCCTCCTCTATCAGGATGACGAGACCGGCATCGTCAACGAGATCACGAGTCTGCCCGGAAGTGACGCACTGCAGGCGATTCAGAACGACGACGTACTCGTCCAGCTGTTCAACTTCACCGAGCCTCCGACTCCGCTCTCGGTCACAGGCTTGGAGCGGATCATTGAGCGCTTCGGTAGTGGCTCATGATCTCGGCCGATGAGGTTACCTTCTCCTACGGTGACACCGCGGTCCTCGTTGACACCTCCATCGATGTGCACCCTGGCGAGATCGTGGGGCTCATCGGCCCGAATGGCAGCGGAAAGACAACCCTCCTACGCACGCTCTATCGGGCTCTGACACCACTCAAGGGTGAGGTGACCCTTGATGGCGAACCGATCGCTGGTGTACGTGGCCGCGATCTCGCGCGAGCGATTGCCGTGGTCGTCCAGGAAGCACCGGGAGAGATGCCGCTCTCGGTGATCGACACGGTGCTGCTCGGCCGTGGCCCGCACCTGGGCACGTGGGAACGGCAGTCGGACCGGGACATCGACATCGCGGCCGACGCCTTGCGCCGTGTCGGAGCGGAGTACCTCGCCGACCGTGACGTCAGCGAGCTTTCGGGTGGAGAGCGACAGCGCGTACTCATCGCGCGGGCGCTTGCACAACAGGCCTCGCACCTCCTGATGGACGAGCCGACCAATCATCTGGACATCCACTACCAGCACGAGGTGTTGGAGCTGGTCCGCGAGATCGAGGCCACCACGGTGATCGTGCTGCACGATCTCAACCTCGCTGCCAGGTACTGCGACCGACTCGTGTTGCTGAATCACGGGAGAGTGGTCGCCCACGGAAGGGTTCTGGACGTGCTCCACCCCGAGGTGTTGGAACCCGTCTACGCAATCCACATCCAACGGGTGATAGCGGATGACGGCACCGTGCAATTGCTGTTCCGGACACCGGACCAACGGCACCAGGCCAACCATGACCACCAGGGCAGCCACGAAGCCGGCCAGAACAGCCGGATCAAGGAGGCCACGGATGCCTGACATCCTGCAGACCCGCATTAACGAGTACTGGAGCACGCACGCCGAGGCCTACGACACGAACCAGTCGGCGCGGCAGGACCGACCGGGCGCTCTCGACGTCTGGGCGCGGGTGTGGGACACGGCACTTCCACCCGCCCCAGCGGATGTGCTCGATCTGGGCACCGGAAGTGGGAACGTGGCACGAATGCTCGCCGGTTTCCGATATGACGTCACGGCGATAGACCTCGCCCCGGGCATGCTGGCCCGTGCGCGGCGCAAGTGTGCGGTGGATGGGAATCCACCCCGTTTCATCGAGGCGGACGCCGCCGCGCCACCGTTTCCACCCGCTTCCTTCGATGCGCTGACCGCACGTTATCTGCTGTGGACACTGCGCGACCCCGATGTCGCGTTGCCGGCATGGAGGGAGGTGTTGAGACCCGGGGGTGTGCTCGTTGCGGTCGACTCGCTGTGGTACCCGGGCGGACTCGGCACCGCACACGAGGGTGAGTCGGCGACGGACCGTGACCATCACTTCCGCGCAGCCTACGACGACGACGCGCTGGAGCGACTACCGCTGGCGGAGGCGAAGTCCATCGACCGGATGGGTGAACTCGTCGAGGCTGCCGGCTTCACCGAGGTCGAGATTACCGAACTTCCCGAGGTGATGGACCTCGACCGGCGCTACGGCGTTGCTCCGGGCCACCGCGTCCAGATGCAGTACCGCATCAGCGCGCGGAGACCGGTCGCACCTCAGAGCCCGCCGGACCCACGTCCTGTCACGCCCCGCGCGGGGAACTCCACAGCGTTCACGTCAGTGCACTGACATGCCGTGAGCACGGGCGACTGCACGTGCCCCGTCCGCTGACGCTAGCCGCGCGGCACCACCGTGACCACCGCGTCGCTGGGCTCCTGCGGAGGCGCCGGATCGTGGTTCTCCTCGCCCATCTGACCGATGAGGTTGTTCCACCGTGAATCGATCTTCGCACCCGAAAGTGTCAGGCCCTCGGGGCGTTCACCGTTCGCAAGTGACTGGATCGGGTGCAGCCGCTGCCGCCCCTCAGTATCGACCGTGGACCCGGCCCAGGTCACGCCTGTGACCTTCGCTTCGCCGCTGGCCGGGTCAAGCGCGATCTCGGCGGTAACCAGCAGACCGGTCGCAGTGGCGACCACGCAGCACTTCTCGTCCTGGTTCGAGAGGAAGTTCCCCATCGAATACGCGACCCACATCCCCTCGCCGCTCGCGCCACCCGGCAGCATCTCGATCACCTGAGGCACGTGCGGGTGCCCGCCGAGCACCACGTCCACGTTCCCTCCCGCTGCGAGCGTGGCCGAGATATCCTGCTGCAGTCCGTCCAGGTTCGCCCAGTACTCCTGCCCCCAGTGCGGCGTGAAGACGACGACGTCTGCCCCCGACTCTCGCGCGGCGGCCGCCTGCGCATCGATCTGGTGCGCGTCGAGCGCGTGCAACGATCGCGCGTACTGGGAGGGCTCCGTGTAGCCGTTGTGGAAGGTGGTCGCCGAGAGGTGGGCGATCGTCAGGACCTGGCCGTCCTTCTCCACCTCGTAGAACTGGGGCGAGACCGTCTCCTCGGGGCTCCGGCCCGTGCCGGCGTGACCGAGCCCGACCTCGTCCATGATTTCGAGCGTGTATTCCAGGCCCGCCACTCCGCGGTCCAGCGAGTGGTTGGTCGCCGTCGCACAGCCGTCCCAGCCCACCGCCTGCAGCGATGAGATGAGACCCTCGGGAGCACCGAATACGGGATAGGCGGAGACCTCGGTGCCGGGCGGGGCAAGTGGCACCTCGAGAGAGCACAGCGCGATGTCCGCGTACTCGATCCAGGGCAGCACGTTCGCCATCATCGGCGCGTAGTCGTAGGAGCCGTCCGGGAGGGACGCGTTCCTGTTCACGGTCGCGTGCGGGAGAACGTCGCCCGCCATCATCAGCTTGAACACCACCGGATCCTCTGACGGGGCCGGGGCCGCACTCTCCTCCGCGGTTACGGGCTCCTCGGCGCCCTTGACGCCCGGACTCGTGCCATCACCGCCGGCTGCCGGCGCGGTGGCTGCGACGCCCTCCTGAGCGTCACCGGGGGTGCCGCCGGCGCCCGCGAAAGCACTCATACCGAGCCAGACCCCACCCCCGACGACGGCTATGAGGCCGGTGGCAGCGACCGTCCGGCGCAGGGGGTAGTTGGGCTTGCCATCCCTCGAGTGACGGGCCACCGGCGACTCCTAGACGTTGAAGCCGAGGGCGCGCAGCTGTTCACGCCCCTCGGGAGTAATCTTGTCCGGTCCCCATGGTGGCAGCCAAACCCAATTAATTCGAACGTTGTTGACTATGCCTTCGAGCACAGCCTCGGCTTGGCCCTCGATCACGTCGGTGAGCGGGCAGGCCGCGGAAGTGAGCGTCATGTCAATGACGGCTTGATTGTCCTGGTCGATCGTGACGCCGTAGAGCAGTCCCAGGTCGACGATGTTGATCCCGAGTTCCGGATCGATGACGTCCCGCAGGGCCTCTTCGACGTCGGCAGCTGTCGTGGTCATCGGTTCTCCTTGGGGTGGTCGGTGTCAGTGGTGCCGGCTCCGTGCCCGGCGATTGCTTCCGCGACGGCGCCGCGCAGCCCCATCCAGCCGAGTAGCGCGCACTTGACGCGCGCGGGGTAGCGCGAGACGCCGATCATCGCGGAGGCGTCCTCCAGCCGGTCGGCCTTCTCGTCCGGGAAGTTGCCGCGTGAGCGCATCATCTCGCGGAAGATCTCGCCGAGTTCCTCGGCCTCCGCAAGCGTGGCGCCGGCCACCAGGTCGCTCATCAGCGAGAGGGACGCCTGCGAGATCGAGCAGCCGACCCCGTCCCAGGCGAGTTCGGCGATTCGCGGCTCTCCCGCGTCGTGGCTGATGGCGACCTGCACCGTGGCCTGGTCGCCGCAGGTCGGGTTGACCTGGAACGACTCGCCGCCGGGCGCGGCGAGCTTCCCGCTGCCGTGCCGCTCGCGGGCGTGGTCCATGATCACCTGCTGGTACAGCGATTCGAGGTTATCCATGAGACGTCACTCCGAAGAACGGCCGGACGCCGTCGAGGACTTCCAGGAGCCGATCGACGTCGTCGCGGGAGTTGTAGGGGCCGATGGACGCGCGCACGGAGGACTGCGCCCCGAGCCGGCGGTGCACAGGCTGCGCGCAGTGGTGGCCGACGCGCACCGCGACGCCCTCGTTGTCGAGCACCTGCGAGGCGTCGTGCGGGTGTACGCCGTCGACGACGAAGCAGACCGCGCCCACCCGGCCCTCCGCCGTGGTGGGGCCGAGGACGCGGATCCCGTCGATCCGCGCGAGTCCGGCGAGCAGGTGTGCCGTCAGGGCGCGCTCGTGGGCGGCGGACCGCTCCATACCGAGCCACTCCAGGTACTCGACGCCGGCGGCCCAGGCGGCCACCTGGGCGGTAGCCTGCGAGCCCGCCTCGAACCTGGCGGGCGGCGGCAGGTAGGTGGTGGACTCCATGGTCACGATCTCGATCATCGAGCCGCCGGTGAGAAATGGGGGGAGATCCTCGAGCAGATCGGCGCGCGCCCACAGCGCCCCGACCCCGGTTGGCCCGAGCATCTTGTGCGCGGAAAACGCCGCCGCGTCGACGCCGAGAGCGGGCAGGTCCACCGGAAGGTGAGGGACGGACTGGCACGCGTCGAGAACGGTGATCGCTCCGACGGCCCGCGCGGCTTCCACGATCCTGTCCACTTCGGTGATCGCGCCGGTCACGTTCGAGGCGTGCGTGAATGCGACCAACTTCGTGCGCTCGGTGATCCGATCGAGCGTTCCGAGGTCGATGCGACCCTCGTCGGTCACACCGAGCCACCTCAGGGTCGCGCCTGTGCGGCGGGCCAACTGTTGCCAGGGAACCAGGTTGGCGTGGTGCTCCAACTCGGTCACCACGATCTCGTCACCCTCACCGAGGACGAGCCGCGGATTCACGGTGGCATCCCCGCCCGCCCGCGCGTCGAGCGTCGCGCCCAGAAGTGAGTACGAGAGAAGGTTCAGCGACTCCGTGGCGCCGCGGGTGAAGACGACGTCGTTCTCGCTGTGCGCACTCACGAACCGTGCGACGGCCGACCGGCCCTTCTCGAAGGCGTCCGTGGCCTCTTCAGCGAGCGCATGGGCGCCACGGTGCACTGCCGCGTTCGTGTGGCGGTAGAAGTGCGCCTCGGCCTCGATCACGCTGGTGGGCCGCAGGGACGTCGCGCCGTTATCGAGGTACACAAGCGGCTTGCCGCGGACCTTCCGGGAGAGGGTCGGGAAGTCCCCGCGCACGGCCTCGAGCCCCGCCTCCGACATGAGGTCGGGACGGGGCTGGACGGCGCGGAGGCTGCTCATCAGGCGCGCGCCGTCACGAATCGGTCGTAGCCCTCGGCCTCGAGCAGGTTGGCCAGTTCGGGGCCACCCTCCTCGGCGATGCGCCCGTCCACGAAGACGTGGACGAAGTCGGGCCTGATGTACTCGAGGATCCGTGAGTAGTGGGTGATGAGGAGGATCCCGGCGTCTGTGTTCTCATGGACACGATTCACACCTTCCGCGACGACGCGGAGAGCGTCGATGTCGAGGCCGGAGTCCGTCTCGTCGAGCACCGCGAAGCGGGGCTTGAGCAGTTCCAGCTGGAGGATCTCGTTGCGCTTCTTCTCACCGCCGGAGAATCCGTGGTTGAGGTCGCGCTGGGCCATTGACGGCTCCATGCGGAGGCGCTCCATGGCTTCACGGATGTCCTTCACCCAGCTGCGCAGCGGCGGGGCCTCGCCGTCGATGGCGGTCTTGGCGGTGCGCAGGAAGTTGGAGTTCGTGACTCCCGGAACCTCGATCGGGTACTGCATCGCCAGGAAGATGCCGGCGCGGGCGCGTTCGTCCACGCTCATCTCTAGCACGTTCTCGCCGTCGAGGAACACCTCACCTGCGGTGACCTCGTACTTCGGGTGCCCGGCGATCGTGTAGGCGAGCGTGGACTTGCCCGAGCCGTTGGGCCCCATCACGGCGTGGATCTCCCCGGAGTTCACGGTCATGCTGACACCGCGGAGGATCTGCTTCGGACCGTCCTTCGTCTCAACCTGGGCGTGCAGGTCCTTGATTTCCAGAGTTGACATTGGCTTCCTTCTCTCAAAGCTTCCGGGTGGCGGGCTGGGTCTCGACCATGACGTCGTCGCCGTCGATGGTCACGGGGTAGACGTTCACGGGTCTGGTGGCAGGCAGCGAGGTCGGCTTGCCCGTGAGGAGGCTGAAGGCGGAGCCGTGCTTCCAGCACTCGATGGTGCAGTCCTCCACGTCGCCATCCGCGAGTGAGATCGCCTCGTGGGTGCACAACTCGTCGAGGGCGTGGAATCCGCCGTCGTAGTCGCGAACAAGCACGATGGCGACGCCGTCCACCTCGTATGCACGCGCCTCGCCTGGGGCGAGGTCCGAGACTGTCGCCACGGCGCTCATCGGTTCTCCCCCCGCAGTTCCAGCTCGATGAGCTCCATGAGGCGCTCCTCGATTTCCTGGACGCCGATCTGCTGGATCAGTTCGAGGAAGAAGCCACGGACCACGAGTTTCCTGGCGAGGTCCTCCGGGATGCCGCGGCTCATCAGGTAGAAGAGTTGCTCATCGTCGAAGCGGCCGGTCGCGGATGCGTGGCCCGCCCCCTCGATCTCCCCGGTCTCGATCTCGAGGTTCGGCACGGAGTCCGCGCGCGCGCCCTCGGAGAGGACCAGGTTGCGGTTGAGCTCGTAGGTATCTGTGCCTTCTGCCTCCGCGCCGATCAGCACATCGCCGATCCACACCGAGTGCGCGTCCTGTCCATGCAGGGCTCCCTTGTAGGTGACACGGGAAATGCAGTCCGGGGCGTTGTGGTTGATGTACGTCTGGTGCTCGAGGTGCTGTCCCGCGTCCACGAAGTAGACGCCGAGGAGTTCCACATCGCCGTGCGGACCCGTGAAGTGAGCGTTGTCAGTAAGCCGGACGGCCTTGCCGCCGAGCGTGACGTTGATGTGCCGGTACTTCGCGTCCGCGCCGACTGCGGCCTCGTGCTGGCCCACGTGCACCGCGTCGTCGTCCCAGAGCTGCAGCGAGATGACTGTGAGGTGTGCCCGGTCGCCGACGATGATCTCGACGTTGCCCGCGTGGACACCGGAGCCGGAGTGCTCGAAAACGACGACCGCGTTCGAGTCATCCTGCGCCTCGATGACGTGGTGCGCGTTCGAGCGCCGGCCGGCGGTGCCCGTCACGTCCACCCGGACGGGTTCAGCCACGGTGGTCCCCGCCGGAATCCTCACGTGCAGCGCCTCGGGCGTGTTCGCGGAGGCGACGACGGCGCTCCTGTCCCCGGGGATCAGCGCCGAACCGCGGGGCCACTGTCCCGGCGCAAGGCCGGGCAGGTCGGGCGTGCCCGCGAGATCCACCTCGTAATTGGCGGCGAGCGTGTCGCCGTCGTCCTGCGTCGGAGTGTCCTCGAGGCCAGGAGCGAGGTCCTTCATGCGCGAGAACCGCCACTCCTCCTCGCGACCGGTCGGCATCGGGAAGTCGGCGACGTCGAAAGAACGCGTCCGGGCCGCCCGCGAGGCGGGGGGCTTCTGGCCCGCACCGTGCGAATGCTCTCCCGCAAGAACGGCGCGGGAGTGGTCAGTGGTGGTGGTCATCAGCCGACGGATCCTTCCATCTGGAGTTCGATGAGACGGTTGAGTTCGAGGGCGTACTCCATCGGGAGTTCGCGCGCGATCGGCTCGACGAAGCCGCGCACGATCATCGCCATCGCCTCTGTCTCCGGCAAGCCACGGCTCATGAGGTAGAAGAGCTGTTCCTCGGACACCTTCGAGACGGTGGCCTCATGGCCCATCTCGACGTCGTCGACGCGAACGTCGACGTACGGATACGTATCGGACCGGGAGATCGTGTCCACGAGGAGCGCGTCGCACAGCACGTTCGACTTCGAGTGGGGTGCCTCCTCCATCACCTGGACGAGTCCGCGGTACGAGGCGCGCCCGCCGCCGCGCGCGACCGACTTCGAGACGATCGACGACGACGTGTACGGCGCCATGTGGACCATCTTGGAACCGGTGTCCTGGTGCTGGCCCTCGCCGGCGAACGCGATCGAGAGCGTTTCGCCCCGGGCGTGCTCGCCCATGAGGTAGACGGCCGGGTACTTCATCGAGACCTTGGAACCGATGTTGCCGTCGATCCACTCCATGTTGCCGCCGGCCGCGACCGTGGCACGCTTGGTCACCAGGTTGTAGACGTTGTTCGACCAGTTCTGGATCGTGGTGTAGCGGACGCGGGCGTCCTTCTTCACGATGATCTCGACGACGGCGGCGTGCAGCGAGTCGGAACTGTAGATCGGCGCGGTGCAGCCCTCGACGTAGTGCACGTAGGAGCCCTCGTCGGCGATGATCAGGGTCCGCTCGAACTGGCCCATGTTCTCCGTGTTGATGCGGAAGTAGGCCTGCAGCGGGATCTCCACGTGGACGCCCTTCGGCACGTACACGAACGATCCACCGGACCAGACGGCCGTGTTCAGAGCGGCGAACTTGTTGTCTCCCCCGGGAATCACGGTGCCGAAGTACTCCTGGAAGATCTCCGGGTGCTCCTTGAGGCCCGTGTCAGTGTCAAGGAAGATGACGCCCTGGCGCTCCAAGTCCTCCTGAATTTGGTGGTAGACCACCTCGGACTCGTACTGCGCGGCAACGCCGGCGACGAGCCGCTGCTTCTCCGCCTCCGGGATGCCGAGGCGGTCGTAGGTGTTCTTGATGTCCTCGGGCAGTTCGTCCCAGCTGGTGGCCTGCTTCTCCGTGGAGCGCACGAAGTACTTGATGTTGTCGAAATCGATTCCGGAGAGGTCGGCACCCCAGGTGGGCATGGGCTTCTTCTCGAAAAGCCGGAGAGCCTTGAGGCGGCGCTGCAGCATCCACTCGGATTCGTCCTTCAGCCCCGAGATTTCACGCACGACGGCCTCGGACAGCCCGCGCTTCGCAGAAGCGCCGGCGACATCGGTGTCATGCCAGCCGTAGCTGTATTGGCCGATCGACGCAATCGTCTCCTCTTGGGTGAGCGGGGTAACGGCCGGAGTCGAACTCGTCATGCCTGTCCTTTCGTGGGGCGGACGGTCAGCGGGATGTTGGTGGTGCACACGTGCTCGCCGTCGGCGAGTGTGGCGAGTCGTTGGACGTGAAGATCGAGGAGCTCGCCGATGATCCGGGTCTCTACGGCGCAGAACTGCGGGAATTCCATCGCGAGCCGCACCACGGGGCAGTGTCCCTGGCACAGTTGCAGAGCGAAGCCGTCCCCCACCCCACGCACCGTGGCTGCGAAGCCTTCGGCGGTCAGTACCTCGGCGAGCGCTTCCGCGCGGGCGGTCGGATCCGGGCCTGCCTTCTCGATGAGTGGTTCGTATCGGGAGAACATGCCGCCGTAGGACGATTCGATGAAGTCTTCCAGTGCCTCCGCACCGAGGTTCGCCTCGATATAGCGGAGAGTCTCTCTCGCGATGTCCGAGTAGGCGTTGGAGAGCCGTGCCTGCCCCGCGGGCGTGGCCACGTACACTCGCGCCGGCCGTCCGCGCCGGGGGGTCGTGGGCCCCACGGTCTCGTGCGCGGTGATGAGCTCCTCGGCCTCCAGTGCCGCGATGTGGCGGCGAATCGCTGCGGACGTTAGGTCCAGCGCCCCGGCAAGCTCGCCTGCACTGACCGGGCCGTCAGTGATCACGAGATCTAGTATCCGATCCCGTGTGGGGGTGGCGCCGACCGTCGTCGAACTCACGACTTCACCTCCGCCCTTCTCACGTCGTCTCGAACTGATATTATGCAACATTGTCGTTCCTTAATAGGCGCGACGCAACTTCCTTCCCGTATGGCGAACGGGTGACGGCCCTCACGCTCCGGCGGCGCTCCGGCTCTCCATCCATGGCGCGTCAGGCGCCAAAGATTTGCGACAGCAGGTAGCTCTGAGACGCGCATCACTTCGCGCGCCTCTACACTGGCGGCGTGACAGCCGAAGCCTCTGCGCGCGCCTCTGCGCCCGTCGTCGCGCCGCCGGATGCCTCGCGCCCCGGCCATCTCGTCGACAAACTGACGTGGCGCCTTGCCGTCGCGAACCTGATTGCGCAGATCGGCATCATCGTCTCGGGTGGTCTTGTCCGCCTCACGGGCTCCGGCCTCGGGTGCTCCACCTGGCCCATGTGCGAGCCCGGGCAGTTCACGCCGGTGTTCCACGAGGCGGCAAGCTACCATCCGTTCGTCGAGTTCGGGAATCGGACGATGACGGGCGTCCTCGTCCTGATCGCCGGCGCCCTTCTTCTGGCTGTCTACCGCCGTGAGCCGGTCAGGTCGCGGCCCGCCGTGTTCCGCTTGCTGGTCTGGCTGGTGATCGCGGGCATTGCGGCACAGGCGGTGATAGGCGGATTCTCCGTGCTGTTCGAACTGCACCCGGCGCTGGTCGGCTCCCACATGTACTTCTCACTGGCACTCGTGGCGCTCTCGGCATATCTGATGGCCCGTCTCCGCCAGGAGGACGGGCCGGTTGCACCACCTGAGCAGCCTCTGCGGACGTTGTTGTGGGCGATGCTCGCGGTGGCGGCGATCATGCTCGTCTTCGGCGTCATCACCACCGGTACCGGTCCGCACTCCGGGGATGAGAACACGCCATACCGGTTCGCGCTCGATCCCGTCGCCATCACCCGGCTGCACTCGTCGGCCGTATGGGCATTTGTGATTCTGCTGGCGGCCTCATTCTGGTTCACCATCCGGTCCGGCCGCTCGTGGCGCATCTGGCTCCAGACTCTCACGATCACAGTGCTTCAGGGGATTGTCGGGTACTCGCAGTACCTGACCGGGCTGCCGATTCTCCTCGTGCTTGCACACATGCTCCTCGCGGCGCTGTTCGTTGCGGCGCTCGTGGGCGCGGCCACGGTGCTTCACCCGCGCGCCGAATTGCGGCAGGCATATAGCCGCCGCGCCGCGCCCGGCCACTAGGCACCCGCCCGCCGCTCTCCCCTGGCGCCGCTCGCCGGGCTGCTGCTGGCCCCTGACGCCACGACAACAAGAGCGCGCATCCGTCACGCGGGGGCGCACGATCGTCACATCAGGGCGCACGTCCGTCACACGGACTCCCCAGCCCTGCACCGAGGGCGCACGTTCGTCACATCAGGGCGCACGTTCGTCACACCTCCTCCCCACCTCGAACGCCGCGGCGCACGAACGTCACAAGAGGGCGCACGATCGTCACATCGGGGCGCACGTCCGTCACACGCAGAATGCTGAGGGCGCGCGTTCGTCACGATGGCGCAGTGACGTCACTGCGCCATCGTGACGAACGCGCGCCATGGTGTGACGAACGTGCGCCCTCGCGGCTGTGCAGACCGAAGATCGGTCGCTGGGGAACTTCAGACCTCGTCTGGGCGGTGCGCTGGGGAACTTCAGACCCCGTGGGGAACTTCGCACCCCGAAGTCGAGGTGAGAAGTTCCCCACTGAGCGGCCTCGGGGTAGCAGACGAGGTGCCAAGTTCCCCAGCGACACCGGGTAAGCGGCAAGACGAGGTGCCAAGTTCCCCAGCGGCCGAGTCCGGGGCCTCGAAAAGGGCGCGGAAGTCCACAACGACGCATTGTGAGAGCCATGAAAGCGGTTTGAGGGTTTCCGCAGCGCGGCGACCCGGATTCCGGCTCCGAGAAGCACTGTCGTCCGCCACATGGAAGTCAGAGTCGTGAATCCACGCCCGGTACTCCGGCGAGTGCCAGTATCGCTCCATGGACGTCCGCGGTCTCGCTGCGGTTGACCGCGTCAGGGTGCGGCGCGGCGGCAAGACACTCTCGGCCACCGCGCGCAGTCAAGTCCACTCACGTGTGCCGCGCCAGCCACTTCAACGCTTCGCGGCGCGACAGCGGCGCGAGGCCGGGGTGTGACGCCACGTACGCGCGTACACCGTCCGGGTCGGTCTTTGAGTGCTCGCGCAGTGCCCAGCCGATTCCCTTCTGCAGGAAGAACTCCCGCGAGCCGATACTCGGCTCTATCAGCCGCACCATCAGCTCGAAATCGGTCTCGGTTTTCAGTTTCCGCTGCGCGATGATGGCTGCCCGTGCGAGCCACATGTCCGGGCCGGTTGCCCAGCGCTCCAGGGCCGGCACCACACCGGACCGGTCCCGCAGCAGGGCATCGCCGGCGGCTGTCGAGGCGTCGTCGACAAGGTCCCACCACGCGCCAGTGATGATCATGTGTTCGAGCAGCGGCACGGCCGCGCGATCCAGATAGCCTCGGTACTGGCGGGCATGAAGCACGTGGAGGGCGCCGTATCGCTCCTCGCGGTACTCGGCGTCGTCGAAGAGCGAGCGGATCACGGCCTCCCACTCACTCCGGTCCGCGAGGGGGTGCCGCCGCACGGCGGCCAAGGAATTCGCACGTCCGGCGGCACTCGGCACCCCGCGGAACGGCATCGCCGACTTCATGTACCGCTGCATCGCCAGAGCACGCTCCGTGTTTGCGGCCTCGGCGAGGCCGCGCCGGATGTCGCGGGCAAGAGCGTCGGCAATCACCGCAGCCAGGGCGCGTCCGGGGGACGGAGCGATGCCCAGCCGCCCGCACGTGAGGCGGCCGCGGAGAGGATTCCGAGAGTCGCTGACGGCGAGTGAATGTCACCCGCGAGGACGCCGGCGATGGCGTCGTCGAGGGGGACCCACCGCAGTTCCATCTCGGCCTCCTCGTCCTCGCGGACGTACGAGTGCTCTACGTAGCTGATGCCGCGCGCGAGATAGACGCGCAGGGACTCGTTGGATCCTCCGGGGGTGCAGAAGATATCGGCGAGGACGTGCCACTCCTCCGCGGCGAGGTCGGTCTCCTCGGCAAGTTCTCGCTTGGCGCCGGTCAAGTGGTCCTCGCCGTCGACGTCGAGGAGCCCGGCGGGGATCTCCCACAACGTCGCACGGGCGGCGTGCCGGTACTGGCGGATCAGGGCCACACACTCGTCGTCGTCCATGGCGAGGATCCCGACGGCGCCAGGATGGTCCACCCATTCGCGCAGGATGGGCGTACCGTTCCCGAGGTCAACCTGGTCGGAAATGATGCCGACGATGCGGCCGCGCCAGACCTCCTCGCGCGACACGACGCGTCGCTCATCGCGATAGTCCTTGATGGCGCTCATGACACTGCCTCCGTTCGCTGCGCGCCTCCATCGGTGCGCTCTTCTCGGTCTCGCCGCGTCAGTGCCGCACTGATGAGGCCCACGAACAGCGGGTGGGCGCGCACCGGACGGCTGCGGAATTCGGGATGGGCCTGGGTCCCCACATAATAGGGGTGCAGGCCGCGGTCCAGTTCCACGAACTCCACAAGTTCCCGGTCTGGTGAGAGCCCCGTGGCCAGGAGCCCTCGCTCGGCGAGTCGCTCCCGGTAGTCATTGTTGACCTCGTAACGGTGACGGTGCCGTTCAGTCACCGTGATCGCACCGTAGGTCTCGGCCACAAGGGATCCGGGCGTGAGCGCCGCCGCGCAGTTGCCCAGCCGCATCGTGCCGCCGAGGTCGCCCACGCCGTCCACTATCTGCCTCTGCTCATCCATCGTGGCGACGACGGAGTACTGCGTGGCGATGTCGAACTCGGTCGAGGAAGCGCCGTCGAGGCCGAGCACGTTCCGCGCGAACTCGATGACCATGCACTGCAGCCCGAGGCAGATTCCCAGAGTGGGGACGCCGTTCTCGCGCGCCCATCGGAGCGCTCCGACCTTGCCCTCTATGCCCCGCACGCCGAAGCCTCCGGGAACGAGCACGCCATCGACGCCCTCGAGCGCGGTCTGCGCTCCCTCTGGCGTCACGCACTGATTCGACCCCACCCAGCGGACGTTCACGCGCGCGCCGTGGTGGAAGCCGCCCGATCGCAGTGCCTCGATCACGGAGAGGTACGCATCGGGGAGATCGGTGTACTTCCCGACTACTGCGATCTCTACCTCGGTCCTGGGGTGGCGTATCTGCTCGAGCAGGCGATCCCAGCGAGTCCAATCGACATCGCGGAACGGCACCGCGAGCCGGCGCACGACATACGCGTCGAGGCCCTCGGCGTGCAGCACGCGCGGAATCTCGTAGATGGACGGAGCGTCCTGACAGGTGACGACCGCCTCCAGATCGACGTCGCACATGAGCGCGATCTTGCGCTTCACCCCATCAGGAAGTTCCCGGTCCGAGCGGCAGACGATCGCATCGGGCTGGACACCGATGGAGCGCAACTCCCCCACCGAGTGCTGGGTCGGTTTGGTCTTGAGTTCGCCGGCTGTCTCAATGAAGGGGACGAGAGAGACGTGCAGGAAGAACACGTTCTCGCGTCCGATGTCCTGGCGCACCTGGCGCGCCGCCTCGAGGAACGGCAGCGACTCGATATCTCCGACTGTGCCACCGATCTCGGTGATGATGACGTCCGGCGCCGGACCCTCGGCAGGCCGGGCCTGCGCCCGCATGCGGGCCTTGATCTCGTCCACGATGTGCGGGATGACCTGAACCGTGTCACCGAGGTATTCGCCTCTCCGCTCCCTCGCGATGACGGTGGAGTACACCTGTCCCGTGGTGGCGTTGGCGGCGCCGGAGAGTTCGATATCGAGGAAGCGCTCGTAATGCCCGATGTCGAGGTCTGTTTCCGTGCCGTCGGCGGTCACGAAGACCTCGCCGTGCTGGAACGGGTTCATCGTCCCAGGATCGACGTTGATGTACGGATCTAGTTTCTGCATGGCGACCCTGAGCCCCCGGCCACGCAGCAGGTGCCCGAGCGACGACGCCGTCAGCCCCTTGCCCAGCGAGGAAACCACGCCTCCGGTGACGAAGATGTGCCGTGGGACGGAGCCGGACTCAGCGATCAGCC
Source organism: Actinomycetaceae bacterium (assembly GCA_035647855.1). GTDB lineage: Bacteria > Actinomycetota > Actinomycetes > Actinomycetales > Actinomycetaceae > JAAZBW01. The sequence continues at coordinate 6,283 of DASRMP010000020.1, read as the reverse complement.
GCGAATTTGTCACCACGGAATTCGATTCTAGGCACGGATCAGGTTCGACGGGCACTGGGGAGCGATTCCGGTCGACCTACAGCCGCTGGATGGCTCGTTCCCGCAACTCGACGGCGTGCCGGCGTGCCGTGGGCGAATCGTCACCGCCGAGCATGCGCGCCAGTTCGGCCTCGCGTGCGGCACCTTCGACGGGCCGCACGTCAGTCACCGCGTCGGAGTCCGAGACCGTTTTCGCGACGACGAGGTGCCGGTCCGCGAACGCCGCCACCTGGGCAAGGTGCGTGACCACGATGACCTGGTGCGTGCGTGCGAGTCGCGCGAGCCGGGCGCCGATCTCGACGGCGGCAGATCCGCCGATCCCGGCGTCCACCTCGTCGAAGACCATGGTGAGGTCATCCGATGCGTCACGGGGCGCGAGGCTGACCTCGAGCGCGAGCATGATCCGTGACAGTTCGCCGCCGGATGCCGAGCGCGCCACGGGAAGAGGATCCGCTCCGGGATGCGGCGCGAGTGTCATCGCGACGTCGTCGGCGCCGAAGGGCCCGAGTTCCGCCGCGGTCACCGAGACACCGAACCTGGCACCCGGCATCGCGAGGCCGTCCAGTTCGGTGTTGACGGCCTGCGAGAGTCGCCGCGCCGCCTCGGTTCGCTGCGAGGTGAGGGCCGCGGCACGCCGCCCGGCCTCGGCTCTCGCTTCTGCGACGAGCCGTTCGAGACTGGCGCGGTCCGCGGGACCGGTGTCGAGGTCGGCGAGGCGCGACCGGGCGCCCTCCGCCCAGGCGATGACATCGTCGAGTCCGGGCCCCCACGATCGCATGAGCGAGGTGAGTGCCGCCCGTCTCTCGTGAATCCGCTCCAGTTGCGCGGGGTCTGCCTGCAGGTCCTCGCGGTAGGCACCGAGTTCGTTGAGCACGCCGGAGACCACGGAGTTGGCGTCTGCGAGAGCGTCGGCCCAGGGCGTGAACTCGTTGCCGTGGCCGGCGACGCCCTCCAGTGCACGGCGCGCGCGCTCGACGGCGGCAGCCGCACCCGTGTCCTCCGCACCGAGTTCGTGGAGTGCGTGCTCCACTGCCACGCGCAGGTCCTCGACGTTGGTGAGCCGGTTCGCGGCGGCGCGCAATTCGTCATCCTCACCCGGTAATGGGTCGACGGCGTCGATCGCTTCGAGCCCTGCCACCAGAATGCGGCGCTCCTGTTCGTTCCGGCCGGAGGCGTGCTCCCAGTCGTCCAAAACGTGGGCCGCGTCACGCCAGGCGTCGAAGGCCTCCCGGTACTCGGAGAAGCCGTCGGTGAGCCCGGCGAAGTCATCAAGCGCGGCGCGCTGCTCGGCAGCGGACCGCAGCCGCAACTGATCGGACTGACCGTGAACGGTAACGTGCCGCCCGAGCACCTCGGCGACCCGCGCCGTCGGCACGGAGCGCCCCGCGAGCGTCGCACGGGCGCGTCCCTCGGAGGGGATGACCCGGCCGAGGAGGAGCGCGCCGTCGTCGAGAACGCCACCGGCGTCAGTCGCGACGGCCGCGAGTGCCACCTCATCCCGGGAGGAGAGCACGGCCTCGACCGCCGCGGAATCGCGGCCGCGCCGGACGAGCGCAGGATCGGCGCGGCGGCCGAGGAGAAGACCCAGTCCGGTGAGGACCATGGTCTTTCCCGCACCTGTCTCGCCGGTGATGACGGTGAAGCCCGGAGCAAAGCTCAGACGGGCATCCTCGATCACCCCGATTCCGCGGATGGAGAGTTCCTCCAGCATGTTCGTCCCGCCTACGCGAACTCGCGCGGGCCCCTCCAGCCGTTTACGGGGAGGTCGAACTTCGCGACGAGCCGCTCGGAGAACGGGGTGTCGTGGAGACGTGCGAGCAGCACCGGCTCGGGGCTCCGCCGCACGTGGATAGTGGACCCTCCCGGAGTGGCATGGGTGCGGCGGCCATCGCAGAACATCTCGGCGTCGGAACTCCAATGGCTTTGGAGTTTCACTGTGAGTTCCGAGGACGGCGAGGTCACCAGCGGTCGCGCGAAGAGGGCGTGGGCGGCGATGGGCGCCACGACCAGCGCCTCCACGTTCGGCCAGACGATCGGACCGCCGACCGAGAAGGCGTAGGCGGTGGAGCCTGTGGCGGTGGCGATGATGAGACCGTCGCAGCCATAGGACGAAACCGCTTGACCATCCACTCCGAAGGCGACTTCGATCATGCGGCCGCGGTCGACCTTGACGAGGGCAGCCTCGTTGAGTGCCCAGGCGTGATCCACGGTGCCGTCCGGGTGGTGCACTTCGATCTCGACGGTCATGCGCTCGTCCACGGCGTGGTCCGCCGCGACAAGCCTGCTCACGGCGTCCTCGAGCGAATCGGGCTCCGCCTCCGCGAGGAACCCCACGTGCCCGAAGTTCACGCCAAGGATCGGGACGGGCTTGCCGCGCACGAGTTCGGCGGCCCGCAAGATCGTGCCGTCCCCACCGAGGACGAGTACCGCATCGGCCTCGTGGGCGCCATCCTCGCCGGCCACTCGGCCACCGCAACGCTCGATGATGCTTCGGGCGCGGCGCTCCTGTTCGGGTGCTCCGGTACGCCCATGTCGGACGATCGCGATGCTTCGGCTCATCATTGCTCCTCGTTCAGCCGATACGGTCCGGCAGGTCCATTATGGATGGCGTTCACGACGGCGGCGGCCAGGTTCTCCCCCATCAGTGCGTCCGGGTGGTCCGCTTGCAGCGCGACGAAGTACTCGACGTTACCCGCGGGACCGGGCAGCGGGCTCGCCGCGACCGCCCAGCAGTCGAGCCCCTCGGCCTGCGCCGCCACGACGACGCCCTCCACCGCCTCGTGGTGCAGAGCCGGGTCCCGGACGACTCCCCCGCTTCCCAGCCGCTGCCTGCCCACCTCGAACTGCGGCTTCACCATCAGCAGAAAACTGGCGTCCGGGGCGGCGCAGTGGCGCAGCGCCGGGAGCACTAGCGGGAGCGAGATGAACGAAAGGTCCGAGACCACCAGTCCCGGCGCGGGCGCGACGTCCTCCGGCCGCAGGTGGCGGACATTCGTCCGGTCGTGCACCTCGACGCGGGGATCCTGTCGCAGTCTCCACGCGAGCTGGCCATAGCCCACGTCCACGGCGACGACCGAACTCGCGCCGAAGTGCAACAGGACATCCGTGAATCCACCGGTGGAGGCGCCGGCGTCGAGTGCACGGACGCCCTCGATTCGGGGCGCTCTCTCGCCGAGGGCATCGAGAGCCCCCAGCAGTTTGTAGGCGCCGCGTGACGCCCAATGCTGCTCCGGGCCCTCCGCCGGCGTCACCTCGATCGCCTGCGCAGGATCTACTTGGCGGCCGGGCTTGCCGGCCGCCTGCCCATCAACAGTGACACGGCCGGCAGCGATGACGTCCGCTGCCTCGCCGCGGCTACGCGCGAGTCCACGGCGAACCAACTCCGCATCGAGCCGCGTGCGGCGCGCCATCTACTCGCCCTCTGCCGCTAGCCGCGCGGCGAGTTCGTCATGCAGCGCGCGATACCGGGAGATCTGCTCCGCAACAGGTAGCTCGTGGATACCTTCGAGCGGTTCCTGCGCTGCACGGACTGATGCCGGTGTGGCGACACTCCGCTCCGCGTGTGCGCCGGAAGCCTCTGTCACTGGTCGACCACGGTGAACTCGGGCACCGCCACGTCGTCCGACGTGTTCCACACGGCGACGGCGACGGCCCGGTACTCGTCGAATGCCAGGACTGCGGGTCCGGTGAGGCGGAACTCGCCGCCCTTCCTTCCAAGGACGGGCACGCCGTCGGAAACGCTCGCGCGTGCATCCCGGCAGGCGAACCAGTCGCCGTCACGGTTGACGGGCGGGTGCGGACGGGAGAGGTCTCGCAGGTCGAGCCCGAGGTACGAGGGCCGTTCGATCGCGATTGCCTTGACTACGTCGCGCGCGCTGGAGACTCCCGTCACCACGTGGAGGCTCGGGATCCCGCTGGCGTTGGATCCGGCGATGTCGGTGTTCAGACGATCGCCGACCGTGAGCGGCCGGCGCGCATCCGCACGACGGCTGCCGAGGCGGAAGATCTCGGGCTCCGGCTTGCCGGCCGAAACGGGGGTCTTGCCGGTTGCGTTCGCAACCGCTGCGACCAGCGATCCGTTCCCCACCGCGAGACCCCGCTCCTGCGGCAGCGTGGAGTCGAGGTTCGTGGCGATGAAGTCGGCGCCGCGACCGATCGCATAGGCGGCCTCGCTCAGGTCGCTCCAGCAGATCGTCGGACGGAATCCCTGGATGACTGCCTCGGGATCGTCGTCGGCCGAATCGACCGCCACCAAGTCACTGCTGGCGATTGCCTCAATGAGGCCCTCTCCACCGATTGCCAGCACGCGCGCGCCGGGTCCGTGGCGTTGGATCGCGAGCTCGACGGCGGCCATCGCCGAGGAGTAGATCTCGTCCGCAGTTGCCGAGATGTCCAGGCTCACAAGCTGGTCCGCGACCGTCTGCGGGCTCCGGGACGCATTGTTCGTGACGAAAGTGAGCCGCATGCCCAGTTCGCGGGCGCGGGCGGCGCCCTCGGCGGCGTACTCGATGGGGCGCTGACCCTCGTACATCACGCCATCGAGGTCCATGAGCCCGACGTCATAGGCCTCCGAGAGGGGAGCCTCACTGGAGAGCAGGGTGTGGGTCACTTCTCGTCGTCCTTCTCATTGTGGTTGTCGATTGCCTCGGTGTCGGCATCGTCCGCGACTTCCCCGGATTCCAGGGCTTCCTCCGGATGCTCCGAGGCATCCCCGGGCTTGGAGCCCCCTTCGTCCGCTTCCTCGAGCTGGACGGCGAGCTCGAGTTCCGGATCGAGCGCGTCGTCGATGTAGAGCACAGACTCCTCGTCCTCACCCGTATCCAGCGAGTCCATCTCCTCGCGAGCCCGGGCGGCTTCCTCGGAGCGACCGAGGTCGTCGAGTCTGTCTGCCTTCACCGACAGCAGCCGGGACCGCATCTCGCGGTCGCGAATGAACTTGAGGGCTTCCTCGACGGCGAGCAGACCGGCCTCGAATTCCCCGAGATCAGCCCGGGCGCCGGATGCGACGATCGCGAGTTCGGTCCGCAGCGTGGCCGGCTGTGAAGCAACGTCGACCTCCCCGATGACGGCAAGTGCGCGATCCGGCCGGCCGAGCCCACGTTCGGAGTCCGCCTCGATCGCGCGGAGGTAGTCATCCCCGGACAGGCGGCGCATGGTGCGCGCCTCACGCAGTGCCACCGCGTAACGACCGGTGAGGTACGCCGTGGTCGCGACCGCCTCCCTCACCACATCCACTCGTCCCGCACGGTGCTGAGCCGCCAGTGCATGCCGGTAGGCGAGTTCGGGATCGCCGTCCACGGCAAGGCCCGACGCCACCAGGTGACGCGCGACGACGTCAGCGTTCTCGCGGTTCAGCGTTCGGAGTGAACGTCGCGCGAAGCCGTCAAGCATATCTGCCGTGATCGACGGATCGAGCGGCGGCTCGGCGGCGCGCCGGGCGCGCTTGGCCTCGAGTTCGGGGTCGACCCGGCGCCCCTCGTCCCTGGATCGCTCGCTCCGGCCTCCGCCACGTCCGCCCTCTGAAGCGCCGTGGCGACGAGGACCTGACCCGCCCTGCCGGTATGGCCCACGCCGGTCCCCGCCTGGTCGGTCACCACGCGAGGATCGGTCCTCATCACGCCGCGTCCAGTTGTCCCGACCACCGCGATCGTCGCGTCGGCTCCAGTCATCGCGCCCACCGCGGTAGGGGCGGCCTTCTTCGCGTCCACCCCGCCGATCGTCGGGACGCCGGTCATCGCGGCGAGGCCGATCGCCGGAACGCCGGTCCTCACGTCTGCCACGATCGTCGCGGTTGGGACGCCGGTCCCCGTCCGGCCGGTTCAATCCTCCGCGACCACGATCTCCGCCACGAGATTCTCGGGACCCATGTTCACTATCGCGCCGGTCCTTGCGCTCACGGTCCCTGTCTCCGCGGGACGGCTCGCCCTCGGAGTGCCGGTCGTCGCGCCGGACGCCCTCGTCCGAACCGATATCGCTGTTCATCTGGGTCCTTGTCTCAACACCAAGCTTCGCGGGGTCAACGATACCTGCGGCAACGTGGACGTCTTCTGGAACCGGTGTGTTTGGGGTGCGACGAAGGCCACCCGGGTTGGGTGGCCTTCGTGGAGGTGTGTTCGGCGGTGTCCTACTCTCCCACACCCTGGCGAGTGCAGTACCATCGGCGCTGGAGGGCTTAGCTTCCGGGTTCGGAATGGGGCCGGGCGTTTCCCCTCCGCTATGGCCGCCGTAACTCTATGGAACCACC
>DASRMP010000019.1:0-48023 GCA_035647855.1 Actinomycetaceae bacterium | reverse complement strand
AACGGCCGAAACCTCTTCGCCACCGGAGCCTTCGCTCTCGGCGGCAACGGCCCACCCGGATCAACATCAAATTCGAGCATGCCATCCGTGTTGTCCATCACTCGATAATTCTACCCGCGACCCCAGAAACACGAGACCCTGTCAGCGTGTTTCCGACACACGCTCCTAGGGGGCGAAGGTCCCAGCGAGGTCGACGCAAAGCCGGTTTGCCGTACTTGTACTCCAGCATCCGTCTCCGGTGCATCTGATGGACTGCCACACCTGGGGCGATGCCGATCCGCTTCGCCGCGCCGGCGATCTCGCGATCTCGAGTCAAACCGGCAAACGGGTCCATGCCGGAATCGCCGAACAGAGTGTCCATCGCGAACTTGTTGGCGGCTTTCTCCGCCGCGCTGTTTCTCTTCTGCTCCGTGCTGTACTCAAGATGCATCTCGCCCCTCGGGTCATTCAGGACGTGCCCGAGTTCGTGAAACAGCGTCCAGATGACGAAGCCATCCTTGCCCCGTCGTCCGGTCTGCTGGATGACGGGTACCCGCTTATCGATCCAGCGGGTCACGCCGAGCAGCGGGAAGCCCTTGGGAGGTTCGACGACCATGAAGACAACTCCGACCTCGGCCAGCTTCTCCGCGACATCTCGGAGCATCGTTGAATCTGGCGCCGCAACCCTTGAACGCAGGCCAGGGAGCGCGTCATGGAGATTGCTCGGATCGTAACTGTACTTCCGTCCGCGTTCGAAGGGCTCGGCCAGTTCGGCAGCGCGAAGCCACGTTGTCAGAACCGTCCGGTCGATATCGGTTCCTGCGTCCTTCAGGGTGGCCAGCGCGTAGTCCCCACTCGTCGCTGACTCGCACAGCCGGACATAGGCATCCCACGTGCCGCATCTGTGGAATGTGAGGAAGTCGGATACGAGTTTGCCGGGTGAGCGCATGGTGGCTTTCGTCGCTCCGATGCTCCGTAGGTAGGTGGCGGCATTCGGAGCAATCTCGCCGGCGTACTGGGCGAGGTTCTCCTGATCGGCGATGCGAGCCAGATCTGCTCGGTAGGCGGCCTCGTACCGGAGCCACGAGTCCGCAGGGATCCCGACGACGCGCTCGAGACGGAGCGCGGTGTCGGACGTAATTGGCGCGCGTCCGTTCACGACCTCGTTGACATGCTTGCGGCTGCAGCCCAAGAGTGTGGCGACCCGTTGCTGGGAGAAACCCTGCTCGTCGATCCACTCCTCCAGGTACTCGCCCGAGGCGACGGCGTAGTTGGTTGCGGTCATGGTTTCTCCTTTCTCAGTGGTAGTCGCAGACCTTGATCAAGAACACTGTCACAGCGCCGGTCCCGAGGTCGAGCGAGACCAAGCCACGCCGACCGTTTTCGAACCGTCTCGCCATCCGCCGTGCCGTCGTCGACCGTGAGTGATTCGCGCTTGGCCCACGACTCGCGTCCTCACGCCCTCGCGCCCTCGCGCCCTCGCAATGGAGGCGGAAGTGCGTTCGGGGGACGTCAGCTTGGTTCGTCAGAGTAACCAAGCTGACGTCCCCTGGAAGAGGCATCGTCCACCGAGTCCGGCTCCGATCAACTCCGGCTCCGATCAACTCCGGCTCCGATCAGCTTCGGCTCCGATCAACTCCGGCTCCGATCAGCTTCGGCTCCGACGAGGAACAGGGCATTGGCGGTTGACGTAGACGCGCAAAAGGTATACAAAAAGGTCCTGAATACCCTTCCGACCTGACGAGTCATCGCCAGGCCGCTCGGCACAGATTGCTTCTTGGCGTCAGTTTGCTCGTGAGGGAGGGCGAAATGCCCAGAGACTTCGACCCGTACGCAATGTCGGAACTCGAGAGTGAGTTCGAGTTCGAGTTCGAGATGGATGGACCTCCTGATCGAGGGGGTGGTGCCGGGCTGGAGGCGGAGTTCGAAGCGTTCTTCGAGGCCGAGGCCGAGGCCGAGGCGGATGCCGGCGAGCCCCTCGGCGAATACGAGTACGAGAACGGGCCGGGCTACGAGAACGGCCGGGGCTTCGAGCATGAGCAGGACTACGAACTGGAGATCGACGACGATCGGGCGCAGGAGTTCGCCGAGCGCTTCTTCGAACTCTCGCAGCGCGAGTTCGAGTCCGAGGCCGAGGCCGAGAACGCGATCGACGGCCTGCTCACTGAGATGGAGCCGGAGTACTTCTTCGGAGCCATCAAGAAGGCGTACAAGAAGGCCAAGAAGACGGTCCGCTCTGTGGCGCGGTCGCCGATCGGCGGCCTGATCAAGAAGGGAATCACCGCCGCGGGCGGGAAGCTGCCGGTGTTCCAGGCGCTCAAGGGCGTCACCGCACTGGCGCGCGGAAACACGCGGAACTTCCTCAAACAGCTTGCCGCATCCGGAGTGAACGCGGCGATCCCGGGCGCCGGAGCCTTCATGCCCACTGCGATGAAGGCGATGGGGTTCGAGGCCGGCGTCGATCCCGAGGAGAACCGGGAGGCGTGGGACAACTTCGTGGCGCTCTCGCGAGAGGCCTACGGAAACCTGGCGAACAACCTGACGGAGCGCGCGGACGAGCCGCTCGAGGCCAGCCGAATCGCCCACATCTCGCTCCAACAGGCGCTGCAGAATGCCCCGCGCACGGCGGGGACTCGAGACCGCGCGGGGGCCTCGCCGTCGTCGAAGAGACGGGTCGTGACGGTCCGCCCCGGCGACGAGATCATCATCCGGGTTCGCCGGGACTGAGGCCGGCATGAAGCGCCCCACGCGTGACCTGCAGGTCCGGATGGAGGGCCTGCGGCTCCGCGTGGACGAACTCGGCTCGCTGCGCAGTCTCGTGCAACTGCCGGCGGAGCGGGACATCTCGCGTCGGCAGTGGTCGGTGATCGAGTCGCAGCTCGCCGTCATCGAGGCGCGGCTGCTGGCGCGGCTCAAGCGAGTTGGCAGGACCTATCTTCCGACGGCGCACGAGCCGCAGGCGGCGGTGGCGCTGAACGCGCTGCTCGGCGAACTGGAACTGGAGTTGGCGCGGGCGTACACCTTCTTCGACACCTACATGGACATTCTGACGCAGCGGCATCCGCCGCTCCTGGGCCGCCTGCTGGCGGGTTGCGACGTGCTCGCCTGGGACGCGATCAACCGCGAGCATCCCGCCCTCGCGATCGTGGAGCCGCCGCTGGTGTTCTGCGATCGGGGCTTCGGAGCGGCAACGATTCGGGAGTCCGTGAAACTGCCCGACGGCAGTCCCAATCCGATGCCGATAATCCAGATCCCGTACTCGCGGCTGAAGGAGAAGTACAACCTGACGTCGGTGATTCATGAGGTCGGGCACGAGATGATGGTGCGCCTGGGCCTTGTGCGGACGCTGCCGGAGGCGTTGCGGGTGGCGCTCGCGCGCTCGGGGGCGTCGCGGACTTTGCAGGACTACTTTGCCCTGTGGAGTTCGGAGATCGGCCCGGACTTCTGGGGATTCTGCGCCTCGGGCGTCGCGGCGGCCGGAGGGATCAAGGAGATCCTGGCGCTTCCGCCGTCGAACGTGTTCCGGGTCACCTGGACCGATCCGCACCCGCCGCCCTACCTCAGGGTGCTGCTGGTGTTCGAATGGTGCCGTCGGACGTGGGGCGCGGACCCGGTGGACACCTGGCAGGAGGAGTGGCGCGAGTACTATCCGCTGTCCGGAGCGCCGCCGGAGGTCCGGGGCCTGCTCCGAGAGTCCGTCTCTTGCATCCCGGCCGTGACCGACGCATTGTTCCAGACCCGCTTCCGGGTGCTGAACGGGCGGAAGATCCCCGATCTGTTCTCGCTCGATCTGCTGGCGCCCGCTCGGCTGCGGCCGATCGCCGCGCAGGCCGAAAGCGGGGCGATGGACCTCCGCGGGCTGCGGCCGAGCGCACAGCTCGCGGTGTTCCGCCTCGTGAAGGAGGGCGGCCGGCTTCCCGAGGAGAAGCTGGACCGCCTGATGACGAGTTGGCTCCTCAACCTCGCCCAACCATCCGGACTATCCGAAAGACCCGGACAATCCGAACCATCCGAACCATCCGGTCCGCAGTCGCTCACCGAGAAGGAGGGACAACATGTCGCAGCACGATAACCCGTCCGACGCCGCGAAGGAGAAGGAACCAGCCGGCAGCGATCAGGCGGAACTGATGAATAGCCTGGCCGGCATCCTGAAGGCCTTGAACCACCCCATTGCGGCCGATCACCGGCCGTCGGGTGAGGCGGAGAAGCTCCTGAAGAAGGAACTCAACAAGCGGGCCGTGGAGGCGAAGCCGGTAACCGTGGCGTTCCCCACCTGCACCGATGTGATGTTCTCGCTCGTGCGGACGAGCAGCTCCGACGAGATCGCCGGCTTCTTCCACGACTACTTCCAGTTCTGTGACCACCAGTTGCTCGCCGACGCCGCCGATCTCGAGAGCGTGCTTGACCGCGGGCTCCGCACCTGCAGCGGCAAGTGGTTCCAGCGCATCACGCCGTCGAACTGCGAGGGCGATGTTGTCATCACGTCACGGCCGGGCACGTCGTCGTCGTCGGAGGGGACGGCGACGACGGCGGCGATGCCGCGGGCCACGCCGGGGGCGGACTGGCCGCCCTTCTGGTGCTTCCCGCCCACCTGCGTCTCGCTCCGCGGCCGCCGGCACCTCTACCCCGATCCAGATCCCGCAGCTCCGGCGCCGGGCAAGATCAAGAGGCTGTTCGCAGCGGACCTGCTATGGGTGTTCTACGTCGAGCGTCTCGGGATCTTCCAGATCCTCGGGCGGATTCTCGACGACTACGCCTACATCGGCGCCCTTCCGATCTCGAACGGCAGCTTGCGGCCCGGTGCGGAGGACGATGTTACCGCGGTCGTGCTGGAGGCGATGGTACGGGCGACGGAGGCGGGAGCATCTTCGAAGGTACGTGACAGGAACAGTTCGTACCAGCGGGCGCTCGGATGGCAGTCGGAGGCGGGGAGGAGGCTGAATCAGGCCGGCCGTAGCAACCAGGAACTGACGCGTTACCTGCACCAGTTCTTCGGCAAGGTGCTGCGGTTCTACGACGACAAGCGGCTCGCTGTGGCGATCCGCAGTACGGGTTCGCCGGCGGCGCAGCCGTCCACGGAAACGCTCACCGCGATCAGCGTGACTCTGGTGGAGATGAAGAAGACGTTCGAGCGGTTCCACTACGGGCGCAACTACACGAACACGCTCTCCGCGATCGTGTGGGCGATCGCCGGTATGGCGCTCATCGAGCGGTTGAAGGAGGACCTCGGGATTCCGCGCGCCTACAACTCGCCGCACGAGTTCATTCCGGCCGCGTACAACATCCTGGTCCTGGAGAACAAGGATGCGCCGCTGGAGACCAGCCGCTACGAGAACCACAAGATCTGTGCCGAGGCGGGGCGGGACATCCTGATGGACATCGAGTTGCTCGATTTGACGGACGTCTCCATCGGCGGCGAGCTCGACACGTGGCTGAGTGTCATCGAGGGCTCGGTTGAGAAGTACCGGACGGCGTACCGGAGTCTCACGGGGGTGGACATCGGCGCGGCGTCGCCGGCAATTGAGCAGCAGGCGTAGCCATGCGCGAACGTGCGGGGCTGCAGCGGGAGCTCGAGGTGTTGCACTCTCCCGATGGGCGCACGCGAATTGTGGACACGACTCTGGTGCCTTGGCGGTGGGTCTGCCATCTCGACATCACCTACCTCGACCCGGGGGAGCGCTACGCCGAAAAGAAGCAGGCAGGCACGGGCGTGCTCATCGGTCCGCGCCACGTCCTGACCGCCGCACACAATCTGTTGTCCGACGACGGGCGGCTGAAGACCCAGAGCATCCGCGTGACTCCGGGCCGGAATGGTTCGAGGAAGCCGTTCGGGACGATTGATGCGGCGAGCTGGAAGACTCATCCTCGGTGGGTGCAGAAGGGCAAGTCCAACAGGGACTTCGACTACGCGCTCATCACGCTCGACGACTCGATCGGGACGCGGAAGTTCTCGGCCTTGCAGAATCGGCCGCTGGGGTATTGGAGTGATCCCAAGTGGGGTGCCGGCTCCGCGCTTGGTGGGTTGGCGGTGGCTCAGCTGGACGGCATCACGGTGAACGTGGCGGGATACGCGGGCGACAAGCCGGCCGGGACTCTGTGGTCCGGGAAGGGGACAGCAAAGCGGGCGACTGAGGTGGCCGGCGGGAAGCTGCGCAACCGGGAACGGGTGGTGATGCACGACGTCGATACGGGAAAGGGTCAGAGCGGCGGCCCGATGTGGGTCTGGTACTCGAAGTCCGGGCGCCGAAACCTGGTGGGGGTGCACGTGGCGCCGGCTGAGGTTCTCGCGGTTGACGCCTCTGGGAACACGCGACGCACGCACAACCTCGCGGTCCGCATTTCCGACGACGTCATCAAGCAGCTGAACGCCTGGATGTAGGCCCGGACGGGTTGCCAGCCCGGACTGGTTGCCAGCCCGGACTGGTTGCAGGCCCGGAGAGGGTGTAGACCCGGACGGGTTGCCAGCCCGGACGGGTTGCAGGCACGGAGAGGAAGTGTGTTCGGGGGACGTGAGCTTGGTTACTCAGGCGAACCAAGCTCACGTCCCCCGAGAGTTATCGGGAGAGCCCCCGGGGGACCCACCGGGAGAGGTTACCGAGAGAGTTACCGGGGGAGTTACCGGGAGACCCACCGGGAGAGTCATTGGGGAGTCGCCCGAAGAGCCATCGTCCGGGTTCGGGCAAGCCAGCTTGGCTGGAGGGCCGTGTGCGAGGGGCTGGAGCGGCTGCGTCTGTTACTTCTGTAGGAGTTTCGGCAGAGCGTGCTGGTTTCGTACGCTCCGTGGGTGCTTTTCAGCCTGTTCAACCGGTAGCGGAGCCCCTTGAACCGGTAGCTGAGCAACTCCTGTAGGCGTTTGGCTTCTAGTGTAGGAGTTAAACACGTGCCAAACGCCTACATAAGATGCCAAACGCCTACAGGAGACGGATCCGCTGGTCCGGAGGGGCCGCGAACCGGCCAAAACGGGGCCAAATCTTCCCTCGGCGGGGTGGGATCCATCCGCGTGGAGCGGAACTCCTACAGTAGTCTCCGTTCGCCCCTGTGGACGGGACTGTTCTGGGCTGAAGACGGCTGTTCTCGGAGTGGTCCCGTTCACCCGTGTCGGCGGGACCGTTCTGGGCTGAAGACGGCTGTTCTCGGAGTAGTGGCTGAAAGCCGCGGCCAAGATGCCCGCAGGAGATCAAGCGGTTACGGCAGCTACGCAGTACAGGAGTGGCGGGTACCCATCACGGATCACGATCGAGCACACCGAGTTCGGCGAGTTCGGCGTCTTTCATGTTTCGCGGGGGAACGCCTGTTGCCCGATAGTGGATCCCGGGTCTCACCCTGGAAAGCATTCGAGCGACGGGTCCGGGTGCCCAGAAACGGGCGGGCAGGAACACGATGGGCATACCCATGCTTCGTTTGAATTCGCTCACCCTCGGCCGTTCCGGGAGGGGTGGGCCGGCGCAGATCCGCTTCACCAGGCCGCTCTTGCGGTACAGCTGTGCCATTTCATAGTCGAGATAGGCGCTGACGTTGTTCTTCCGAGCCGCGTCCGAAAGATAGATGTCAGCGAGATAGGCGGTGCCATCCACAGCGAACGACTTCTGGTATGCCACCAACTTTCCGTCCTGCAACGCCCCCACGACGAGACGACGGCTATCCTCCGCCCAGGGGCCCACCCGCTCCCGATACTCCTTTTCACCTACCTCGGGAGTCAACCCCAATCGCCGCTCGTTGGCCGAATAGATGCGCCAGCCATGCTCTGCGAGCATCCCGCCATCTGTCAGATGCACCAACTCGAACATCCTGCGGCCCCGCCGCACATCCTTCCGCCGAGATCTACTCAGCGAGTGCAAGCCATAACTGGCCGCATCCTCCACCATATGGAGCGGGCTCCAAACATTGGCCGCCTCAACATCCTCGGGAGGGAGAAGTGCGTGATAGGCCCAGCAGTACGGCGTGGGTCGGCGGATCTGCGCAGCCGGGATGGTGGCAGCGAAGTGCAGCGGCCGAGAAAAGCCCCGGGTATCGAGCCACCAGTGATCCCCCGACCGCACCGTACGCTGTCCTCGGCTGCGCCGCTCGCGCCTCCACTGGGCCATTTCATCCTCGGTCAGTACACGCACTGCTGACGGAGGCAGGCCGCCAATGCTGTCTGCCACGTGAGTTCTCCCGGTCGGCCGATCGAATCGTTCCCCGTTCATCGGTACGGAGGAATGCCACGAGTGTTATCGATCGATGCCTATGCCGAGTAGGACCAACCTCCCGGTCAGGGAGTTATCAGACGGAAGTACGACAAACAAAGGTCGCTAGACCCGGTATGCGGAGTACGCGTGGTGGGTGACGCGCTTCTCCGGTGGCGGAGGAGTGCGCCAGTCTCCGTAGGAGCCCTGGAGCCAAGCGTCGTACCCAACAGGCGCGGGCAACTCCCGTGACTCGAAGTGAACGACCGTTGATGACGCGAACGTATCGGCCGGGGTGATCTCGCCCAGCCCGTTCTGCCAAACCGCAATTCCGGCGAGCCGGCTCTCTTCCAGGGAGTGTGCAGTCGCCAGGTCCGTGATGCGGCGAGAGAGCATGGCTGGGCGCACAGGCGCCGTCACTGCCCGGCCAACTGCCAAGCCGAGGTTCTTCAGGGGGGCGCGCCCGCTCCGAGTGCGGATAGTGCGCAGACCGAAAAGAGAGCGAAGAAGCAGGATGCGACTGACGCGGAGACGAGCGGCGCGAACTCCGTTGCCGAGCCCGTCGATCGGGAAGACGTCAATGTTGATGCCGATCGGCACGCCCAGATTCGCGTCTTCGACGAGCAGCGTGCCTTCGCGCCAGACCTTCGCGAAGGGGAACGAGTTGTGCGGATCGTGAACCAGGCTCGCGACCTTGAAACCTGGGGCGTCGAACTCCCGGAGGAAGCGCTCGAAGTCCGGGCGCGGCAGCGCGAGGTCGATGTCATCGTCCCATGGGATGAAGCCTTGGTGTCGAAGCGCGCCAATCAGCGTTCCGGCGGCAGCGAACCAGGTCAGGCCCGCTCCGCGGCAGTAGGCGGCCACTTCGTCGAGGACTTGAAGTCGGATGTCACGAACCTCGGGCATATCCAGTTGCTTCACAGCGTCGTCTCCTCCAAGTTCTTGAGTGAATTCCGGAGTTCGAAGTTCCAGAGCAGAAGTGAAAGAACCGCTGCGGCAGCAAGAGCGGTAACCGCTCCGAACGCGCCCCAATGAATCGCGCAGACCACCACCGCGACCACCCGGACCGGACTGAGAATGGCACGAGTCCTCAACAGGCGAGTGCCGTCGCGGACCGACTTCAGTCCGGCAACGAGCGGTCCGTAAGCGGTGGCGGCAATGACATCGACTCCCATCATTGGCAGAAGCGGACGGGCGACTGCCCAGGTTTCTCCCAATAGAACGACTCCGAGCTCGTCCGGCACCGCGAGAAGCAGCAGTACACCGGCGCCCGCTGCAAGTCCTCCAAGAACGGAAAGACGAATTGCGTGAGCGTAGCGCGCGGAACCCGATGAGGCGAGAAACGGAATGAACAGCATCTGGACGGCGCTCACCAGCAAGGAAATCGGTCCGTATACAGTACCGCCGCCGCGAATTGCTCCGTTGACTTCGGTGCCCGCAAAGCCGCCGATCAAGAACGTCATGAGTTGCACGGACCCCGTCCCGAGGAGAAACTCGAGAGTGAACGGTGTGCTGGAGAACTCGGGCAGTGCGGTATCAGATTTGCGAACCCGGGAATGGATTAGAACGGCAAGAGAGGTCAAGGATATTGCGCCGATCCAGGCAATGAAATAGACCGCTGCGTTCAGTGGCAATATGACGGATGAGATGACGGCCAGAATCGCGACGAGCGTGCGGGGAAGTTCCAGTAGAATAGGGGCAATTCCGCCGCGTAACGCGATGGCAGAGTACTGATAGTGGTTGAAAAGCGCTATCAGTGGTGCCAGAATCCCCGCCGCCGCAATCTCTGGTGATTTGAAGACAAGTGACAGGATCAGGATCATCGGGGCGACGACGACGCCGATGACGGCGACGCGCCGGGATGCGGCCATGACGATGTCCCGATTCGGAATAAAACTTGAGAGCGGTTCGGAAATTGCTCCTACGGCGAGCCCGGAAACAAATGTCACCGTGGCCATTGCGAGTGCGTACATTCCGACTCCCGATACGGAGGCGGTGCGCGCCACGGAGACCGAGAGAAGGAAGGTACCGCCGCTGGAAAGACCGCTCGCGCCGATCGCGCTGGATATTCTACGGATTCGATTCCCTGTAAGGAATGGCAGGCGCGCCTTCACGAATCGGTGACCAGACTGATGAAGGCGTCCCATGGGTCGGACTGCTGTGAGGCCGGCGGCGCGGCGGCGGTCGAATAGGGAAGCGAGCCGTTCGCCACGGAAGTCATCATGGCGGCGAGTTCGCCCGGCACGTGGGGATCAAAGAAGTGAGCGTTGTCGTAGCCAGCGGTTGCGTCGCGCGCGTAGGGGAGATCGGCGGCCAGCACGAATGTTTGCTGTGCCTGTGCCTCCATGAGCGGTAGCCCGACTGTTTCCAGAAGTGACGGAAACACGAGGACGCTCTCGGTGTACCTGCGCTGGACCTCATGAAACGGGATCTCGCCGAGAAGTTGCACGTTGCCCGGTGTCCTCGTGATTCCCAGACTTCTGAGATCTTCATGGGTAATGGTGCAGACAATCTCGACGTGTGTACCCTCGCGTTGCAACTGTTCGGCTGCCGCGAAGATCAGTTCGTGATTCTTGTACGATATCGCACCTGCCGGGAAGAAGAATCTGCGGCGGTTGTCCGGCGTTGGCCGGTACCGTTCGGACGGCCCGGATTGGCTGACGACTGGGCGAATCACTTCTATTCGGGATTGCTCGATACCGCTGATATCAGAAATTGTTCGGCTCATCCACGGGGCTTGCACCACGATCTCGTTGGCCGACGCCGTCGAGCGCCGTATCAGCTGCGTGATCAGTCTCTGATAGAGCCAAGCCCCAGGTTCCTTCCTGAGATCGAAACGGTAGGACGAGAAGGGGAGCGCGGTGTGCAAGTACACGATCTGCCGTTGGCGCACGCGAGGGATACTCACGTTCTGGAGAGAGACGACGGCGTGGGGCTGCTCCGCTCGCACGATCCGGGGAGCCATGAAGGCATCGAACCAAAGGCGGTGGAGCCAGCTCTTCTTCACCCAGGGGAATCGCTTCACACGCAGTTGCGGTGCCTCTTCGAGGGTGGGAGTGCTGACAATGAAGAGCCACTCGTGGTCATCGGTACGGAACGCCGCGTTGTGCGCCGAATTGAGTATGGAAAGCGCCCCGGCGCTCTCGGCGGCAACATTGAAAACGAGGATCTTCATGGACGCCCTCCCTGGGTTGCTCTGGCCCGCAGATAGACGTGATTGGCCTCTGGTCGGTCCTGAACGCCGTCATGAACGCCGTCCTGAACGTCGACCTGATCGGTCTCTGGTTGGGACCACTTGACCAACAACACGATCAAGAAAAGAGGAAACACCGCCAGGTTCAATACTATGGACGCTGCGAGGCCGGCAAAAACCATGATCATCACTGCTGCTGCCGCAATGAATGCGTACGTTTCCGAGTTCCGTTTGACGAGAAAACGCAGCAGGAAGAGGTACCAGAAGGCACCCATGAGTCCGAAACTGACAAGAATGTGTGCCATCTCCATATCTTGCGGAGCCGGAGTCGGCGACCCGAGGCTGCCAAATAGGACGTACAGAGGATTTGTGTTCTCGAACGCGTCCAGAAGAATTTCGAACTTGAACTGAATGGAGCTGGTCATGCCTCCCGAGACATCGAATACGCGCACGCCACCCTGAAGGTCGATAAGGGTCACTGCAAGCGCGGCGCCGAGAATACCACCGACCACTCCCATCAAGTGGAGGGGCCTCACGTTCGGGAAGTTCTCCAGCCTTGCCCACGATCCGAGAAGTACGAGTACGGAAAGAATGAGGCCCATTCGGGAGCCAGTCAGGACAACGGACGCCATGCAGAGCGTGATCCAGAGGAGCGTCCCGCGGCGTTGCGAGAGTCGCCTCGCCTGCAGAAACACGCCCAGGAAGAGTACCGGATACATCACGTAGGTGTTCGGGTTCAAGTATATGGACCCGGACCGAAATGCCGGCCAATCGTATGTCGATAATTCCAGATGCGTCCCGCCCGACGGAAAAAAGGCGTCGATCACGGGATTGATGAAGTCCGCGTTGATGAGTTGGGTCACCTGAATGGTCAGGTGGAATAGCAGCAACGTCTTGCACAAGAACAGGAGTACGGTGAAGCGGGAGCGAAGCTTCATGACGGACAGGGCAAGCAGCGAGTAGTACGAGAAGCGCAAGAGTTCATGGCGCACATCACTCCACACGAGCGCGCCCTCAATGAGAGTGACAGTCATCGCACCGATCAGCAGATTGATGAAGACCAGCAAGGTGAATGTGATGACAAACGATAGGCCGGGTGAATCAACTGGGCGGCGCAGCGTTGCCACGAAGGCGAACAGGGCGACAATTGCTCGCACCGCGAAGAAGGTATTTGTTGACGGCAGAAGAAGTGTGAATGCCAGCGCCGCTATGATCACGAGATCAAGGGGTTGGGAATCCTGGGAAAGGAGCGTGCGTCCCCAATAGTAGCCCGAAGCCGTCTGCTTTCTCTGAAGAACGCCGGCCGGTTCGAAGCGTGCTGGAGTCGAAAGAGGTCTCATTGGCTCGATTCCACCGAGGCACTGGAAGGAGCCATGGACTGTGGTCGCTCGGCGGTTGTCCCGGCGGATATTCTCCGGATCCCGGTTCGCGCGTGGTGGGTAGTCGCAGTTGACCGGACGAGGTTGAGGACTCGTCTCGAAGAGTCGGAGACGTGGTAATCGGCCGGCGAGTCTGCCCCGCCCGATTGCCGATGCTGAGCGATTGTGATGCGTACGGAATCGACCACGTCTGCCGGCGCCAAGCCGGTTGTGATGATCCCGCCCGTGTCGATGGCTTCCGGTCGTTCGATGGCGTCGCGGATCGTGACGGCCGGGAAACCCAGCATGGTCGAGTCCTCCGAGATGGTTCCCGAGTCGGAGATCACGCACCGGGCGGATTTCTGCAGCCGGACGTAATCGCTGAATCCGAGCGGCTTGTGGAGCAGGACATCGGCGCCGGCCTCGAAGCCGTACTGCTCGATGCGCTTGCGAGTGCGCGGGTGGGTGGAGACGAGCATCGGCACCTGCTGGTCGGCTGCGACAGCGGCGAGGGACCTGAGCGCCGATTCGAGCCGGTCCGGGGCGTCGACGTTCTCCTCGCGATGGACGGACGCCACGAGGTACATGCCCTCGCTGAGGCCGAGCCGGCCGAGAACGTCGGAGTTGCCGATTCGCTCGGCGTAGTAGTCCAGTACTTCGCGCATGGGGGAGCCCATGTGGATCACTCGTGACGGGTGCAGGCCTTCGGCCAGCAGGTTCTTCCGGGAGTGCTCCGTGTACACCAGGTTGTAGTCCGCCACGTGGTCCACCAGATGGCGGTTGATCTCCTCGGGAACGTTGGGGTCGAAGGAGCGATTGCCTGCCTCGCAGTGGTAGACGGGCACCTTCATCCGTTTCGCCATGAGGGCGGAGATGCAGGAGTTGGTGTCCCCGAGGACCACCATCGCATCCGGGTGTACCTCTTTCAGGACCCGCTCGGTACCGCGGAGCACGTCACCGAGCGTCGCGCCGAGCGAGCTCGTGTCCACGTTCAGGAAGTGATCGGGGCGGCGCAGCCCGAGGTCCTCGAAGAAGATCTCGTTGAGTTCGTAGTCGTAGTTCTGTCCGGTGTGCACCAGGACGTGGTCCGTGTGCTCCTCGAACGCCGCGATGATGCGGGACAGCCGAATGATCTCCGGCCGCGTGCCGACCACGGTCATGACCTTCAATCGTCCTGACATGGTTAGACAACCTCCGCAATCGTGTCCGGGTTCTGGGGATCGAACAGATCGTCGGTCCAGAACGAGGTGTACAACGGCTCCACGCCGGTATTCGTGATGCTGTGCGTCCACATCGTCGGCATGTCGACGGCCACGGGAGCTTCGCCGTCGACGTCGAAGTGGAAGACCTGATCGGTGAACAGGCGACGCAAGGAGATACGCGCCTGCCCGGACAGCACCGTGAAGCGCTCGATCTTGCGGCGGTGGAAGTGATCGCCGCGGGTGACGCCGGGGACTGTGGTCGAGAAGGAGGACTGTGCGGTGCCGCCGTGGCTGCGAATGATCTCGAAGAACGAGCCACGCGCGTCCGCATGCCGCGTCAGCCGTATCGGCGTGTGGGAGGCGAACGCGTACGAGCGGTAGGTGTTGAAGAGATCGCGGTCGAACTTGCGGGACACGTCAGGGATCTCACCGGTCCGATACGTTGCCGCAATGCCCTTCAGCCGCTCCAGCAACCCGGCGACAGTCTCGCGCTGCTCCAGACCGCCCTGGTCCTGCGAGGCAGTGGCCCCGATCAGCAGGTCAGCGGCGTCCTGCGCATGCAACAAGGTGAGCTCCTTGTCCTGCTGCACGGTGGGCTCACCGCCGTCGGCAAGAAGGTGGCAGAAGGTGGCGGTCACGGCGTTGTAGAACGGCCGGCCGTGTTCCCCGAACAGGTTGGGGAGCCTGAGATCGACGAATCGGAGGCCGAGCTCGGAAGCGACCTCGGCGAGGATCTCACCGGCGCGCGCCTTGGCGTCGCCGTACACGGTGCCGTTGCCGGACTGAATCGAGTTCGAGTACACCACCACTGGCGGAGGCTTCTCGGCACGGCGAAGCGAGTCCGCGATCTGCTCCGCGAAGAGCAGATTGCCATCCAGGAGCTCGGCGTCGGAGGCGCGGTTGACACCGGCGAGGTGGATGAGCCGGTCGGCGCCGTCGACTGCACGGTTGGCCGTTGCGGCGTCGAAATCGTTGCCTACTGCGATGTTGCCGGCGGCCACCTCCGTCTCCCGGAGTGCGCAGCGCGTGTGCCAGCCGAGGAAACCGTCCGCACCAGTCAGTGCGATCCTCGTCATTGGCCGGCTCCCACGACGACGTCGGCCGCGCGAATCCCGAGGAGTTCCTGAATCTCGGGAAGTCTGAGGAGCAACTGCTTGGTGCCCTCGATGTCCAGTTCGATCGTGTTCGCGGAGGTGTAATCGTCGTCGCGAGAGATCTCGCGGTTGCCTTCATCGAAGTAGAGCTCGTACTGCAGTGAGCGCGCATCCAACGGGACGCGGAAATAGTCGCCCTCGTCCGATGCCTTGACCATCTCCTCGCGGCTCAGCAGCGTCTCATGCATCTTCTCGCCATGCCTGATACCGATCACCCGGATCTCGGGATCATCCTCACCGAGCAGGCTCGCCACGGCCCGCGCCAGCACTTCGACAGTCGACGCCGGTGCCTTCTTTATGAACAGATCGCCCGGGTCAGCATTGATGAAGGCGTGTTCGACGAGTTCCACCGAGTCCGCCAGGGACATGAGGAACCGGGTCATCCGCGGCTCGGTCACGGTCAGCGGCCGGCCCGCCTGCAACTGGCTGATGAAGAGCGGGATGACGGAGCCCCGGGAGTGCATGACGTTCCCGTAGCGGGTCACCGCGATCGTCATCCCTGATTCGGGGAAGTTGCGCGCGAACGCCTGGGCGGTCTTCTCCATCAGCGCCTTCGACATCCCCATGACGTTGACCGGGTAGACCGCTTTGTCGGTGCTGAGACACACCAGCGTTTCGACTCCGGCGGCAGCCGCTTCCCTGATGACGTTGTCACTGCCCGAGACGTTCGTCATCACGGCCTGCTGCGGGAAGAACTCGCATGAGGGCACCTGTTTGAGGGCAGCGGCGTGGAACACGAAGTCCGCGCCGCGCATCGCCGGGGCGATGCTGGATGCGTCACGCACATCGCCGAGGAAGAAGCGCATCCGCTCGTCATTGAACCGGCGCCGCATATCGTCCTGCTTCGTCTCATCGCGGCTGAAAATGTTGACCCGGCTGACTCCCTGCTGGAGGAGGTGGCGGGCCATGTTGGAGCCGAACGAGCCGGTTCCACCCGTGATCGTGATCGTGGAGCCTTCGATTGAACGCACGCCGTGCCTCTCTGTCATCGTTTCCTGCCATCCTTCGCGGCAACCCGCAAGATGCGCTCGATTGAATCCATACCGGATTTCAGCGAGAAGTTCTCCGCGTAGGCGGTGCGTGATCGCTCGAGGTGCTGGTTCCGTTCATCGTCGCTCGCGGCTGCGGCCGCGCGGAACGCCTCGGCCAGAGACGCCGGGTTCTCCGCATCGGCGGTGAAACCGACGCCGAGTTCCTCCACGAGCCCGCGAAGATCACCCTGGACAGTGGAGATCACCGGCATCCCGTAGGACAGCGCGTCCTGGAACTTGGACGGGATTGTGCCCCGGAAGACCGGCAGATCCTTGAGAGTCACAAGGGCGTAGTCGGCGTCGTCGTAGATCTCGCCGATCTGCGCGAACGGTACGGGATCGCGGAAGTGGACGTTCGTCGCTCCGATTCTGGCTGCGTGTGCGCGGACGTCAGGGAGGGCGACGCCGTCGCCGACGATCGTGAGTTGAACTCCCGCGTCTTTGGTGCGGTGGGCGGCCTGGACGGCATGTTCGAGATCCTGCATGACACCCACATTGCCGGCGTACACGATCCTGACGCCGCCGTTGGTCCGTGCGGAGCGGGGCTTGTGACCGTTGGGGGATTCCTCGTCGCCGAAGTTGTAGACCAAGTGGGCACGGTCCCTGGGTGCGCCCCGCTCAATGAGCGTCTCGACCATCGTTGGGGCTATGCCGATCGTGGCGCTCGCGTGTCTGTAGACGCTGCGCATCCAGGGGTTGAGTACCGCGGCCACTGCGCGTGATTTGAACCTGCCCGGAATCAGCGATGAACCAGTGATCGAATCCGGCCAGAGATCCTGCACATGGAGTACATACGGCCGGCCGACGACGAGACGCCCCAGCCAGGGACCGAACGCGGGCGTCATCTGGGTTGCGTATACGTAGACGACGTCGGCGCCACGGGCGAAGCGGCGTGCAGTGGCAGAGGATGCAGCGAAGCTGAGGTAGTTCAAGGAACGCTTCAGCGCATCCTGTGAATGATCCACGTAGAGCGGCACGCGGAGAACGTTAACGGCTCCGTCCTTTTCGTAGGAACGAAGCTTCTGCGTGTATCCCTCGAACAGGCGCCCTTCAGGATAGTTGGGGTAACCAGTGAGCACGCGGACGGAGTTGCCTCTTTTCGCCAAACCCTGAGCAACCGTTTGAGCGTATGCATGGTCCTCCGGGGCGTAATACTGGGAGACAACCAGAACTCTCATGTTCCAGCCCTTCCTTCATGGCGTTCCGCGCATCCGGGCATCACGCAGTCGTCTTTGCGAGTGCGTTCACGCCACCCGTGGCGGTTGCATGATCCTGCGCCGTCCGCCCGTTGCACGTCAAAATGATGCGGCATACTCACTCCCCTGTCCACCACACGCCGCAGGCCCGTGACCGCTTCTTTCCACGGGCTGCAAACTCAGTGTAGGGCGTACGGTCCGTGTCGGCTGCTCGAAGGATCGTCACTCGTTCTATGGGATTCGGTGAGGACTTCGATCAGGCCGGTGGCGCCGTCGAGGCGGATGCGGGTGCCGGTGGGCAGGCGGGTGGTGGCGCCATGCACGCCGACGACGGCGGGGAGGCCGAACTCCCGCGCGACCACCGCCCCGTGCGTCATCAAGCCTCCTACCTCAGTGATCACGCCCGCCGCAGTGAGGAAGAGCGGGGTCCAGGCCGGGTCGGTGCCGGCGCAGACGAGGATTTCGCCTGCTTCGAGCCGGGCGGTGGTGGGGTCGTGGACGATGCGCACGATGCCCTCGGCGATGCCGGGAGAGACGGGACTGCCTTGGATTCCGCCGGCGGCGGCCCCGGTGAGGCCCTCGTACCAGGCGTGACCGTCGCCGGCGATGAGGCGGGGGATCTGGCGGCGGCGCATCTCGCGGTCGTGGCCGGCGCGGCGGGTGGCGACGAGCTCTCGGATGGCGCGTTCAAGCCTCGCGTCCGCCTGTGAGCGCGTCTCGGATTGCGAGGCGCGCGAGGTTTCACCGGAGACGTGTCTGCGGAGCGAATCGGTGAGCGCCTGCAGCTCGTTGAAGTGAAGGAAACAGACATCGTCGGACCGCTCGAGGAGGCCTTGGCCGGTGAGATCGCGGCCGGAGGCGAGGAGACCCTCACGGATGTGGCCGATCAGCTGGACGAGTGCGAACTTCGGGGTCTCGCGGGCGCCGAGCAGGATGCGCAGGCGACTGGTCACGAAGCGGATGAGAGCTGCCAGGGTCAGGGAGCTGCGGGCTCGGACGAGTTCGATGAGCCGGTTCTGGGCGGCCTCGGCGATGCGCAGGCCGTCGGCGTGAATGGTGTCAGGCGCAGTGCCGCGAGCGGCGCCTGACACTGCGGCGGAGTCGATGCGGAGGTAGCTCTGGAGAGTGGCGAAGACCTGCGTGGGGTCATCGCGCCAGCGGGGAGCGCCGAGGTCGATCTCGGCGACCCCCCGCATGCCGAACTCGGCGAGGAACTCGGAGACGGGCGTGGTGGCCGAGGCCGGGAGTTCGTTGGCGGTGAAGCGGGCGGCGAGTTCGGCCGGGTCGGTTTCTACCACGGCGGCGAGCGCGGCCGGATCCTCGCGGATCGCGGCGGCCGCGTCCCACAGGGCGAGGTCCATGGCAGTGGTCGGGTTGCCGGGCAGGGCTCGGAGCACGTCCATGGGCAGGCTTGAGGCCTCGGGGCCGGCGCGTTTCGCGATCCGGCCGAGGACGGCCATCAGCATTCCTGCCGGGCCCATGATCGGCGCGAAGTTCGCGAACGCGATCGCCAGGCCGGTGGCGAGGCTCTGTTCGGCAGCGGCGAGGCGGCGTTCGAGCCTGGTGCCAGGATCCGGTTCCTGGGAGGCGGCGAGTTGGGAGGAGACGCCGTCGTCGACGAATGATGCCAACCGGGAGTCGAAGCGACGGCGGCGCTCCCAGGGCGCGGCGAGGCTGAGCGGCATCCCGAGGACCACGCGGCGCCCGAACCGCAGCGCCGGGAGCATCGACCGGGGCGACGGGAGCGCGGACGTCGGTGCCCAACGGGGATCGTCCTGCAACTTGCGGATGATGGCGCCGGTGCCTGGTTCGCCGAACTTGAGCATCGCCGGCAACACCCGGGCGCCGAACGGGTGGCGGAGGAGGCCGTCCACGCGAGCCCACAGTCTCCCGCCGGCGACACCGATGAACTGCTGCGTTTCCGGAGCTGCGGGCCGGCCGGCGAAGACCACTGCGGCGCCGCACACCAGGTGGATGAGCACGTCACGACCGGCGGGGGTGATCGGGCGAAGCATGCCCTGGAACGCGCCGACGGAGAACCAGAGGGCGTCGGCGTCGGAGGCGGGTCGGATGTGGCGGCGGGCGCCCTCCGTCACTCCGGGGGCCTGCCGCAGACGAGGTCCCCCTGAGACGGCGGGGACTTCCGGGATCGGGGCTTCCGGGATCGGGGCTTCCGGGATCGGGACTTCCGGGATCGGGACTTCCGGGATGGGAAAGAGGGAGGTGATGGGGCGGGCTTGGAGGACGTGTATCTGGTTCTTGTGATCGAGAGCCCATTCGACGTCCTGCGGCGTGCCGCCGTACTCGGCCTGGATGCGCTGGGCGAGGGCGGTGAGTTCTCTGACCTGGGAGTCGGTGAGGACTGGTTCGTCGGGATGGATCGGCACGGCGTTGAGGACACGGCCGTCCGGGTTGACCTCCCAGTGGTCCGGGTCCACCTGACCGGAGACGAGGGTGTCGCCGAGGCCGCGGACGGCGTCGACGACGGTGCGGGAGCGGATCCCGGTGAGGGGATCGGCGGTGAAGAGGACGCCGCTGGCCTTGGCGGTGATGAGACGCTGGACGACGACGGCGAGGCCGATGCCACCGTTCGGGATGTTGTTGCGAAGGCGGTAGCCGATGGCGCGGGCGGTCCAGAGGCTGGACCAGCAGTCGACAACGGCCGTGAGCAAGTGTTCCTCGCCGACGACGTTCAGGAAGGTGTCCTGCTGGCCCGCGAACGAGAAGCCGGGGAGGTCCTCGGCGGTGGCCGAGGACCGGACGGCGAGAGGGGTGGTGGCGGTTCGGAAGTGCCTGGCGGAGGCGGCGAGAATCTCGTCGCTGACGGCGGGCGGGATCGTGCCGGCGCGGAAGGCCTCGCGGACCGTGGCGGAGGCCTGCTCGATCGTGGTGGGACTTGCGAGGGCCGGGTTCGGGGAGGCGGCGTCGTCGTCGAGGGCGTCGGCGATGACGACGTCGAGGTGGTTCGCGGTTACGAAGGTGGCGTACGCCGTCGTCGTGATGAGGAAGCCCGGCGGCACGCGGAAGCCGGCGTGGGTGAGGCGGATGAGGTTGAGCGCCTTGCCGCCGACGCGCGCGAGCGTGGCCTCCGGCGCGTCGAGGGGGAGTGTGAGGCGGGCCATGGGACGAGCGTGCCACGTGTTCGGGCAGGTGAGCGCGCCGTTGGCGCGGCGAGCTTGCGCTTGTGCGCGGCAGCCACGGAGGTCGCTTCGCTCCCCTTCCGGAAACGCCGGACCCCCTGCCGGAGCAGGGGGTCCGTGTCGTTGGTGACCGAGGATTGGTCACCGAGGATTGGTCACCGGGAATCGGTGACCGGAGGTGGCCTACTCCTCGTAGGTCAGGCCGAAGCCGTATGCGAAGAGTTCACCATCGGCGGTCTCCTTGTAGCCCGGCAGATCGGTGTCCTGATCGATGATGGCCTGCCGTGTGCCCGCGAGCGCGAACGGCATCCGGCCCGTGGGAGCATACTCACCCGAGAGCACGTCGAGCATGGCCGTGTCGGACGCGCCGAAGTTGGCCACGATCGCGCCGGCGTCCCGCAGGCCACTGGCCTCGTCAAGGACGTAGGGCTGACGGAAGTAGATCGACAGGATCACCTTGTTGGGGTCGCCGATCTCCGCCATGGCCTCTTGGACGACGTCGAGGCCGGGCACGACCTCCCAGCTTTCCGCTTCGGCCATACCGGTGAAGTCCAGGATGTCGGACTCCCAGGGCAGTGAACCGCCGAACATGAGCGTGTCGTCGGTGCACTCCTCGGCGCCGAAGGCGATGCACGCATCGGTTTCGCCGAAGTTGGACTCGCCGTCCAGTCCTGCGACACCTTCGAGCACCATCGGGTTCACCGGGTGGTTCTCGTAGTCCCTGCTGGTGTACTGCTGAGTGGCTTCACGGTCGTTCCTCGCGGACATGTTCACGAGCAGGTAGTCGGCGTCGGCTGCGGAGGGACGCGGGGTGGCGTTTCCGTCGATGACCGTGAACCCGTACGCCTCCACGGACTCCGCCGGAAGGTTGCCGAGCACGTATACCGTGGCGCCGGCTTCCATGGGCAGCGTGGCTGCGCCGGAATCGTCCGTGTTGTTCTGCAGGAGAACCTGCGAAGCGCGCTGCATCTCGAGACCGATCTCGGCGTTGGCGTCGCTGCCGACTGCATCGTTCGCTGCCGCGGCGTCCACGTAAGGGTTCTCGAACAGGCCCATTTGGAACATCGGGGTCAGCAGGCTGGTCGCAGCTTCGTTGACCCGATCCTCGGTGATGAGTCCTTCGCTCACGAGGTTCGTGATCGTGGAGAGGTCGTGGAAACCGGAGAGGGTGTCCGTGCCGCCGTTGATGGCCGCTGCCACCCGCTCGGGCACGGTGTTCTCCTCGAGGCCCCACGCGCGGTCCTCGATGATCCCGGTGTCAGAGTTCACGTACCCCTCGAATCCCAGCTGGTCGCGCAGCAGACCGGTGACGATCTGCTCGCTGAATGCCATACCGGTCTCGTCAAAGGTCACGCCTTCGTAGGTCACGTCAACGGGGACGCCGTAGTAAGGCATGATCGAGCTCACGCCGGCGTCGATGGCGGCCTGGAAGGGCTTCAGGTGTTCTCCGAAAGCGCCGCCCGGGTAGACCTGTGTCTTGCCGAACGAGTAGTGGGGGTCAAGTCCCAGCTCCTGCGGGCCGCCGCCCGGGAAGTGCTTCAGTGTCAGCGCAACGTCTGTATCGGGGGACAGCGAGCTGCCCGTCTCCTCATCCATCTCGCCCTGGAGGCTCTCGACGAGCGTCCGCATGATGTTGGCGTTGAGGTCGGCATCCTCCGTGAACGTCTCGTGCGTGCGGTACCAGCGCGGCTCGGTGGACAGGTCGGCCATGTAGCCGTACATGCCACGCAGACCGATTGCCGACCACTCGGCGCCCATCACCTCGGCGAACTCTTGGATGACCGACATGTCGCCATCCGTCGGCTCGGCACCATTCGCCGCCTGAGCGCCCAGCGCCGCTGCTGCAAGACCGGCTTCCTTCGGGAAAGCGGTCATGGAGCCACCGGCAGTGTTCACGCCTGGCACGGCGAGGGGATCGATGTGGTTGCGCGCGTTCGACTTGTACAGCACAGGGATACCCAGCCGGGAACCCTCCGCCGCCTCCTGCATGGCGTTCATGAAGGTCGCCGCCTCTTCGGCGGTGATGACCGAACCGCTCAAACCCGTGGCCGCCTCGCATTCTGTGGCGTCCTCGACCACCGTGTTGCGGAAGATGAAGCGACGCATCTGCTGGGTGTTGAGGTAGTCCTCCGCGTTCTCACCCAACTCGCCGCCGCATTCGGCGTTCAGCGTGTCGATGAGCATGAGGCCGGACTTCTCCTCAATTGTCATGGCGGCCACGAGATCTGCCACCCGCTGATCGGCGGGCAACCGCCAGTCTTCGTAGGCGTCGAGTTCGCCGCTGCCGTTGAGATCCTTGAACGACTCGCCGTCGACCTCGATGATCTCTTTGACGGTGGCCCCCAACGTGGGCGCACCGTCCGGGGCTGCGGGGGACTCCTGCGCCGCGGTGGTCGGCTCGCCGGGTGACTCGGTTTCGGTTGCGGCATCGCCCTGACAGGCGGACATCGCAAGGGACAATGTAATCGCCATCGCAGCGACGACGGCTGGGCGGACCGATCTGGTCCTGGAAATACGCATCAGAAGGTTCCCCTTCCCGGAGAACGTGGTGAGGGGCTTCAGTGCCCCAGTTGGGGGGTCATCTCGGGTGGGAGACATGTTGCCGATCTGCCAGGGATGTGGTAGCGAGGCAATCATCACAATTATGGCCGCAGCGGCCGTGCGGGGCGGGGGTTTGGGGTGAAGTTCCACTGTTGCCAGATGTCAGCCCCGGTTCGCCGCGGCTCTGGCGTGCGTCGTCGGCCTCCGAAAATGCGACCATCAACCCTGACGCAATACAGCCCCCTGGCCGCGGGGGTGCCCGGCGCCTGGCCCCGGCACCCAGCTCAGCCGCGGGGGTGAGGCTCGGAGCTGGTGGTTAGGGTCCTCACGCTTACCTTCAGCGCCAGGCCTTACCTGTGGATGCGCTGCGCCCGGCGCCCTGACCGCGGGGGTGCGCTGCGCTCGGCGCCCTGGCCGCGGTGGTGCGCTGCGCCCGGGTCCGGCACCCAGCTCAGCCGCGGGGGTGAGGCTCGGAGCTGGTGGTTAGGGTCCTCACGCTTACCTTTGGCGCTGGGCCTTACCCTCGATCCACCGACGGGCCGGGTGAGCGCGTATTGATCGAGTGTTGAGTTGGGGGTCGGGTTTTGGGGGTGGTTGATCGGCCGGTCTGCCCGGCTTTTCCACTTGGGTCCTTGGTCGTTGGGGCGGTGGGCGGGTTCTCAGGTTGCTGGGGTGCGTGGGGGGAAGATGGTGTGGTAGATCGTCTGCCACGCGGTTTCCCAGGGCCAGTGGTTGGGCAGGTGGAGGTGGGCTCGGCGGGCGGTGGTGGCGATCCGTGCGGGGATGTTGATGAGTTTGCGGCGGATGGTGGCGGTCGTGGCCCGCGCCAAGGTGGGTGTCTTGGTCAGGGTGGCGGCGGCGCGGGTGAGGTTGAACGCCATCACGGCGCACACCACCCAGGCGGCGTTGGCGGTGAACACCCCCGAGGGTAGGTGGGCCAGGGCGGAGCCCTTCAGGTCGGCGTGGACGTTCTCGATGATGGCGTGGCGGCGGTGGACCTGGTCGGCGGTGACGGTGTCTCGCACCAGGGCGGGGGTGGTGGTGAAGAAGGCGTGGAACCGCCACGTGTCGAAGAGGGTGTCCTGACCCTGGTCCTTCTTCGGGTTGAGGTCCGGGATACGGCGCACGACCAGCCGTCCGGTGACCCGGTCGGACTTCTTCTTCGAGGTGAACGCGGTGAACGGAACCTCGGCGACCTCCGCCCGTGAGACCCATGTGTTGGTGTCCTCGTCGTAGACCGCGTCGGTGTACTTGATCTTGGTCCACGCCCCCTCCCCGATGCTCGCGATGGCGCGTTTCACGCCCCGGGTCCAGGCGCACCGTGATCGACACCTCCGCCCCCGCTGTGCGCACCGCCTTGACCAGGGCATGGTTGTAGAACGCCGAATCGGCCCGCAGGAGTACGTCCCGGCCGGTCAGGTGGGTGCGGCGCAGCAACGCCAACGCGTCACTGGCCAGCCGGACGACCCCCCGGGGAGAACCCGCCGAGCCCTTGCGCAACCGTTGGGCGGCGATCACCGGGGCGAACGTCTCACCGGACACCGTCGCCAGCAGGGCGTTCAGGCCCCGGACCCCGGAATACCCGAACGCGGCGCCCTGCTTGGCGTGCCCGTGCACCTCGATGATGGTGTCGTCGATGTCCACCAGCACCAGCCCGGTGTCCCCCGCCGCACCCAGCAACCCGGTCCGGGACGCCAACGCGGTCAGGAACCGGGACGCGACCGCGTCCACCTGGCGGACATGTCCGAAGGTGAAGGCCCGCAGGAAGGACCCCAACGTGGACGGCGCGTACGCCGAGGCGAACACCTTCCCCATCCCGCCGTGGCGCAGCAGGGCCATGTCATCGATACTGTCCGCCCCGGCAGCCATCCCAGCCACCAGCGAGGACAGCTTCAACCCGGCGTTGGCGCCCTTGTCGGTCGGCACGCTCACATGCTTGTCTCCCAGTTCCCGCAACCCCGCCCTGCGGGCCAAACCCATCAACGGGACCAGTCCCGCCGCAGCCACCAGGTTGGGCTCATCAAACGAAGCGGACGCCACCGGCCGGGTATGAGAGAGTTGCACTTGCGGAGTGTCCTTCCGAGCCATCTGATACTGGACTTGATAACTCGTATCTTCCCAGCTCAGAAGGACACTTCCGCCCTCCCACGCCCACCCACCATCGGTGGATCGAGGCTTACCTGTGGATGCGCTGCGCCCGGCGCCCTGGCCGCGGGGGTGCCCGGCGCCTGGTCCCGGCACCCAGCTCAGCCACGGGGGTGAGGCTCGGAGCTGGTGGTTAGGGTCCTCACGCTTACCTTCAGCGCCAGGCCTTGCCCGTGGATGCTCAGCGCTCGGCCCCCTGGCCGCGGTGGTGCCCGGCGCCCGGGCCCGGCGCCGAGCCGAGCCACGGGGGTGAGGCTCGGAGCTGTGCCGTCGATGTGGTGGGTGCGGATGGCGTGGTGGGTGCTGATGGCGTGGTGGGTGCGGATGGCGTGGTGGGTGCGGATGGCGTGGTGGGTGCGGATGGCGGTCAGCGACGGAGAGCAGCCTGCTGTGGAGCAGGACCCCGAAGAGGCGTGCTCTCGAGTGTCGGGCGGGTTCGCCGGAGTGCGATCAGGAGAGCGGCGAGTGCCACTGCGGCCGAGATACCGAACGTGAGTTGCATGCCCGCCGTCGCACCGGCTGCGGCGCCGGACGTGGATGCCGCAGCCTCGTAGGCGTACGCGACCACACCTGTGGATGTGATGAAGCCCAGGTTGCGGGCAAGGCCCAACGAACTCGAGGCCATCGCCTGATGCTCGCTGCCCGCCTTCGCGGTCACTGCCGTGTTGTTGGAGGCCATCACCAGCTGGTTTCCGGGAGTGAGTACCACTGCGGACATCAGGAATCCCGCGATCCCGAGCCAGGCGGGAAGCACACTGAGCAGGATCGCCCCCAGGGTGAGCAGGCCGGTTCCGGCGATGATTGCGAACCTGGCGCCGTGCCGGTCCACCAGGTGCCCTGCGGGAGTGCCGGCAATGATCGCCGCGATCGGCCCGACCGACATGGCAAGGCCCATCCAGCCCGCCGAGAGTTGCAGCCCGTCGGTGAGGTAGAAGGGCGGCACCACCGAGAAGGCCATCATTACGAATGCCCCCAGGAACGCGATCGTGAGATCTGGCAGGAGGCCGAGGCGCACCATGTTTCTCGGATCGAAACCCGAGATACGACGTCGTTCAGTCGGGCTGATCACCGACCGTGGAAGGCGGAACGCGGGGATTATTGTCGCCGCGGAGAGGAGGGCGAGCGAGACGAACGCCCAACGCCAGCCTGGTCCACCCATGAGCAGACCTCCGAGAGCAGGCCCGAGAGCCATACCGGCAGCCATGGACGAGCCGATCATGCCCATTGTCCGCCCCACCCGGGCGGGATCGATGTTCTGGCGGACCAGTGCGACGGGTAGCGCCGTCATTGCGGCCGCACCGACCCCCTGGATCGCACGGGCCGCCACCAGGACCCCGAGAGTGGGTGCGAGTGCGGCAAGGACCGAGGCGCCGGCGAAGATCACGAGTGCGATGAGGAGGGTGCGCTCGCGGCCGACTCGGTCCGCGATGCCACCGATGGGCACGATCAGCAGCGTGGTGGTGAGGATGTACGCCAGGGTCACCGCCTGGCTCGAGGCCATCGAGACCTGGAACTCCTCGGAGACGAGCGGCAGCGTGACGTTGGCGATGCTGGTGCCGAGGGCGGCCGTGACCGTCACGACGAGCAGGGTGAGGACCACTCCGCGGGGCGACAGAGCGCCGCGGGCGGACAGGGCACGGGTCGGATTCGACCTCAGGTGGGGTGTCGGCATGCTATCGATGGTGACACCAGACGGTCCGATGAGAGACACTGTTTTGCAGTTTCAGCAAACTGATGTGCTGTGAGGATGGTTGGACATCATGGATGAGCTCTCTCAGGTGGGGCCCCGGTTGCGGGTGGCACGTCGCATCCGTGGCTGGACCCTGGCGGGGTTGGCGGAGCACATCGGAGTGTCTGCCAGCACGCTCTCCCGCCTCGAGACGGGCGAGCGGAAGGCGGACCTCGAGCTTCTCGTGCCGGTCACCCGTGCCCTGGGAATCGGTATCGACGAGCTCCTCGGTGCGCGGAGCACGGATCCACGTGCACACCGGCCGATCGTGAGCCGTGGCGGAATCACGTTCACCCCACTCGCCCCCGAGGGTTCACCGCTGCGGGCGTTCAAGGTCAGCCATCCGGCTGGCAACGTGTGCCCCGAACCCCGCGTCCACGATGGCTACGAGTGGCTCTACGTGCTGGCCGGGCGGCTCCGACTCGTCCTGGGCGGGAGGGAAATGGTCCTGCGGCGGGGAGAGTCCGCCGAGTTCGACACC
Source organism: Actinomycetaceae bacterium (assembly GCA_035647855.1). Taxonomy (GTDB): domain Bacteria; phylum Actinomycetota; class Actinomycetes; order Actinomycetales; family Actinomycetaceae; genus JAAZBW01. Next base: position 20,709 of record DASRMP010000019.1, on the reverse strand, counting down.
GGGATCCCGCACGCGATGTGTGCCTACGGCGGCAAGCCCTGCGAGGTCATCAGCATCTTCGACGCGGACGGCGCCCGGACACAGACCCACATCGACGGCGGACTCTCGTAGTCCGCACGCACACGCCTGGCGCCGGCGCACGTGTGGCCAACGGGTGCGCACGGCCCCGGAGACCGCGAGCCTGGAGGAGGTGACTGCGTCGCGAATCGCGGAGCGAGACCATGGCAACCGGTTGGCAGCCGGCGAGGCAGGCCGGCTGGCGAGGCTTACCGGCCAGTGCGTGGCCCCACAGGAGGGCCGAATGCCCAGATCAGAAGCGGTACTGCGGCGATTTTGCACGAACTCCGGAAGCGCGCGAGAGTGTGAGTTCGGGTGCATTTTGATGTGCACCATCTCTCGATGTCTGTGGTCCCCATTATGGTTGTGGGCATGCGCGAGACATCCCCTACGCGTTTTGTGACTGCGGCGCCCAGATCTCCGGGGAGAGGTTCAGGCCGGGAGTTCGCGGCCGCTGTGTATAGGATTCCGATCTTCTTGCGTCGCTTGATTTTCATTGCGTGGGATTTCGGTGCGTGGGTCATTGCCCTGTTCGCATTCATGTTGCTGCGGCGGGATTTCCAGATCGCTGACGCCCAATGGGCGAGCTTCTTATTGTATACGGGAATTGCCGCCGTTTTGCAGGCTGTTCTCGGCGTGCTCACGCATCTCTATCTCGGCCGGAACCGCATCGGCTCGTTCAGCGAGGCTGGTTGGATGACGGGGCTGGTGGTGGGAGTCGCCCTGCCGCTCGGCCTGGCGATGGGCGCGACGAACCCCGATTTTCCCGTCGGTGCCGCTCTCGTACTGCCGCCGATGGCGATTCTCGTCATGGCCGGCGGCCGCGCGGTCTTCCGCATGCTCAAGTACTCGGGACCGCGGTGGATCGACACAACCGAACGCGCCCTCATCTACGGTGCCGGTGATGCCGGCTACCAGGTGGCGCGCCTGGTGGACATCTCCGATGAGCCGCCGTATCGGATCCTCGGTTACGTCGATGACAATCACGGCAAACGGTTCCTGCGGGTGCGCCGGTACCGGGTCCTGGGCACAGGTGATGACCTCGTGCCTCTCGCGCGCAAACTGGGTGCCGAGGTGGTGATCATGGCGATCTCGAATGCGAGCCCGTCGTTGATTCAGCGCGTTTCCGACGCGTGCGATAACGCCGGTCTCAAGTTCGTGATCATCCCGCCGGTGCGGGAGATGATCGGCGGCCAGGTCACGCTGGGCGCGATTCGTGAGTTCAACGTCGTGGACCTGCTGGGGCGGCGGCCCGTCAGCACGGATGTCAGGTCTATCTCGCATTACATCTCGGGCAGGCGAGTGCTGGTGACGGGTGCCGGCGGCTCCATCGGCGCCGAGATCGCGAAGCAGGTCCACAAGCTCGGGGCGGCCAAGCTAATCTGCCTTGACCGGGACGAGTCCGCCCTCCACGCCGTGCAGCTCGAGTTGTACAACAATGGCCTGCTCGATACCGATGACATGGTCCTGTGCGATATCCGGGACCGCGAGGCGCTCTACAAGGTGTTCGACGCGCACCGGCCCGAGGTCGTGTTCCACGCCGCTGCGCTGAAGCACCTTCCCATGCTGGAGCGGTTCCCCGCCGAGGGATGGAAGACGAACGTGCTGGGCACACTCAATGTGCTGCGGTGTGCCCAGGCGGTGGGCGCGACGCACTTCGTCAACATCTCCACGGACAAGGCGGCCGGCGCCACCAGCGTCCTGGGGCTGAGCAAGCGGTTGGCGGAGCGCCTCACGTCCTGGTTCGCGGAGCGCGATGGGCACCACTTCCTGTCGGTGCGGTTCGGGAACGTGCTCGGGTCGCGCGGCTCGATGCTGTTCGCGTTCAAGTCCCAGATCGAGCACGGCGGACCCGTCACTGTCACGCACCCCGAGGTGACACGCTATTTCATGACCATCCCGGAGGCGTGCGAGCTGGTCATCCAGGCCGGCGCGATCGGACACCCCGGCGACGTCATGGTCCTCGATATGGGCGAGCCCGTGAGGATTCTCGACGTCGCGAAGCGGCTGATCGCCGAGTCCCAGAAGAAGATCGAGATCCGGTTCACGGGGCTGCGTCCCGGGGAGAAGCTGCACGAGGAGCTGCTCAGCGCGCGCGAGCACGGCACCCCTACCGGTCACCCGCTCATCACCGGCGTCCGCATCCCGGCACTCGATCCGGCTGACGTCCCCGAGGGCGCGACCGAGCGGGAAGAGATCCTGCACCTGTTCGACGACGATCCCACCGTCGCTCTGACCGACCTCGCCACCGCCCTCGACAGTGAGGGCCTCCGCGGCGACGAAGGCCTCGGCGGTGGCGAAGGCCTCAGCGACTGCCACGGTTCGCGCGACGGCGGCGGCTCCCGCGTCGGCCATCTCACCTCTCACGACGGCGGCCTTTCCACCTCACGCGATGGCGTGGCCGCGCGGAGGATCTCACCGTGTGGCGATGACCTGGGCGAACGCAGCCTCGCCGCGGAGCGCGCGTGACGGAGCCGAAGGGAACATCGCGGCCCCGCGAGGGCGAGCCCCGTGAACGTGAGCCCCGCGAGGGCGAGCCCCGTGAACGTGAGCCCCGTGAACGTGGGCCGCGCGATCGCCGGCTCCTCGCGGGCGTTGTCGTCGTGCTGGCGGTGATGCTGGTGGGTGTGGCCGCCGTCGTCGGGTATTACGGGGCCGCAGTCCTGGGCGGACTGAACGCCATGGAACGCGCGTCCACGGTCATGCCCGCCGAGGGGGCGTCCCGGCCCGCGCCCGTCGCCGCCGCGGAGGACCGCGCGGAGGAACCCGTCAACGTCGTTCTGATGGGCTCGGACACCCGCGGTGGCGAACGCGGACGCTCTGACGTGCTCCAACTGCTGCACATCCCCGGCGACCGCTCCGGGATATTCCTCATGAGCTTCCCCCGCGACACGTGGGTGGACATCCCCGGCCGCGGCGAGGCGAAGATTAACGCCGCCTACTCGTACGGCGGCGCCGCGCTCACTGTGCAGACCATGGAGCAACTCCTCGACGTCCCCATGGACCACGTGGCGATCATCGATTTCGGGGGTTTCATCCGCGTGATCGATGCCCTCGGCGGCGTCACCGTGTACAACGAACACGCGTCCGGATCGGACGGCCACACGTTTCCGGAGGGGCCGGTCGAGCTGACAGGGGAGAGCGCCCTCGTCTTCGTCCGCGAACGGTACAACGTGCCGGGAGGGGACCTCGGACGTGCGGAACGTCAGCGGGACGTCATTATCGCCGTCATAGACAAGCTCGCGTCCACCGACACCCTCACCGATCCGTCCAAGTTCCGGGACGCCGTGACCTCACTGGGCCCGAACTTCACCGTGGACGAGGGCCTCGACAACGGCCGTATCGCCGAACTGGGGTGGAAGCTGCGCTCCAGCGCGGGCAACGTGCGCTCCATGCAACTGCCGATCACCGGCCTCGGATGGTCCGACGACGGCCAGTCGATCGTCATTCGCGACGACATCGCCCTGGAGGAACTGCGGGCCGCCCTACGCGCGGACGACCTGGCGGGGTTCTACACGAGTCACGGCGCCTGAGCGAGGTCTCCCATACGCGATCGGTCAGAAACCCGCGCACCTTGGGAAAGAGGTGAGGTCATGCCGCGGACGTTCAGGCAGGCGGTGACGAGAGTCCCACCACGGCCGTTCAGGCAGGCAGCGACGAGAGTCCTGCCACGGCCGTTGAGGCAGGCGATACAGAGCAGGCTGTACGCGCAGCGAATGGCGCTTCCGAGCGCTCCGCGTGCCTTCGTCTTCCTTGCCGCTGACTACGGCAACATCGGCGATCTGGCGATCGCCGCCGCGCAGCGGGAATTCCTGGTGCGGTCGCTGTCGGGACACCACGTGGTGACGGTGCCGATCAGCGAGACTATCGAGGTCATCCGCTCGATACGGGCGCAGGTGCAACCTGGTGATCTCGTCACCATCACCGGTGGCGGCAATATGGGCTCGATCTATCCGGGCATCGAGGAAATGCGGCAACTGGTCATACGGTCGTTCCCGAACAACCGGATCGTGTGTTTCCCGCAGACGCTGGACTGGGACGGCTCCCCGGAATCGGAGCGCGCCCTCGCCGGGATCGCACGCACCTACGCTCGTCACCCGGATATCCACGTCTATGCGCGCGAGTCGGTCACTCGGGCAAAGCTCGAGGAGTTGTTCCGTGGCCGCCCGAACGTGACCATCGGCTCCGCGCCCGACATAGTGCTAGGCTCCACGGCCCCGGAAACCCCGTCGAACAGCGCGGAGCGTCCCGCCGGCGTCCTCCTCTGCCTGCGCTCGGACCGTGAGCGTGTGCTCGAGTCCGATCGCCGTGCACAACTCGAAGCCGCACTGGTCGAGACCGGGGAACGGCTGGAGACCACGGATACCGATACCGGCGGCTGGGGGCTTGACGAGTCCCACCGTGCGCAACTCCTCGCCGACAAGCTCGGCCAGTTCCGCTCATCCAGGCTGGTCGTCACTGATCGGCTGCACGGGATGATCCTCTCCTTCGTGGTCGGCACGCCGTGCCTGGTACTGCCCAGCGCCAACCACAAGATTCGGCAGACGTGGACCGACTGGCTCTCCGACCAGCCGCACGTGGAGTTCGTCTCGCCTGACGAGTTCGAGAGGCTCCCGGAGATCGCCGAATCCCTGCTCGCCGGGGGACGGGGGCAGGATCGCGATCCCCCCATCGATCACGGCCACTTCGACGAGCTCAGACGGGCGGTGACCCATCGCCCAGAGTCCCATCGCCCAGAGTCCTATCGCCCAGAGTCATCGCGCCGGGGCATTCCTGCCCTGCGCCGTCGGAGGGCCAAAGCGCCGTCGCTCGCGGAAAGTGACCCTCACCATGCGCCGGACGCTCTTCACACTCGACCACACAACCGCGAGGACCGCCACCGGCGCTGTGATGGCTCCGGCGCGGCGAGCGCCACCGAAGGCCCGCAACTCCCCGAGGGCCATCCGCCCCAGGTCCGCTGAGAGCCCCGAAGCGCCGTACACCGGTTTGAAAACTGCCATCAGTGGCGCCTCGACTTTGACGAGCAGCCGCCCCAGGCCACTGACCACAAGCCACAACTCGTAGTCCTCGCTGTAGCGGCGGCCCCGCGGGAAGCGAACAGGCAGCGTTCGCCGCACCATCACGGAGGAGGCGGACCACCGATTGCGAACAAGCAGCTCACGCGCCGTGTAGGCACGAACTGCCGGATCCGGCTCCACCGGCAGGGCCTCGAGCTCCCCAACGTCCTGTGCCACCACTTCTTGGCACGCGATCAGGGCCGGCGGTTCCTGCCAACGCGCCGCAGTCCGCAACTGGTACTCGATCTTCCGCGAATGCCACGCGTCGTCGCTGTCGAGGAAGGCGACCCACTCGGTTGCGGCGGCGTCCCAGCCGGCGTTCCGCGCCTCTCCGGCACCCCCGTTCTCCTCAAGCGTCACCAGACGAGCCCGTGGGGTCTCGTCCACCATCTCGCGGGCGCGATCACGCTCGTCAGGAGAGGATGCGTCGTCGACCACGATGATTTCGACCACCGGCACAGTCTGGTCCGAGACGGACGTGAGCGCGCGTTGCAGGGCGGCGGACGAGTTGTAGAAGGGGATGACGGCGGTCACGCCGGCCTGGGCCGGCGCGACGCCGCGGGTTGACGGTTCTGAACTCACGGTGTCATCTCCTTCGCCTGGCATGCGGACGGGTCCCGGGCGCCGCAGCGGACCCGGTCCACTTGGGTGCCACCCGTCGTAGTACTTGGATGCCGTACGCCGGCACCAGCGCCACGCCGTGCCACCCGCGACCGAGTGCGGCGACAGCCCAACGGCCCCGCCAATCCGGACGCGGTGCTGCCGAGGCGTGGGCCATGAGGGTGTCCGCACCGGGCTGCTCCAGCATTCGGCGGAGATTCCTTCTGGGCGCGCGACTGGCCGCCGCGGCCTGCAGCGCCATCCACAGCGCGATGGCACTCGCGTGTGCCTTCCGTTCGGACCTCACGGAGCTGTCGACGCCGAAGGATTCGAGCAGCGAGTCGACGCTCGCTGCCGCGCGAAGGCGCAGACCGAGGAAATCCGGCCCACGCTTCGTGCTGAGGGTCTCGCGTGGCCGCTGCACGTAGTGAACGAACGCGTCCGGAAGCAGGACGATCCGATCGGCCGCCGCCAAGACTCGGGCATTGAAGTCGATGTCCTCGACCATCTCCAGTCCCTCCTCGAAGCGAGCCCCCAGCCGCGAGAGCCAGTCGCGGCGATACATCTTGTTCCACGCGTAGCCCAGGAGGAGGACGGTGCTCTCCTCGGCGAGGTCCACCGACGGCGGGATCCCGCGGCGGATCACGTAGTGCGGCAGCGTTCGTAGCCGCGAACGGATGAGCTCGTCGTTGGAGTCGTGGATATCGGCATGGGCGCCCGCGATCGCAACCTGCGCGTCCGCCTTCTCGCACCAGGAGATCATCGTTTCGATCATGGTTGGTTCCGCCCAGTCGTCGGCGTCGAGGAGGCAGAGGAAGTCGCCTCTCGCCGCCGCGATACCGGCGTTCCGGGCTGCGGAGAGTCCGCGATTCGGCTGGTGGATGACCTGGATTCGGGCATCGAGCGCTGCGTACCGGTCCGCCAGCGCGGGGGTCTCGTCGGTGGACCCGTCGTCGACGACGATCACCTGGAGCGAGCGCTCGGTCTGGGCGAGGAGGGAGTCGATGCAGCGGGGGAGGTAGCTCGCGGCGTCGTATGCCGGGATCACTATCGAGGCGCGCGTCATGGGGACACCTGACCGCCTCTTGAGCGGGCGGCGGTCGCGAATGCGCGGACGCGAACGCCGAGCGCCCTGAATCCGTCGGTTCGCCGGAATGCGAGCCAACCGGCCGCCGGGACCACGACGGCGAGAAGCGCGGTCTTGAGCGCCATGGCCGTGATCGTGCCTCCGGGAACGAGCTGGCCGGCCGCGGTGACGGCGATGGCGATTGCGGTCCAAAGGGCGAGGGATCCCACCTGGAGTGCGAGGTGGGGCAGCACCGGACCGGCGAGATGGCGGCGCACGAGCACGAGGGGTTCGTACCACGCGATGGTCACGAGCCGCGCGAGCGCCGGAGAGACCACGACGCCCGCGAGACCGATCGCGGAGCCCAGCAAGATCGAGAGACCCACGCTGAGCACCGCGGTCAGAACGATGACGTACTGGGTCTCGCGGAAGAGGCCCGTTGCGCTGCGGAACGACCACAGCGGCATCAGGGATCCGGACACGTAGAAGTTCAGGACGATCGCGGCCACGACCTCGAGGGGCAGCACGAACTCCGCGCCGAGCCAGAGGAGCACGAAATCGCCGATCAGCGCCACGAGGCCGCAGGCGAGTGCGCCATGGATGAGAACAGAGAGGACGACGATCTCATCGAACAGGCGGCGCCCGGCCTGACGGTCACCGGCGGCGGCGAAGCTCCCCACGCTGGGCGTGAGGGCACCGAACGCCGTCTCGGTGAGCATCATGACCGCTCCCACGATCAGTATGTAGTTCGAGTAGTAACCGAGGGCCATCGTCCCGACGACGACGGAGATGAGAATCGCCGGCGAGTTGCCGAGTATCAGCCCTGCGAACCGATAGAGCGTCATCGCGCGCACGGAGTCCCACATCGAACGGCGTTCGGCTCCGGGGAGGGGGTTCGCATGAGCCGTGAGGGACGGATAGAGCCGGCCGGCCCGCAGGTAGACCACCAGGTTGTTGGCCACCGTGGCGATGACCTGGATGGCGAGATACGCCAGGAAGCTCCGGAAGACGAGCAGCACCGCGATCTGTGCGATCGACCGAACCACGTTGAAGGCCATGGAGTACGCCTTGGTGACGTACATCCTCTGGTCCGCCTCGAGCAGGACGATCCGGTTCAGCATCAGATAGCCGGCCACCGTGTTGGCGAGCAGGACGAGGTAGTAGATCTCGAGGTTCGGGACGGTTTGTTCGAGACGGACCAACCGGTGAATGAAGGGCGTGGCAGCGAGCCCGAGCACGCCCACCACCGCCGAAACCCGGCGGAACATCCGGCCCGCATGATTGACGATGGCTGCGATCCGGCTGCTGTCCCCGTCCCTCAGCGGTGCGTACAGCGTATACATCACGGCGCCGTTGATGCCCAGATCAGCAAACGTGAGCATCGCCAAGACGCTGATGATCAGGGAGTTCACACCGAGCAGCGCCACCCCGAGGGTCGCGACGAAGACCGTCCTCGTGACGAAGCCAAGCAAGATCACCAGGATCTGCGCCAACAGACTGACACTGACATTGCGAGCAGAGCTGGCTGTGCGTGATGCCGGCGCGCTCATGATTGTGCAGTCTGCCACAGCCCCGCGGCGTTGAGGGGAGCTACGTCACGCGCCTGCGGATCGGGTCTGGCGGGATGCAGGCCGTAGATTGTGACTGTTCGGTTGTTGTGCAGGCGAAAGCCGGGAGTCTGTGGAGACATCTGCGTACCTGTCCATGCTGCGGCGGTTCTGGAAGAGCGTGCTGGCTGTGACGCTCCTCGGCCTTGCCGCCGGCGTGGCGCTCTGCCTGCTGATCACCCCGAGCTACAAGGCCGAGACCTCGCTGTTCCTCAACCTGCGAAGAGACAGCCACGCCGATGACCTGGCCGAGGGCTCGAAGTACGTCGTCGAGCAGATGGGCGCTTTCGCCCAGGTGACGCGGTCGCCGCTGGTGCTGGAACCGGTGATCGAGGATCTGGGACTCGAGACGACCGCGGCGGATCTCGCGAGCCGCGTCTCGGTGACGGTCCCCGTCAGCACCTCGATCGTCCACATCGCCGTCCTGGACACCGAGGCAGAGCGTGCCTCGGCCACGTCCGATGCCATCGCCGGGACTCTCGTGGATGTCATCGGAGCGATCTCCCCACGTGACACCACGGGAAGACCCGTGATCGAAGCGACCATCACGAGTCCCGCGCCCGCGCCCGTTGTGCGGGCCGTGCCCGACGTGACCCAGATCCTGATTCTGTGTTCTCTCCTGGGTCTCCTGCTGGCAGTCGGACAGGCTCTCGTGCGGCACCTCGTCGATCGCGGGATCCGGGACGAGTATGACATCGCCCATGCCGCCCGGGCCTCGAGAGGCGACCGGACCGCCAGGACGGCCGGATGAGTGGCCCGCTGGTCTCGATCGTGGTACCTGTGTACGCCGTCGAGGACTACCTTGACGAATGCCTGGCCGGCATCGCCGCGCAAACGTACTCGAAGATCGAGATCATCCTCGTGGATGATGGCTCTCCGGACCGGTGCGGCGAGATCTGCGACGAGTTCGCGGAACGGGACGAACGCGCAATCGTCATCCACCGGCCGAATGGCGGACTCAGCGCGGCCCGCAACACAGGCTTCGAGGCGGCGAGAGGCGAGTACATCTGCTTCGTGGACAGCGATGACCGCATCCGCAGTGGATATGTCGAGGGATTGCTGAGGGCTGCGATCGGGAGTGGCGCCGAGATCGCCGTGTGCGGTCTCGTTCGCTTCGAGGCGGACGAACACCGCACCACGGCCATCGAGGTCGCGCCCAAGGAGGGCCCTGGGATCATGAGCGGCCGCGAGGCCACCAGGTTCCTCATGGGGCAGGGCCAGGTGCTGATGACGATGGCGTGGAACAAGCTGTTCCACGCGAGCCTCTTCGCCGGCGGCCTCAGGTTCAGGGGGCGGATCCTCGAGGACGAGGATTTCGCCTATCGGGTCCTCTCGCGCGCCGTATCGGTCGCCTTCGTCCCCGCTGTCCTGTACGAGTATCGGGTGCGCCCGGGGAGCATCATGACCTCGGGCTGGTCCGAGAGGAACCTGGCGGTTCTCGAGATCTACCGCGAGAGGGCCGAGTATCTCGCCACTCTCGACGACGACGGGCCCGCCCGCGCCGACGACCACGCACTGGCCCGGCTCGCGACCCAGAAGTACCTGGGAGCCCTGCTCCGGGCGAACTCGGACGTGCACCTCTCCGGAATCGCCACGCGCGACCACTGGCTGGAGCACATCCACGCGGAACTCAATCGGATCTCTGCACCCTCCGCGTTGCGCGGTATTCGACCGTACGACGCCGGCCTTCTGAGCGTGTACCGACTGAATCCGGTTTGGGCGGCACATGCTCAGCGGAGGCTCTCACAGATAAGGGGGAGTGCGATCGGAATGAGACTCTTCCGGTCGAAGACGGGCAGGCCGCTGCGGGCTCAGCGAAGGTGACCTGCCCGCAAGGTGCCAAAGCCCGAACGTCCGCACCGAGGTGCCGCACAGCGCCGCGATGCTCGCGATCACCACGGAATGAATCGGGGTCGCCGCGAGGAGGATGGCGATCGCCGCAGAGGCGAGGATCGCAAGGGCCATGATCCAGGGCTGCGCCGCGTACTGGTTCAGCGAAAGGCTGGCGGCGTTCGCGATGTAGCCCACCGCGGCAACGGTGGCGCACAGGCCGAGGACCAGCCACACCGGTCGGCCGATCGCGAACTCCCGTCCGAAGAGGAACCCGATCACGGCGTCGCCGAACGCCACCACGAGGAGTGTTGCGCCGAGCCCGAGCGCGAGAATCACCGCGCTCACTCGCTTTGCCTCCGCCAACATCCGGACGGTTCCGAAGGACGTTCGTAGCCTCCGGAGGGCGGGGAGATGCACGGTCATCATGGCGCTGCCGAACAGGTGACCGAACGTGACGACATAGGCGGCGACAGAGTATCTTCCCACGTCGGAAGGTGTGGACAGTACGCTCACGATTATGATCGGCGCGTTCAGGAGCAGGGTGCTGAGCAGTTGGGCGAGCATCGCCGGAAGGCAGGCTTCGAGGAGGACAACGTAGGGGGCCGTGCAAGGGCGGGCGCCATCGTGCGGTGTCTCGCCGCCGCTTCCCCGCAGTGTCTCGCCGCTGCTCTCCAGCGCCGGCGCGCGCGCGGCTGCGATGCCGTACGGAACCAGAAAGGCGGCGCTCACGAGGGCGACTGATGCCACCAGCCAACTGACGTCGGGGACCTCCAAGGCCACCACTGCCAGGAGGACGACCGTGCCGATCGAGGTCCCCAATCCAAGCGACCCCAGCGCGAGCAGCCTGTTGGCTCCCAGGATCCGGGCCTGCGCGAGGTCGACGGCGCCCGCGGTCACCTTCATCGCGACCAGCGCGAGGACCAGTGACATCCACCAGTCGAGAAGGAGAGCTGCGAGCAGCATCACGGCCGTGCTCGCGAGCATTCCCAGCACTCTCAGGACCACGTAGTGGCGCCACGCGACGTTCCGCGTGATCGTCAAATAGACATCGCGCAGCGCGAGGGAACCGCCGACGTAAACGGGAGTCGCCACTGCCAGCAAGGAAGAGTACAGACCCACCTGCTCCGCGCCGGCCACGCGCGCCATGATCAATACCACGAACCAGTGAGCAATCGCACTCCCGAAGGTGCTGAGGGTCACGAGAACGGCACCGGCGCCCCGCGCCGACGAGCGCTGCCGAATCATCGAATCAATGCCTTGGACGGGGGATCCGCACCGGCCCCGTGGGTGCCCGCGTTGATCGCCGCGAGTATTCCGAGCGCGAGCCAGAAGATGCGGGCGTTGTTGAGCGAGATCGCGAGGGAGCCGGCCAGAAGAACTGCCACGATCGCTCGGCTCGTGGCCCAGGAGTGAGCCGGGGCCCCGAGAGGCGGGACTCGGAAGAGCTGCCAGAAGACCCACGCGAAGAACACTCCGGCCAGCGGTATCCCCCATTCCGCCGCCAATTGGAGGAAGGTGTTGTGGGCGAGGACCCGTGCACTCGTCACGGAATAGGCCACTTCGCCGTAGGTACCGATGCCGACGCCGGTCACAGGGTGTTGCTCGATCAGCCTCAGCGCATTCGTCCAGGTGAGTTCGCGCGCCGATTCGTCGCTTCCCTGCGCTCCGGTTTCGAGGCCGTCGAACATGGAGAAGGCCCGCTCCAATGCACGGTTGGAGCCGGCGGCGGAGGCAATCCACGACTGCGCCGCAGGTCCGCCGATCAACACTGCCACCACCAGCGCGACAAGGCCGGCACCGAGAAGGTACAGCGCGCCGCCCGGGCCCGACTGGCCGGCTGATCGCAGATGGGTGACGATCCGCCACCCAACCCAGAGAGCAAGAACGACCGCTCCGGTCTTGGACCCTGAGAGGAGCGCCGCGGTAGCCAGCGTTATCATGCCGGCACCGCGCAGGGCGCGAGGCATCTTGGTGTCGTGCCAGGTGACCGCGAGCGCAGCGATCGCGACGATCGAGTAGAGGTTCGGGTCGTACATGATGCCGCGGAACCTGTACCAGGCATAGAAGAGGACCGGATGGCCCATGATCGGGGGAAAGACGAGCGAGAGCACCGCCAGGAGACTGACCGCGATCGCCCCGATTGCGAACGCGCGCAACACGGATGACGCGATGCCGAGTCGCACGAGGTGGATACCGAGCGCGAAGTAGGCGAACGACGTCAACAGCTTGAGGTAGTCGGTCAGGATTGTGCCGGTCGCGAGTTGTCCCGGAAGGAGGAACTGAGACACCCAGAGCGAGGTGCCCAGGCCCACCAACGAGAGGATGACGAAGAACAGGAGCGGGCGGAACGGAATCCAGAGCTTCCCCCGAATGAGTGCGGCCAGGAGGAGCAGAAGTGCCAGCGGGTCCGCGAGGGACATGTTGAGGCCGAACATGATGCCCGACTGATTCAGCAGTAGCCCGAAGATCAGCAGAATCGCCGGAGCCCGGAGGTCCTCCTCCGGCCGCAGTTCCTCCACGGAGATGGACGTGGCGGCCGGCGTCGCCGCGGCGCCCGGTCTCACTTCCGCGGGCCTCATCACGAGCCACTCTCTGCCGGCGTCTGCCCTTTCTCCGCCGGCGAATGGGCGAGGGCGGCCTGCTTCTCCAGGTTGTCCGCCTGCAGCCGCCAGACGTGTGACTGCCGGAATTCGCGCTCGACACGCTCCCGGGCGGCCCGTCCGAGTGACCTGAGGAGCGCGGGTGTTTCCGCGAACTCGATGAGCGCGCTTGCGAGCCGCCCGGCGTCGTTCACGGGGAACACCTTTCCGGTAACGCCGTCGACAACCGAGTCGATCGCGCCGGTCGCGTCACTCACGACGGCGGGGATGCCCATGGCTGCCGCCTCCAGGACGACGTTCGGGAAGCCCTCGCGCAGCGTCGGCAGGCAGAGGACGCCCGCGGCCTTGAGATACGGCCGCACGTCCCTGACGGGGCCGACCAGCAGGACGCGTGCCTGGTCGGCCCGCTCGATCCGGGCCATGATCGCGGCGCTGTCCGGGTAGCCGACCACAAGGGCCGCGACCCGATGTCCACGGCGTTCGCAGATCTCGAGGGCGTCGAGCATGCACTCGATGCCCTTGTCAGGGGTCAGCCGTCCCACGTACACGAGCCTGAGTTCTGCATCGGACTCGGTGAGAAACCGGTTCGCCGCCTCGTCGAGTGAGTACTCGCCGTCCGGTGAGAACCTCTCGACGTCGACGCCGTGCGAGCTTCCCGCGCCGAGGACGGTGACGCCGCCCTCAGGTGCCAACCCGAGGCGCTCGGCGGCCGCGGCGAGGCTGCGGCTGTTGGCAACGCACTGAGTCGCCGAGTTCATCGCGAGTCTCTCGGTCAGGGCCAGCGCGGTGCGTTTGAGCCCGGACTCGGTCTCCAGTCGCAGGCCCCAGAGCTGGTAGATGCGTACCGGAACCCCGGCCAGTCGGGCGGAGAGCGTCCCCAGCAGCCCGGCTTTCGGCGTCGCCGATATGACGGCGTCAGGGCGAAGGTGACGGAGAAGGCGAGTGGTCGCCGCCAGCGCCTTCAGGTCCGGCCAAGGTGCGGGACGCCGAGCGAAGTCGATGGAGGCGGCGGTCGCGCCTTCGCCGGCCGCCCATTGTTCGAGGCGTCCGGCCGATCGGGCGATGACCACCACGTTCCATCCCCGCTCGGTCAGGTATCGCACGTATCCCGTGTAGAAGTTCACCGCCGTGATCTCCAGGGTCACGATCAGAACCACGGTCCTGGTTGCTCCGGCACTGGTGATGTCGGCCTCGGTCATGCCGGCCTACGTTTGCCGCGATTCTCCACCAGGATTTCGTACTCGGACTCGATCCTGTCCAGCATCTGATCCGCGCCGAAGTCCTTGAGGGCGAACTCCTGACCCCTCGCCGCGATCGCGGCCGCCGTCGAGGGGTCACGAATCAACTTGTCGAGGATGGTGCGGAGTTGATCGGCATTCCCGTTCTCGAACACGAACCCGGTCACGCCGTCGTCGATCTGGTCCGAGGCGCCCCCACCATCAGATCTCACGGTCAGCGCGCCGCTCATCATTGCCTCGGCGGCAGCCAGGCCGAAAGCCTCCTTTCGCGACGGAAGAACGAAGACGTCGATGGCCGCATAGAACGGCTCGGGTCTCGAGAACCCGAACAACGAGACGCTTTCCTCGCATCCGTACTCGGAGACCAACGCGCGTAGCCACGCCGATTCGCCGTCTCCGACGATCACGAGGTGGAGGCGCGACGCGTCGAGGCCCGCCACGGCCCGCAGCAGAATATCGAGACCTTTGTGTTGCGCGATCGCGCCGAGATAGCCGATGACGGTCTTGTCGCGTGCATGACTCAGTCCCACCGCCTCCAACGCCGCTGCTCTGCCTGTGTCTTTGAGGTTCCCGAATCGCGCAGGCGAGATCCCGTGGTGGATGAGCCGGACGCATGCGGGCTCGTAGCCGTAGTCCCGAATGAGCTCGTCACGGAGCTTCTGGCTGATCGCCACCGCGATGTCGGCCCTGCGATGGAGGGGGTGCTTCGGGATATCGGAGGCGTGGTGCGTCGAGATGAACCTCGTGCCGGTCAGGAGTCGGTAGACAGCGGCCAGGTACGAGGTGACCGGGTAGTGCACGTGTATGACGTCCGGCCGGATTCTGGCGATCCGGTACAGGGACAGCGGTGCGGTGACGAGATAGGAGAGCCCCTGCTTCAGCCTGCCCAGGCGCCCGAAGTCCGGCGTCAACGGGAAAGGGAACCGGACGTGGCGAATCCCGTCCGAGACCGACTGCTCGTAGATGACGATCGCTCCCCTGCTGCCGTCATGGCCCGCAGAGCCCACCACCACCTCGTGGCCTCGCTCCACCAGGCCGCTCGACAGCGTGTAGATGTGGGTTGTGCTCCCCGCCGGTGGGAGATAACGGGCCAGCATCAGCACCCTCATACGGCCGTCGGCTCTCGTGCGGCCGCCGAGATGCAGGAACTCAGATCGGCCCTGTACTGCGGGAAGAAGTGCGGCCCTTCCCCGCATGGATACGGCAGGCCGGCGCCGGCAAAGTGCGAGCGCGTGAGCAGGTCGTACACCTCGGGATCGTGCACCCTCCTCGTAACCCGGAAGTCCACCTCGCCGTGCGGCGCGAAGCTCTTCTTGAATCTCTCGATCCCGTCCCCGGGCGACGCCCCGCCGCCAAGGACGAACTTCTCGAGTCCCTTCTCCTTCAGCCAGCGGATGACCTCGAATTTCAGCAGGTCGCCGGGGCGGAGGAAGAAGAACTCCGAGTGTGTGCCTCCAAGGAACGAGTACGCCAGGCGATCGTCGTGAAGCACGAGTTCACAGGAGACTGGAACACCCCGGTGCTCGGAGAATACGGCCACATAGTTGCCCCGCAGGCTCGAGGCGATGGTCTCGAAGAACTCCGCCGGGAACCAGTAGCTCTCGGTAGCGTGCCGCCGGAACATCGTGGCGCGGTAGATGTCCATGAACTCCGAGATGCGATCGCCATTCGTGTCGAATGAGACGACGACGCCGGACCTCCGGGCGGTGGCGACGTTCTTCCGGACCTTGTGCTCGAAAGACCTCCAGAGGTGGTCGGGCGATCTGGTCAGGTCGACGACGTAGTTGACCCGGTCGTACACCGTGGGTCCGGGACCCACCACCAGCGACTTCTCGTCGAGACTGTTGCGAATGAACTCGGACACGATCCCCTGCCCAACGCACCAGCGGTCGAAGGCGTTCCAGAACCGGGCAGTATCGCAATTCGATTCGGAAGGCGCCAGCTCGGAAGGCGTCAGCGCAAGGGCGCCACCGTAGCCGTATGGGCTGGTGATATCCGCGAGATTTCGCGTGCCGTATGCAATTGGCCTCTCGATGAAGGGGTACATGATGGCCGGAGCGCCATCGACCTCGAATACGGCGCAACATGGAATGGAATCACTCGTCGCGAAGAGCCGGACGTAGTCCGGATGATGAAAGACGGAACTCCGAGAACTGCAACGCCACGCTCGCATCCACTCCCTGTACCCGGACTCGTCGTGTGCGTTGTAGATGCGCAGTCCGGTGGATCCGGACTCGAATTGCTCGTTCATCTCAGGTCGCATTCATCCCTTCGCCTGACGACTCTCCTCGGCTGGTGTGGCCATCGTAGAGGCGCTCCATGGAGCGGGTTTCATCCAGGTCCGGTTCTCCGCCCTGGGAATCCACGATCAGGTCGCTCCCTCGGATGACCTTGGCCAGAGTCATGCCGATGATCGCGATGTCGAGCCGCAGTGACCTGTTCTCGACATACCAGACGTCCGCCGCGAGCCGTTCGTCCCAGGACGACGTGTTGCGCCCGTTCACCTGCGCCCAGCCGGTGATGCCGGGGCGGACTCCGAACCGGGCACGCTCTTCCTTCGTGAAGTAGGGGTTGTAGCGGGCGAGCAGGGGCCGTGGCCCCACGAGGGACATCTCGCCCCTCAGGACATTGGCGAACTGGGGCAGTTCGTCGAGGCTGGTGCGTCGCAGGAATTCTCCCAAGGGCGTGAGCCGTTCCCGGTCCGGCAGGGGCATGCCCTCGGCGTCACGCTCATCGGTCATGGTTCTGAACTTGTGCATTACGAAGGGCCGGCCGTCCATGCCTGGGCGCTCCTGGTGGAACAGCACCGGTGCGCCAAGACGCGACCTCACGAGCACCGCAATCACCGCTTGGACGGGCAGCGTGAGCACTACCGCGAGTGCGGAAGCCGCAATGTCTGCTCCCCGCTTGACGGTGTCGTAACGTTTCCTCCTGGCCGCGATTGCCTCACTTATCCCGTCCATGTACCGGTCCACCACTCGTTCGCGGTCGAACTCGGACTCCATCTTCCTGCGCCCGGCGAGTCCCATCGCGCGTCGCTCCTCCCAGGGGAGTGCCAGAAACCTTTCGATGGTCGCGGTGAGCGCATCAGTGTTCCTGACGGGGAAGAGGAGACCGGTGACGCCGTCGTCGATCGCTTCGCGGCACCCGGGGATGTCGGAGGCGAGGGACGGGATGCCCGTGGCAGAGGCCTCAAGAAGTACGTTCGCCATCCCCTCGTGGTGAGAGGCATGGAGGAGCGCGTGGGACTGGGCGAGAAGTTCGTGGACCCGCTCCGGGGGAACGCTCCCGTGAACGACGAGCGGGTAGTTTCTCTCCATCTCCCGGATGGTCTCCTGGTACGAATCGTCTTCGTACCAGCCGACGATGTGGAATTCGACGTCGTTTCGAGCGGCGCAGACTTGCCGAATGGCAGCGAGGAGTTCGTCGTAACCCTTGTCCTTGCGGACACGCGAGACAATGACGAGCCGGAACGGTCCGGCGTCGTCGGGGTAGGGCTCCAGACCGTGCAACGCGAGGTTCACGCCGGAGCCGGGGACCACGCGGGTGTTGCCGCGGACGATTCCGAGTCGCTCGAAGTGTGCGCGGTTGTCGGCGTTCTCGAAGTACACGGCACTGGAATGGCGGAGGGCCGGCTTCAGCAGAGCGGTGATTATCCGGCGCATCACGCCGTCCGACTGGAACACGGCTCCGATCCCGGTGACGGCGCTGATGTACGGCACACGGCGGATTCTGGCCGCGATGCCGCCGTAGATGTTCGGCTTCATCGTGAAAGTGAGTACTACATCCGGGCGAACCGCGCGGATGATGCGCATGAAACCTGCTGCGGTGAGCAACTCGGCAAATGGGTTGGTGCCGAAGCGGCTCAATCGGGTCTCGAGCACCGAGCACCCCAGATCCTCGAAAGCCCGGTTGCGTTCGTGTGGCGGCAGCGCGACCGTCACCTCATGGCCGCTTGAGACGAGTCTCTGGAGGAGTTCGTGGCGGAAGTTGTAGATGCTCGAGTTGTCGTTGGCGAAGATGAGGATCCTAGGCGCCCAGTTCATGACGCACCCTCTCAGCGATCTTCGCCGCGCTCATCCCATAGAGATCCCTCAGGTACTCCTGGGATCCGACCGCACTTGAGTATCGGTCCTCCAACCCGATTCGAACGAGCCGCGCACGAGGATGACGGAGTTCGGCCAGCACCTCGCCGACCGCGCTCCCGAAGCCACCGACCACGTTGTGTTCCTCGACCGTCGCGAGTACCGAGAAGCGCCGGGCCAGATCGGCGATCGCGGCGCGATCGATCGGCTTGATGGTGGGGAACGTGACGATTTCCGCCGCGATTCCGAGTGCCGCGAGCTTCGACCGGCCCTCCATCACCTCGTCGGCGATCGCGCCCGTGAACAGTATCGCGACGTCGCCGCCCGGTGCGACCCGAACAGCGCGGCCAAAACGGAACTGCGCTGCTGATTCGGGCAGCGCCGGTTCTCCGCCACGGCCGAGGCGGAGATAACACGTTCCCGGCCGTTCGTAGACCGCGCGGGTTGCGGCCCTGGCCTGGTGGGAATCGGACGGCGCAACCACCGTCACGTTCGGCAGGGCCCGCATCACCGCCAGGTCCTCGGTGGCGTGGTGGCTCATTCCAAGGGCGCCGTACGCGAATCCTCCGCCAACGGAGACGATCTTCACGTTCGCCTCGTGATAGGCGCAATCGTTCCGGATCTGTTCCAGCGCTCGCAGAGTGGGAAAATTGCCGATCGAATAGACGAAGACGATCTTGCCCTCCAGGGCCATGCCGGCGGCGAAGCTCACCATGTTCTGCTCGGCGATGCCCGCGTTGGTGAATTGGTCCGGGAATTCCTCCCAGAATGGTTTCAGGACTCCGAACCCGATGTCGCCCGTCATCAGGTGGACATTCGAGTCCTCGCGGGCGAGTTCGATGAGCGCGGCCACGAAAGCGTCCCTCACTGCCGGTCCGCTCTCTGCAACGTTGCGGCCGGAGTCCGCCGGCCGCTCAGTTCCTCGACGGCGGCGTCATATTCCTCGCCCTCATGCGGATACCGGTAATGCCACAGCAGATCGTCCTCCATGAAGGAGACACCTTTGCCCTTGACCGTGTGTGCAAGGATCGCCGTCGGCCTGTCCGAGGCGGGTGACGCCTCGAAGGCTGCCCGGAGTCCCGGGTGGTCATGGCCGTCCACCTCGATCACGTTCCAGCCGAAGGCATGCCACTTCGCGGCGAACGGCTCCAGTGCGATCGTGTCCTCGCAGCGCCCCAGTCCCTGCATCCCGTTGTGGTCGACGACGGCGACCAGGTTGCGCAATCCGTGGTGGCTCGCGACCAGCGCCGCCTCCCACACCGAACCCTCGTCGCATTCGCCGTCGCTCATGATCACGTAGACGCGGTGGTGCCGATCGTTCTTTCTGGCCGCGTACGCCATTCCGGCGCCGACCGAGAGTCCATGCCCGAGCGATCCCGTCGAGAGTTCGACGCCGGGGACACCCCTGTGGGAGACGTGGCCCGAGAGCTTGCTGCCATCTGTGTAGTGGGTGCCCAGTTCGGAGAGTTCGAAGAACCCGGTCTCGGCCAGGGTGGCGTAAATGGCCGCGCCGGCGTGGCCCTTGCTTAGGATGATCCGGTCGCGGTCCGGCCATGACGGATCGCGCGGGTCCAGACGTGCCGCGCCGGAATAGAGCACGGCAACGATATCTGCCACGGAGAGAATCGACCCGATGTGTGACGCTCCCGAACGGTGCGTCATCTCGACACCGTGACGGCGGATCCTCCAGGCAAGCTCCGTACTGTCCATCAGGCAATTGCCTCCCGGGAAGCAGAGACGTCATTGAGAACATTGTGCGCCTCCACCGGCAGGCTCCATCCAAACGCCTCGAGGTTGGACATGACCTGGTGGACGTTCTTCATCCCCACGATCGCGACGGACCCGTCGAGGGTGTCGAGTATCCAGCGGATCGCGACGGCCGGAACACTCCTTCCCACCTCGGCCGCGATCTGCCGAAGCGTCTCGACGACCCGGAGGCTGTGCTCCAGTCCCGCTCCATGGAAGTTGCGGTAGACGGTACGCGTCCGGCGATCGTTCGGCCCGAAAGAGCTGGAGGAGGCGTACTTGCCCGTGAGAATGCCCTGGCCCAGGCTGCCCCACGTCATGGGGGTGAGTGCGGACCCGGCTGTCAGCGAGCGGATCTCGTGTTCATTGCTGCGATCGGCGAGACTGTACGCGTTCTGGAAGCTGACGAACGTTTCTCCCACGTCCCGGATCGCACGCGTCTCATCGCGCGAGACGTTTGAGAGCCCGAACCACCTCACCAATCCGCGGTCACGGAGGTCCTGGAGAGCTGCCACCACGTCGTCGAGGGGAGTCCTCCCGTCCAGGTAGTGGATCTGGTAGAGGTCGATGTGGTCGGTGCCGAGCCGACGCAGGCTTTTCTCCAGCGCAGAGCGGATCCGGGTGGGGGAGTTGTCGTAGAACGTGCCGCCGTCCGCTACTCGCACCCCGAACTTCGACGCGATGATCGCCTCGTCCCGGCGCTCGCCGAGTGCCTCCCCGAGAATCCGTTCGCCCTCTCCCAGTCCGTAGATGTCGGCGGTGTCGAAGAAGTTGATCCCTTGATCCAGCGCGGTATTGACGGCCCGGACGCTGTGGTCGC
>DASRMP010000018.1:0-19094 GCA_035647855.1 Actinomycetaceae bacterium | reverse complement strand
CCATGGTGTGACGTTTGCGCGCCACGGCGGCGCGGGTTCGGGAGGGGTGTGACGTTCGTGCGCCCTGGCGGTGCGGGTTTGGGAGGGGTGTGACGTTCGTGCGCCGCGGCAGCAGGGGCTCGGGAGGGGTGTGACGATCGTGCGCCATGGTGTGACGTTCGTGCGCCCAGGCGGCACGGGTTCGGGAGGGGTGTGACGATCGCGCGCCCCTGACCGGCCGCGAAATCTCACATTACGGTTCAGTGCCCGCCCGCACCGGAGCCGTGGGTTAGTCTCAGGCCAAATCAGCCCCGGTGGCACAGGAATGATTCAGGCCTCTGATCATCACTTGTTGAGACTGGGTTCGCTCCAACAGACGAGGAACGCGATGAAGCGCGCATTCATTGGGCTCATGGCGGCCGCCCTGAGCATCGGCATGTTGTCCGCCTGCTCCGGAGACGACTCCGGTGACGCCGCGAATGGCGAGGCGGCCGAGAGCATCAAGATCGGTGTGAACTACGAACTGTCCGGCGGCGTGGCCACTTACGGCCAGGCCAACGTGGATGGCATCAAGATGGCGATCGACGAGATCAACGCTGCCGGCGGCGTCGACGGCAAGCAGGTCGAACTCGTGCAGTACGACAACAAGTCGGAGCCGGCCGAGGCCACCACTCTCGCCACCAAGATGATGACCCAGGACGGGATCCTCGCGGCCATCGGCCCGGCGACGTCGGGCTCCTTCAAGGCCACCATCCCGGTGGCGAACCAGAACAAGGTCCCCGTGGTCTCCGGCTCGGCGACGGCGGACGACGTCACCGTTGGCCCGTCGGGCGTCCAGGAGTATGCCTTCCGGACCTGCTTCAGCGACTCCTACCAGGGTGAGGCCGCGGCGGCCTACGCGCTCGAGAACCTCGGCGCCACCAACGCCGTGATCATCAAGGACAACTCGTCCGACTACGGTAAGGGCCTGGCCGAGACCTTCACGTCCCGCTTCACTGAGGGCGGTGGCACGATCGTCGCCGAAGAGGCGTACGTCACCAACGACACGGACTTCAACTCCATCCTCACGCGCGTGCGCGGGCAGCAGTTCGATGTCATCTACATCCCGGGCTACTACAACGAGGCCGGCCTGATCATCAAGCAAGCGCGTGATCTCGGCATCGACGCCCCCATCCTGGGCGCCGACGGTTTCGACTCCCCGACTCTGCTCGAACTCGCGGGCCCGGACGCCCTGAACGACGTGTACTTCACCAACCACTACTCGTCGCTCGACCAGGACCCGGCGGTCCAGGACTTCATCGCCGCCTTCCAGGAGGAGTACGGCCAGGAGCCCAACGCGTTCCACGCCCTCGGTTATGACACGGCCAAGTTCGTGGTCGACGCAATCGGCCGCGCCGCCGAACTCACACCGGAGGCCGTCAAGGACGCGCTCGCCTCGACCGAGGGCTTCACCGGCGTGACCGGCACGATCAGCGTTGACGAGAACCACAACGCGGTGAAGTCGATCGTCGTGATCAGGCTCGAGAACGGCGTGCAGTCATCGAGTGAGAAGGTCGACGCGTGACGCTGCCGCGTGCTGCGGACAGCCGCTGAATCATGATTCGTGGGAAGTGGGGGCACTGCTCCCGCTTCCCACGGTCGTGTCATCCCTGATATCGCCGAGACGACGCGGAGAGAGGATTCGGGCTCGTGGTTGAAATCGCCCAGCAAGTCATCAACGGCCTGTCGCTCGGCAGCATCTATGCGCTCATCGCCCTGGGCTACACGATGGTCTACGGGATCATCCAGCTCATCAACTTCGCCCACGGCGACGTCTACATGGTGGGCGCCTACGTGGGCTACTTCTGTATGGCGCACCTCGGGCTCGGCTTCTTCGAGGCTCTCGTGGCGGCGATGCTCGTGTGCATGGTCCTCGGTGTGCTGATCGAGCGGATCGCGTACAAACCGCTGCGCAACTCCACAAGAATCGCGGTCCTCATCACGGCCATCGGTATGAGTCTGCTGATCGAGTACACGATGATGTTCTTCGTCGGCCCGCAGGTGCGGTCCTACCCGGCGCTCCCAGAGTTCATGAACAAGTCCTACGTGTTCGGACCGGTGGTGATCTCCGGCAAGCAGTTGCTCATCATCCTGATGTCGATCCTGCTGATGGCGCTCCTGCAGTTCATCGTGAAGAACACGAAGATGGGCAAGGCGATGCGCGCCGTGTCCCAGGACCCGGACGCCGCGAGGCTGATGGGCATCGACATCGACCGCACCATTTCCTTCACTTTCGCCCTCGGATCCGCGCTGGCGGGCGCCGCGGGCGTGCTCGTGGGCGTGTATTACAACTCGATCAATCCGCTCATGGGCATCCTGCCGGGCCTCAAGGCGTTCATCGCGGCGGTGTTCGGTGGCATCGGCATCATCCCGGGAGCCATGATCGGTGCGTACTTCATCGGTGCCACGGAGACGGTCGTGTCCGCCCTGGGCTTCTCGACCTACCGGGACGCCGTGGTCTTCGCCCTCCTGATCGCGATCCTGATCATCAAGCCCACGGGTCTCCTCGGCAAGAACGTGAAGGAGAAGGTTTGATGTCCACACGAGCACGGACGTTCCTCGCCCGCGTCGCGGTGCTGGCGGCACTGTACGTGATCGTGCAGGTGCTGGTCGTGAACGGCGTCGTCACCTCCTACCACATGGCCACTCTGTCGACGATCGGGATCAACATCATCCTGGCCGTGAGCCTCAACCTCATCACGGGCTTCACCGGCCAGTTCTCACTCGGGCACGCCGGGTTCATGGCGATCGGCGCCTACTCCTGCGCCGTCGTGACGATGCAGTATCCGACGATTTGGGGATTCCTCGGCGGCGTGCTGCTCGGAGCGGTGCTGTCCGCGCTGGTGGGATTCCTCGTGGGGCTGCCCACTCTCCGCCTCAGGGGCGACTACCTCGCCATCGCCACACTCGGGATGGCCGAGATCATCCGCATCCTGCTGCTGAACTTCGAGTTCTCCAACGGCGCGGCCGGCATGCAGGGCATCCCCCAGTTCGTGAACTGGACCTGGCTGTTCGTGTTCACGGTGGGAACCGTCGTCGTGATAGCGAACTTCATCAATTCCTCGTTCGGGCGGGCGTGCATCTCGGTGCGCGAGGACGAGATAGCGGCGGAGTCGATCGGCGTGAACTCGACCCGCGCGAAGACACTGGCATTCGTCATCGGCGCCTTCTTCGGCGGCGTGGGCGGCGCGCTCTACGCCTCGACCTTCTACTTCATCAAGCCGGACCTGTTCGGCTTCCTGAAGTCCATCGACATCCTCGTGATCGTGGTCCTCGGCGGACTCGGCAGCATCTCCGGTTCCGTCATCGCCGCAGTGGTGCTCGTCCTGGTCTCGACGGCGTTGCAGGGGTTCCCCGAGGTCCGGATGATCATCTACGCGCTCGTGCTGGTGGTCCTCATGGTCTTCCGGCCTCAGGGCCTGATGGGTTCGCGCGAGCTCTCGCTCGGGATGTTCCGGAGACTGGGCCGTCGCACGCCGCCCACCGAACCGAAGGCCGCGTGATGACAGAGAAGATGACGGAGAACACCACCGCGGCCCCGATCCTCGAGATCGAGCAGCTCACCCTGAACTTCGGCGGGCTCGCCGCCCTTTCCAACGTGTCGCTGCACCTGGACGAGGGCGAACTGGTGGGCCTCATCGGCCCGAACGGCGCCGGCAAGACCACGCTCTTCAATCTCATGACGGGCGTGTATGCGCCGTCGTCGGGGCAAATCGGATTCCGGCGGGAGGACCGGGTGGTGAGCCTCGGCGGCCGGAAACCGCACGCGATATGCCTCGACGGCATCGCCCGCACCTTCCAGAACATCCGCCTGTTCAAGGACATGACAGTGCTGGACAACGTGAAGATCGCCCTCCAGCAGAACGTCCGCTACGGGCTGCCGGCGGCGGTGTTCAGAACTCCGGGTCAGGTGCGCGCGGAGAAGCAGATTCGTGAGGAGAGCCTCGAACTGCTCGAGCTGATGGGCCTCGGCAACAAGACGGAGGAACAGGCCCGCAACCTGTCCTACGGCGATCAGCGCCACCTCGAGATCGCCCGTGCGCTCGCCACGCGCCCCACGCTCCTGCTTCTGGACGAGCCCGCTGCCGGGATGAACCCCAACGAGACCGCGGAACTGACGGCCCTCATCCGGCGCCTTCGCGAGGACTTCAAGTTGACGATCCTTCTCATCGAGCACGATATGTCCCTCGTGATGAAGATCTGCGAGCGAATCTACGTCCTGGACCACGGCATCGTCATCGCCTCGGGCGAACCGGCCGAGATCAGGTCCAACCCGCGGGTGATCGAGGCCTACCTGGGCGAGGAGGTGGACAGTGTTTGAGATCCAGGACCTTCAGGTGCACTTCGGCGGCATCCACGCGATCAAGGGTATTTCGCTGAAGGTCGAGGCCGGTGAGATCGTCACCCTGATCGGCGCCAACGGGGCCGGTAAGACCACCACGCTCCGCACGGCGTCGGGGCTCAAGAAGCCTACCTCCGGCAAGATCCTCATCGAGGGCCGTGACATCACGGGCCGCTCCACCCGGGATCGCGTGAAGCTCGGAATGTGCCAGGTTCCCGAGGGACGGCGCGTGTTCCCGAAACTCACCGTGCTGGAAAACCTCGAACTGGGCGCATACCTCCGGAAACGCGGCGACGCACTCGAGGAGGACTACGAGCGCGTGTACACCCGCTTCCCCGTACTGCACGACCGGCGGAAGCAGCTCGCCGGCACGCTCTCCGGCGGTGAGCAGCAGATGCTGGCGATCGGGCGCGCGATCATGAGCCGCCCGAGAATCCTGCTGCTCGACGAGCCGTCCATGGGCCTGGCGCCGCTGTTCGTCCAGGAGATCTTCGACATCATCAAGAAGATCAACGAAACCGGCACCACCATCCTGCTGGTGGAACAGAACGCCAACATGGCGCTGCAGATCGCGAACCGGGGATACGTGATGGAGACAGGTTCGATCGTGCTGTCCGGCACGGCGGCCGAACTGTCCGATACGGAGGACGTGAAGCGCGCCTATTTGGGAGGCTGAAGGGTGTTTCTGAGACTGCGGATGACCGCCAACCCGTTCGTCATCGGACCCGAGAACGCCATCCCCGAGGCCATCGCGCTCATGGAGGAGCGCCGTATCCGGTGGCTACCGGTCGTGAGGAATGACGTGCTCGTGGGTGTGCTGTCCAAGGGCGATATCGCGAAGGCACTGCCCTCCAAGGCCACCTCGCTCGCGGCGGGTGAGGTGAACTACCTGCTCGGGAAGATCAAGGTCGGCCAGGTGATGAGCCACGACCCGGTGCGTGTCTCGCCGGACGCGCTGCTGGAGGAAGCCGCCGTCCTCATGCGGGACAACAAGGTGGAAATGCTTCCAGTGGTCGAGGACGACGGCCGCGTGGTGGGCGTCATCACCGAGAGCGCCATTTTCGACGCGTTCATCGAGATGATGGGCTCCCGCGCCCGCGGCACGAGGCTCATCATCGAGATCGACGATGCACCGGGAGTCCTGGAGCGAGTCGGCGCCATCACGAAGAAGCACGGGACCAACGTCACTCACCTGGCGGTCTACGGCGGCCAGTCCGAGAAGGTCGATCTGGTGCTGGGACTCAACACTCTCAACACTGACGAGATCGAGTCCGAACTCGAGGCCGCCGGCTACCGGATCATCCACCGGCTGCGGAACGAGTGAGCTCTCGGCAGAGCAGGCGCTTGCTCCTGCTCACTCGTCGAGTTCCACGAGCCGCGACGGCGTGCCGTAGCGGTGCGCCGTCACCGAGATCGCCTGCTCCCGCAGGAACGGCAGCATCTCGATCTGCCCTGATTCGGTGACCGGGTCGGCCCACACCGCGATGTCAGGGTTCCCGCCGACGGCGTCCGCGAGAGCGGCGGCAGAGGAGGAGATGAGCCGCACGCGGCCGTCGAGCGGCTCGGAGGCGGCCCAGGCGGCGGCGGAGGCGAGCCATTCGGCGTCGCTCTCGTACCGCAGGGTGACATGAAGGGTCCGCATGGCGGTCTGAACCGTGCGAGGGATCGGCGTCCCGTGACTCAGCGTGAGCATGGAACCCGCCAGACTCCCGGCGGCAACCACCCGGATGATGTCCGCGAGCGAAGCGCGCTCGCCCGCCCGGATCGTGACCGGCAGTGGCCTGTACCGGAAGAGGTTCAGCTCGGCATGGAGCCCGGTCGGGTCCAGCGTGCGGCCGTATCGCGCGTCCCACATCGCACCGTCCGAGGCCGCTGAGCGGCGGAGCCGGCGCCATTCCGCCGGGTCGAGGTGGCTCTTGCCTGCCCGCAACAGCGGCCGGACGCGCGCCGGCACCGCGGAGAGCTTCGGCGAGCGCGGGGCATCCGGGCTCTCGCCCGGCACCGCGGTGACGTGCCCGAAACCGAGCAGATAGTTTGGGCCACCCGCCTTCGCTCCGGGCCCGAGCCCTGACCGCTTCCAGCCCCCGAACGGCTGCCGGCGCACGATCGCGCCCGTAATCCCCCGGTTCACGTAGAGGTTCCCCGCCTGTGCGCGCTCCAGCCAGTAGAGGACCTCATGCGGATCGAGGGAGTGCAGTCCGGACGTGAGCCCGAACTGAGTCCTGTTCACGATCTCGATGGCGCCGCCCAGGTCCGGAGCGGTCATGATCCCGAGCACGGGACCGAAGTACTCCGTCTGATGGAACTCGGAGTCGAGCTTCACTCCGGCGCGGATGCCGGGCTGCCAGAGCCGGCCCGCGGCATCGAGTTGCCGGGGCCGAATCACCCAGTGCTCGCCCGGGCCGAGTTCCGTGAGGCCGCGAAGAAGCTTCGCATCGTCCGGCATGACCACCGGACCCACCTGGGACGTCAGGTCCTCCGGCATCCCCACCCGCAACGACGCGACGGCGTCCACCAACTGGTCCCGGAACCGCCGCGACCGCGCCACCGACCCCACGAGCACCACCAGCGACGCCGCCGAGCACTTCTGTCCCGCGTGCCCGAACGCCGAGGTCACGATGTCCCTCACGGCCAGGTCCGGATCCGCCGACGGCGTCACCACGATCGCGTTCTTGCCGCTCGTCTCCGCCAGCAGCGGCAAATCCCGGCGCCACGACCGGAACAGCTTCGCCGTCTCATACGAGCCCGTCAGCACCACGCGCTCGACGCCCTCATGCGTCACGAGCGCCCGGGACACCTCCCCGTCCTCCAGGTCCGCGAGCGCCAGGACCTCGCGCGGCACGCCTGCGTCCCACATCGCCCGCACGAGTTCCGCTCCGCAACGCCGCGCCGGCGGTGCCGGTTTCAGCACGACGGCGGAGCCCGCCGCCAGCGCCGCCAGCGCCCCGCCCACTGGGATCGCGAGAGGGAAGTTCCACGGGGGCGCCACCACGGTCACCGCCACGGGAGCGAATCGCGCCCCGTCCAGGAGCGTGAGCTCCCGCGCCATCAGCGCGTAGTAGTTCGCGAAGTCCACCGCCTCGGAGACCTCGGCGTCCGCCTGGTCGATGGTCTTCCCCGTCTCCGACGCCGCGACCTCGATCAGCTCCCCGCGCCGCTCCTCGAATACCTCGGCGAGGTGACGCAGCACCCGGACGCGATCGCCCGTGGGGCGCACCGCCCAGACCGCGTTCGCCCTGAGTTCGCCGACCAGCCGGTCGACGTCCTCCGGTGTCTCCAGCCGGGCGGCACCCTCTTTGGCCTCGCCCAGCGTGGAGGTGGGTATGCGTGCGGCAATCTCGCGCGCCCAGGCGCGGTTGGCGGACAGCGAGGGGTCGGAGTCGGGGGCGTTCTCGAAGGCGGGGGGCGCTCCTTTCACGACGGCGCCGCGCCCGGAGGACGCGCTGCGGCGCGGTGCCGGCACGGCCTCGTCGACATGAGCGAGTGACGCGAGGAACCGGTCGCGCTCGCGGGCGAACACCGCGGGATCGGTGCCGATGTCGAAGATGCCGGACATGAAGTTCTCCGGCATCGCGTTCTCCTCGAGCCGGCGCACGAGGTAGGCGATCGCGACGTCAAACTCCTCCGGCCGCACGACCGGCACGTACAGGCGCAGCGGCCCGAGGTCCTCGCGCATCACCCTCGCCTGTCCGGTGGCCATGCCCGCGAGCAGTTCGAACTCGATCATGGATCGGTCCACGCGGCGAGTGCCGGCGAGCAGGTGCGCGAACGCGAGATCGAACATGTTCTGCCCGGCGACTCCGAGATGCACGTTCGCCAGCCGCTCCGGCGTGAGCGCCCAGGCAAGCACCCGCTTGAAGTTCGTGTCGGTTTCCTCCTTGGAGGGCCACGTGACCAGTTCCCAGCCGCGGATCTCTGCGTCCACGCGCTCCATCGCGAGGTTTGCGCCCTTCACGATCCGGACCTTGATGGGCGCCCCGCCGGCGGCCACCCGGGCCGCGGCCCACTCCTGCAGGCGCTGCATCGCTCCGAGGGCGTCCGGCAGGTAGGCCTGCAGCACGATGCCCGCGCGGTAGTCCCGCAGCGATGGATCCTCGAGGACCCGCATGAACGCCGCGAGCGTCAGATCGAGGTCCGAGTAGGACTCCATATCGAGATTGACGAACGTGCCCGCGTCCCGCGCCCGCCGGAAGAACGGCGTCAGTGCGGCCACCGCGCGCTCGACGGCGCCGTCGAAGTCCCACGGATTGTGCGGCCCGATCACCGCGGAGACCTTGAGGGAGACGTAATCGATGTCGGCACGCTCCACGAGGCGCTCGTTCTCGCGCAGGCGGCGGGCGGCCTCGGCATCGCCGAGCACGGCCTCGCCGAGGAGGTTGACGTTGAGGTGGTCGCCGGTGGAGCGCAGCCGTGCGAGCGAGGAGGTGAGGGTGCGGTCAGTGACGTCGACGACGAGGTCGCCCACCACCGCTCTGAAGGCTCGCCGCGTGGCGGCCATCGCAGGACCGGGCGCGAGCCGCGCCGCCGCGCCCGCGGCCTTCACGGCCGCCGCGAGGGCAGCCGGCAAAAAATCGACGCGCCGGCCCGCGAGCGCGGTGAGCGCCCGGGCGGCCACCGCATCGTCGCGGGGGCGGATGACATCGTCGACGAAGCGGAGCGTGAAATCGAGGCCCGCAGGATCGCCGAGGATCCCGGCGAGGAGCTTCGCGCTCGCGGGTACGGGCTCGCCGGCCGCGCGCGTTGTCCAGTCGCGCGTGAGTGCGACCGCCTTCCGGCCCACTTCCCAGAGTTCAGGATTTGCAGGAGTTGGGCCGGTCCCCGGCGGCATTGCGGGCTGGTGACTCACGCTCCCAACGTTAGTTCTTGGCGGTGACACCCGCAGGCAGAAGCGCCGGGCCCGGCCTCGCAAACCGCTCGGCGGCTGCGGGACCGGGCCCGGATCGTGTGCGAACCACGTGAAGGAACTACGCGCCCTCGGTCAGCCTGTCCGCCAGATGGCTCGGCGCGGGCTCGTGGGAAATGTACTCGCGCTTGAACGAACCCGTCCCGCGGGCGAGCGAACGCAGCGCGGTCGAGTAGCGGATCAGCTCGAAGGCAGGCACGTCAGCGGTGATCCGCGTCTGCCCGGCCTTCGCCGCCTCGGTGCCCTTCACGCGGCCACGGCGGGTGGAGAGGTCTGACATCACCGCGCCGACGTACTCGTCGTCGCAGAGGACCTCGATCGAATCGACCGGCTCGAGGATCGTGATCCCGGACCTCTTCGCCGCCTCCTGGAGACCGAGCGAACCGGCCATCTGGAACGCCGCGTCCGAGGAGTCCACCGAGTGGGCCTTGCCGTGGTACAACGTGGCCCGGATGTCCACCATGGGGTATCCGGAAATGCCCTTGGCCATCTGCGCGACGATGCCCTTCTCGACCGAAGGAATGTAGTTCTTCGGCACCGCGCCGCCCACCACCTCGTCCACGAACTCGAAGCCCTGGCCCATGGGCAGCGGCTCGAAACGCAACTCTGCCACCGCGTACTGGCCGTGGCCACCGGACTGCTTCACGTGCTTGCCCGTGACCTCGCTCTTACCGGCGAGCGTCTCGCGCAGCGGCACGAGCACGGGGAACGTGTCAATCTCGACGTTGATGCGGTCGCGCAGCCGCTCCCGCATCACGGTGAGGTGCTGCTCGCCCATGGTCCACATGACGAGCTGTCCCGTGGTCGGGTCCACCTCGACGCGCACGGACGGGTCCTCCGCCTGGAGCCGCTGGAGGCCGATCATGAGCTTGCCCTCGTCGGCCTGCTTCTGGGCGCGGAGCGCAGTCGGGTACAGCGGCTCGGGCATCTCCCACGTCATCACGACGGCGGGGTCCTCCGGAGAGGAGATCGTGTCCCCGGTCTCGGCCTTGGACAGGCGCGCCACGGTGACGATCTCGCCGGCGTAGGCCTCCTCGACCGGGATCTGGGAGCCGCCCATGGGGCGGGCGAGTGCGCCGATCTTCTCGTCCTCGTCGTGATCCCTGTGCCACGAGTCGTCCGCGGAGCGGCCCGCGAATGTGGACGCGTGCCCCGAGACGTGGACAACCTGGTCCGCCCTCAGCGTTCCGGAGAAGAGCCGGACCACGGAGATGCGCCCCACGAACGGGTCCGTGGTGGTCTTGATGATCTGGCCGATCAGCGGGCCATTCGGGTCATGCGTGATCATCTCGCGCTCGCCGCCTGCCGGAGTGTAGGCCTTCAGGAGTCCGTGGTCCGCCGGGGTGGGGAAGGAATTGCAGAGCACGCGCAGGAGGTGCTTCACGCCGAGGCCAGTGGTTGCCACCACCGGCATTACCGGGAAGAACTGGGCGTTCGCAGTGGCCACGGTGAGGTCGTCCGAGATGGCGTCGAAGTTCAGGTCCTCTCCCTCGAGGTACCGCTCCATGAGTTCCTCGTTGCCCGCCTCGGTGATGACGTCCTCGATGAGGTTGCCGCGCATCTCCTCGATGCTGTCCGCCAGTTCGGCCGGCACGTCCTCGTACGTGGAATCGGGGCCGAAGCCGTGCTGGATCTGGCCGCGGACCACCGAGATCAACGTTGCCGTCTCGGGGTCCTTCGCCTTGTACGGCACGTACAGGGCGTGCACGCCCGAGCCGAACGCTTCCTTGAGTTCCTGGACCGTGTTCTCGAAGTTCGCGTTCTGCTCGTCGACGTCGGTGACCACTATCGCGCGCGGCTGTGCCACATCCCCGCACTCATTCCAGACGCGCCGCGTGGCACCGTCGATGCCGTCGGTGGCAGAGACCACGAACAGGGCCGCGTCCGAGCCACGCAGACCCGAGCGGAGTTCGCCCACGAAGTCCGGGTTCCCCGGGGAGTCGAGCAGGTTGAGCCGGACGGCGCCCTTGTCTCCGACGATGGCGGGATCCGTGATCTCGACCGAGGCGACCGCAAGGTTGACCGAGTATTTCAGTCGCTTCTCCACGTCCTCGAAGTCCATCACGGTGGTGCCGTCCTCCACCCTCCCGACGCGGGTGGTCGCCCCGACCGCGTTCAACAGAGTCTCGAGCACGGTGGTCTTACCCGACCCTCCGGGACCGACGACGACGACGTTTCGTACTTCCTGGGCAGCGTTGCCACCACTCTTCTTCGAGTTCATGCCTCTATTTCACTCCATTCATCCGACCTTCGACTGGGCTGAAGGTCTCCCTAGGACAGGGTAGCCGCGCAATGCGCAATCACGTGAGCCGGTGAAGGGCCCATACCGTCTGGCGGGCACGGGGTGCCCGCAGCACTTCCGGCATCGTGGCGGGCTATTGACGGCCGCCCTCAAGTTCGACGTGGTCCGGGTTGCTCCCGGAGCGCTCGTCCCGGTTCAGGGCGGAGATGGCGTCCATGGCGTCGTCGTCGAGAACGAAGTCGAGGACGTCGAGGTTCTCGGCGATCCGCTCGGGGCGGGAGGACTTGGGGAACACGACGTCGCCGCGTTGGAGGTGCCAGCGAATCGTGACCTGTGAGGGCGTGCGATTGAGCCGGCTCGCGATGCTCTTGATCACGGGATCCCGGAGGGTGCGGCCGCGCGCGAGCGGGCTCCAGGCCTCGGTGACGATGCCGAGGGTGCGGTGGAGCGCGCGCAGGGGCTCCTGGGTGAGGTAGGGATTGACTTCCACCTGGTTGACGGTCGGGGTGGCGCCGGTGGCGGTGATGATCCGTTCGAGATGCGCGGGCTGGAAGTTGGAGACGCCGATGTTGCGGGCGCGGCCGTCCGCGGTGAACTCGAGGAGGGTCTCCCAGGTGGCGACCAGATTGGTGGTTCGCGCCAGCGGCCAGTGGATTAGGTAGAGGTCCACGAAATCGAGGCCGAGGTCGTCGAGCGAGCGGGCGAAGGCGGCGCGGGCGTCGGCGGGGGAGTGGTACGGGTTGTCGAGCTTGGAAGTGATCCAGAGGTTGTTGCGGGGGACTCCGGACGCCCGGATCGCCGCCCCGACCTCGCGCTCGTTGCGGTACATGGCGGCGGCGTCGATGTGGCGGATGCCGAGGTCCAGCGCCGTGGATACGGCGTGCTCCGCGTCCTCGGGCGCGATCTTGTAGGTGCCGAGGCCGAGCTGCGGGATCGCGTCGCCGCTCGCGAGCTCGACCGCCGGCACTGGGCGGGCGGAGTGATTGGAGCGTTCGAATCCGGCGGGCCGTGGCGTCATGGGTTCATTCTCGCCGCTCTGGCTGAGTGGCTCAATCGGAGAGAGCGGGTTGCTTCCGCGCGCGTGCGGGTGCGACCTGAGTTTGCGCGCGAGGGAAACGAGGATCGTTGTTGCTTCCGCGCGCGTGCGGGTGCGACGGCCCCGGCAATCCCCGCCGGCCCCAATCGGCCTATACTGACCCACGCTCCTCGGTGCCGGGTAGGCCATCAGTTCGCTTCATGGGGGAAACATGGGTTATGTCGGGCTTACACCGAGTCAGGTGTTGACGCAGTCCAGCGAGACGAAGTGCATCGAATTCGCCGATAGGGAACCGCAGTCGGAGGCATTGGCTGCGTCGGTCGAGTTCATGGCCGAGGTGTTGCGGGACAAGCGGGAGATCTCGGCGTTGAGCCATGTTCTCGTCTTCCACGGCGGCAGCGGGCTGGGGAAGACCGCTCTCTCGCACCGACTGGAAGAGTGGCTGCAGGGAGGTCTCGACGATGAATCCTGGGGCCCTCCCCCGGACACCAAGAATGTGGTGACCGTACGGTGGGACTTGAACGAGTCGCACGGCGACCTGGAAATCATGCCTCTCCTTCTCAGTCTCCGGGCAGCGCTTCCGGCGATTCCTGGGGGCTGGAAATACTTCGACATGGCTCTGTTGAGCTATTTTCGGGCAGTCCGTCCTGGGGAGGGCCTCGACATCTCGGCGAAGTCCGACACCGAGCAGACGATCGTCTCAGGCATTTTCGACGCGATCGTCTCCGATTTCGGTTATCACCTTGACCTGGGGACCGGAATCGCGGCTCACACGATTAAGTCGGTGGTGGCATTCGCCCGAGAAAGACTCACCCTGAGTCAGATGCGTCGCTACCCGGCCCTCGGGGGAATCATCGACCGGTGTTCTTCTGAGGTGACCCAATCAACGCCCTCCCCTGATGTGGCAGCCGCCGTGCTTGAGATCGCCAACCGCCAGCTTTGCGAAATCAAGGATCCTGAGAAGCGGCCTCTGGCCGTTATCTTCATTGATCACTTCGAGAAGCTGCAGACGAACGACCGCCGGATCGGCGAAGCGACGATCAATTTGTTGATCGGGGCGCTACCGCAGTGCCTGTTTGTCATCAGCGGGCGAAATCACCTCGACTGGGCCTGCTTGGCGCGAACCGCTCTTCCGTTCAGGGGGCCTCAGATTTGGCCCCGTCTTGTCCGGGGATTCACCGGCGAGAACCCCCGTCAGCACCGCCTCGAGATGCTTGGGGACAGCGACTCTGAGTGGCTGTTCCGGCGGCGTGCCATCAGGCAGGGATTCCACTTGAGCGACGCCACTGTTGGACGCCTGGTGGAACGAACCAGAGGCTGGCCCGTCCACATCGATGCAATCTGTACTCTCGCAAGCGGAATCACTCAGGGCACGGGGGCGGAGGTTGCGGCCGAAGAGCTCGATCGTCCGTTGGAGGACGTTGTCCGGCGCGTCCTGGAGAACCTCACGGAGAACCAGGCACGTGCCTTCCATGGGGCCTGCTTGCTGCCTTACTTCGACGTCCCGCTTGCGGCGGCCGTAGCGGACGTGCCCGAGGGAGACGTCGGCGCCATGATCGAAAGGGCGATGATCGAGCCGAACGACGACCCCCAGTGGCGCTGGCGAGTGCATGACGCGGTTCGAGAGATCATCAGACGTGCTCCCGCCGGCGTCGTCGGGGGCTGGACCGACACCGACTGGAAGTGCGCCGCCCACCGCGGACTGAGGCATGTCAGGGAGCAGTTCGATCAAGCAGACGCTGCCGGCGAGCACATCGGAGCGGTGGCACTGGGAGGCTTGGCCATCACGATCGCCTCTGAGCACGGAGTCT
This sequence comes from Actinomycetaceae bacterium, assembly GCA_035647855.1. GTDB lineage: Bacteria > Actinomycetota > Actinomycetes > Actinomycetales > Actinomycetaceae > JAAZBW01. The sequence goes on along the minus strand of DASRMP010000018.1, from coordinate 4,742 downwards.
GGGAGGAGTGGCTCAGCACCCGCGTGCCCAGCCGTGCCCCAGCAGAGGTCTTGGCACCACTGGTGCCTACGTCGTCGCCGCATCCGGAGACGGATGCCCTCGTGCGTTACCTACACGCTCGGGTCATGCGGAGAGGTGACGAGGCGCTACAAAGGTTGCGGGAACTCTTCGATGGCGAATCCGCTGTTGCGCGCAACGCCGGACTCAACCGAGCGTACAAACTGCGGGCCTGGGGCCAACATGATTTTGCGGTCGAGCAGCTCAAAGACATCATAGAGAGGAATCCCGGATGGCGAATTCCGGTCGGGCAGATCGGTATCACCCTGAACCAGGGCCGGCGGTTCGGCGATGCGCTCGAGTACGCGGCAACGGTGAATGCAAAGAGTGCAGTCTACATTCGCAGCGATCAGCTTCGCTCGCTCGGTTACCTCGAGCATGATGAGATCCTGCCGTTCGAGCGCCGTATTGCCGCGATCGAGAATATCCGTTTCCGAGTTGAACTTGAAGGCGCTGAGGCGCGTTCACTCGCAAGATGCGGTAAGGCGACCCACGAGGAAATCGATTGGCGTTACCGGCGCGCCGTGAACATTGGGTACCTGGCACCTCAGCGGGCATGCCAGTTCGCATTCGCGTGCCTCGAACTGGCCAATGACGAATTGTACGCGAAACACCTCACGGAATTACTGGCACTGGTGGATTCGGCGACGCTCCCGTGTAAGGCGGCCGTCGAAGCCGCAGCGCTCCGGGCGATGCTCACCCGAGACCCTCTCGACGCCGAGTATGCGATCAGCCTTGTTGGCGCCGACAGATCTCGCGGGGCGTCGTGGATCCCCGTGGAGGTGTACCTCGAGGATCTGGGGAAGCCCTTGGATCCCGTCCCGACCCAATGGGTGGAACCTTACGAAGAGGTGCGCGATCGGTGGTTGGCCATCGCGGACACGATCATCGTCAAAGCGAAAGAGAGGGCCCGTGGAGCCTGACCGTTCCCGAGTCGTCTCGGCGCTGACCGAACTGTCCAAGGCTTTCACACCGATCCGTTGGACGACGCCTCTCGGCCTCGCGCACCACCGCACGCAGTTGGCCGATCGGGTGCGGCGCGGGGACGGGAGTCCCTACCCAGAGCGGATCGAGTTCGGAGACCCAGGCTTCGAGCGGACGCGGGCCGCTGCCGGCGAGGCACTTGCTGTGGCCACGCGACTTCCCGACGAACTTCGAGAACTCGTCGAATCAGAGACCGAAAGGACTCTGGAGTACACGGCTGCCATCGCGAGCCGACGTGACGATGCCATCACCTCGTGGTCGCTGCGGCACGACGGACTTCCCGATGACGCGACGATTGCGGAGGCGCGAAGGATCCTGGCGCTTGGGCTGCCGGAGCCGGAGCCGGAGCCGGAGCCGGAGCCGGTGACGGTCGACACCGTGACGGCTTGCTTCAGGGACGCCCTCTCGCGGCACGGTCTTGATGACTGGCGAGTCTCGATCGAAGAGAACATGGCTGCGAGAATGAGCGTTCTGGGATCGAGGAACCTGGTCAAGATCCGTTCTGACATCGCCGTCAGCCGGCGCGAGCTGCAACGTCTGGAGGCACACGAAGTGGGAGGCCACGTGCTTCGGTGGGCCAACGCCCGCCAACAACCCGAGTCTCTCGCGGCGTTCGCGTTCGGTTCGACTGTCGCCACCGAAGAAGGACTGGCCGCACTGCGCGAAGAAGAGTGCGGGCTGTCCAGTCCCCACACGCTCCACACATACGCACTGAGAGTGGTCGGGGTGGTTGCGGCACAGGACAAGGATCTGACCGGACTGGCATTCGTATTGTCCGAGTACACGGACCCGGACAGTGCGGCCGAATTGGCTCTGAGGATCCGTCGCGGTATCGGCGATCCACGGCGCCCTGGAGGAATGACGAAGGACCACGGCTATCTGACCGGACTCCTCACACTCCGCGAGATGCCGGCCGACGACATCCTCCTGCTGCGCGGGGTCAAGTGGGCGATGGAGCACCTTGACCTGGTGCGACGGCTCGCCGCAATTGGCAGGATCTCTGTGCCGCTCCGGGAGTACGAAGCGTGATGAAGGATCGCGGCGCTGCCGCTGAGGAAGCAGCGCTGCCGGCGGGTGCGGGCTGCATCGCGCCGTCGTGAGGCCGTAGTGCTCTGCGTGCTGTGGGTTAGGCCGGGAGCTGGGGGTTAGCGTGTGGGCCCTTACCTTCGGTTCGCAGGCTTACCTCGCGGTGCTGAGCCGCCCGGTTCCGGGGCCAGAAGGTGCCGTGGCGCCGGCGGGTGATCCGGCCGCCGCTCAGCCCGCCTTCGCCGAGGGCCCGTGCTCGAACGGCGTCCAGGTCCACTGCAGCAGAGCGATCTGCTCCGCGGTGCCGGGGGTCACGAGCGGCACGTCGGCGGCGAACCACGCCGAGTACGGCACGTATCGAGGGAGCGGCACCTCGACCCGCTGCGGCGGCCCGTACACCCGCCGGCCGATAAGCGTGGACCCGCGCCGCTCCATCCCCAGGCGGTGGTTTCCCGTCAACGCCTCGAAGTACGCGACGATGCCCGTCAGCTCGGCGCGGGCGTCGGCGATCGTGTGGTGACGGTCCGAGAGCAGTCGTGACGCCTCGGCAGCGGCGGCCGCGAGCCTGCTGTCAGCCTGTAGCGCGTTCGCCTGGAGCGTCCGGTGCGCCTGCTTCGCGCGCAGGCGGCCGACGACGTCGATCACCTCGGCACCGTCGCCTGCGGTCCTCGCGGGTTCGTGAGCGGAGACCGCCTCACGCATCTCGCCGATGAAGCGCACGAGCTCCACGGACTCCCGCGCGAGCACGTCGATTCGGCCGTCGATGTCCTTGAGTGCGGCGTGCAGGCGCTCGCTCACGGCGCGTTCGTGCTCTCCGCACTGGCCGTGCAGCCGCCGGGTCCACGGCAGGTGGCCGTCGACGTCGGGAGACCCGAGGCGGGCGTCCTTGAGGCCCTGTCTGTAGGCCCGGAAGAGGTGCGACCTGGTCGCGTGGAAGCGGGTGGTAGTGGCGGTCATGGCTGATTCCCTTCGGAGATGGTTGCCGCGGTGACGAAGAACGATGAGATCCACCAGTGGTTCTGATGGGTGGTGCAGACGAGCCCGCCCGCGCAGTGGCGGCAGCGGCGCGCCGCCCAGGCGCCCTCGCAGGATCGGCAGAGCTCGAGCGGGGCAGCGCACGCGTGGCAGACGCCGAGGCTCGGCTGGGCACGATCACGGAACCACCAGGAGCGCACCCACACTACGAAACGACCCATAATGCCCTCCTCAGGCAGCGTCCGACGTTTGGGTGGCCGCCGAGTCCCGCCCGTCGGCGACGGCGGCGTAGCCGGCCTGGGCCCCCGCGATCTCGTCGTCGCCGACGTCGCGCGCGGCCGCCCGCACCTCCATGGCGACGGTCGCCTCTTCGGAGGCCAAACCGGTGACGAGCGCGCGTTCGTAGACGACGCACGCCTCCTCACCGAGCGAATCAAGCTGACTGCGGTGCGCTGTCCACAGGTGCGGGATCAGGGGCAGATTGCGGTCGAGGGCGTCGATCCTCGCGGTGAGCCCGTCGATGGCGACACTGGTGCGCCCGAACTCGGACTCAACGCCGCGAAGCTTCGCGGACACGGCGGCGTACCGCGCGCGGACCGGGTTGTGCAGTTGGTACTCGGCGAACACGATCCCGGCGAAGAGGAGAAGCTGCATCGCCATGAAAGCGAACTTGACCCAGTTCGCCTGCGCCAGCTGCGTGTCCGTTGGCCCGGCGGCCGTGGGGATGGTGCCAACGTGCACGCTCGCCGTCTGGGATGTGCCGATGAGCCCCTCGAGGAACGCGCTCGCCCGGATCTCATTGATGCTGAGCGCGAGGAGCCCGGCGCATGCCATCACCAGGACGGCGAGCCCGAGCAGAATGAACCCGCTCCGGCGATCGCCGGCGAATGCCTCGCGCCACGTGTACCCGAGCGTCAGGCCGATGACCACGGCACTCACCGCGAACGCGATCGTGGCCGCCCAGAGTCCGGCCTCGTCGAGCCCCGTCAGTTTGAAGCCCTCATACGTCAGAAGCGCATCTCCCAGGGAGAACACGATGATCATCGCGATCAGCAGGCGAGACCAACCGGGCCCGTGCTCGAGCCGGAGGTCCCGGTAGGGGCTCGACCTGTCCGTGAGGACCGCCCGGTGTTCGGCTTGCTCCGCACGAAGGCCGTCCGCCTCCTCGCGGAGTTCCTCCTCCCGGCGCTCCAGGGAGGTTCTCTGGCCGGCGAGCGCACCCGCAGTGGAACGGTTCAGCTCGATCTCCGCCTGCTCGCCGATCGCGCTGCCGTGGATCTTGCCGAGGGTCCAGGCCTTCACGCGCCAACGGAACAGCTCGGGCCTGGTGGCGACGACCACGTCCGCGGAGTACGGCCCGGACGCGTCCGCGAGGCCCTGCTGTTCTGCGTGGAGCAGGGTGTCAGCGGGGGATGGCTGGACGTAGTGCAGGCTCGTGGTCGCGTCCGTGATGATGGGTTCGTCCTCAGGGGGCACGGGCGATCCCTTCTGCGGAGTGTCTCCTGCGTGGGACTTGCGACGGAACAATTCGGCTCCTTCGATCGGGTCGTGTTGAAATCTCTCGACGTATCCGAAGCCCGGTTCTGCCCGAAGCGTTCGTGGCGGGAGTGGCAGTCGTCCTCACTCATGCACGTCGTCGTCACTCATGCACGTCGTCGTTCGCACACGTCGAAGGACCTCATGCGAGGTTTCCCCACCGC
>DASRMP010000017.1:0-34376 GCA_035647855.1 Actinomycetaceae bacterium | reverse complement strand
GGCCGCTACAGTCCCGTCTGGTCGACGCCGTACTGTGCCTGCTCTGGCGTGAAGTCCTCGTAGATCAGCTGGTCGTACAGGTCGGAGCGCGAGAACGCCATGAGTTCCAGGTATTTCTGGGCCGACCTCGCGGCCTGCTCGTTCCAGTCGACCGTCACGTGGTCGACTGCCCAGGTTGCGTCCTCGGCCGAGAAGCCTTCGTACTCCAGTTGCTCGACAAGGGCGGTGCGCGAGAAGGCAGTGACGTCGAGATAGCCCTCGGCCGAGAGTTTCGCCTGCTCGTTCCAGTCGACCGTCACGTGGTCGGCGGCCCAGGTTGCGTCCTCGGTCGAGAAGCCCTCGTACTCCAGTTGCTCGATCAGGCCGGTGCGCGAGAAGGCAGTGAACCGGAGGTAGCTCTCGGCGGAGCGCAGCGCGTTCTGTTGTGAGACCGTGCCGGCTGCTTCCGCTTCGGTCTCCTCAGCCTCCTCTGCCGCTTCGGTCTCCTCGGCTGCGGCACTGGTCTCGCCGTCCGGTGTCGCAGTTGGCGTGGAGATAGCCGCACCAGCCCCGCTCTCCCTCGACGACGACGGCGCGTCCTCGCCGCCTCCGAATGCGAAGCCCAGGACGATCAGCGCCACCATTGCAGCCGGGATGATGAAGCGCTTCTTCTTGTACCAGGGGCGAACGGGCTGCTGAGGCCCAGGTCCCGAGGGTCCTCCGCCGAACTGGTAAGGCTGCTGGCCCCACTGCTGCGTCTGGTCGACGGGTTGCTGCGGGTATTGGCCCCACTGCTGCGTCTGGTCAACGGGTTGCTGCGGGTACTGGCCCCACTGCTGTGTCTGGTCCACGGGCTGTTGCGGGTACTGGCCCCACTGCTGTGTCTGGTCCACGGGCTGTTGCGGGTATTGGCCCCACTGCTGTGTCTGGTCCACGGGCTGTTGCGGGTACTGGCCCCACTGCTGCGTCTGGTCCACGGGCTGGTGTTGATTCTGACCCCATGGCTGCCCCATGGGTTGCGTCGGCTTATCCGTCACTGAAAGACCCCCGTAAGACCCGTAACAATCGTCAGCCTCGGCGGCGGCAACTTCCGCGTGAACACCGAGGACTCGTTCAAGGATAGGTGAGCTTCAATAATCGGTGAGCACGGTACTCAAGTGATGGACCGCTACGGTTGCGCCGGACGAGGGACTGTTGCGCTTTCGTGGGAAGCCGCTTCCGCCGGTCTTTCGTGGGAAGCCGCTTCCGCCGGTCTTTCGTGGGAAGCCGCCTCCTCCGGTCTTTCGTGGGAAGCCGCCTCCTCCGGTCTTTCGTGGGAAGCCGCCTCCTCCGGTCTTTCGTTGGTTGTCCGAAAATGGCCATCCTCAGCCCAGAACGGGCCTCCCCGATAGGGGAGAGCGGAGATCCCCATGGACGTTACGTCACTTCTGTGGGAATGTCGGCAGCGCGTACGGGTTTTGCGCGGTCCGGAGGTGCTTGTCAGCCTGTTTTGCCGGTGGTGGAGCCTGTTCAGCCGGCACCGGAGCGACAACTGTAGGCGTTTAGCTTCTTCTGTAGACGTTTTACGCGCGTCAAACGCCTACAGAAGAAACCGAACGCCTACGGTAGTCGAATCCGCCGGTCTGGAGGGGCCGCAAACAGGCTAAGAGTGGGCCAATTCCGCCCTTCGACTGGGCGTGCGCCGGTCCGACGGGCGAAACTACGACAGTAGTGGCCGAAAGTCGCGCCGAAGCGGCCCGTGGGCGCGGTCGAACCGCCTGCAGCCGCCGTCGAGCCGCCCGTGGGCGCGGCGCGATTTCCCGGGAGTCCGGGTCAGCCCCAGCCGAGCAGGCGCAGCGCCGCAGTGGCGGCCGCTCCAAGCACCACCACCAGCAGGAACGGCGCTCGCAGCATCAGGGCGATCGCCGCCACCGCGAGTGCGCCGATCCGGGCGTCCAGGGCAAGTGCGGTCCCGGAGCCGAACGTGTTCATGACCACCAGCGCGCCAAGCAGCGCGATCGTGAGAACGGAGGTCACGCGGCTCACCTTCGGGTGGTCGAGCGCGGCGTCCGGCACGAGGTACCCGGCCAGTTTGGTCAGGTATGCGATAGCCGAGCCCAGCAGAATCCATGCCCACATGATCACGACGCACCGCCGTCCCGCGCCGCCGCCCCGGGCGCCGCCGGCTGCCGCTCCGGCACGAACCAGGCGTAGACCGCTGCCACGGCCGCGGCGATCACGATCGGAATTCCGGCCGGAACGAACGGAATCGTCACGGCAGTCACGAGCGCTCCCGCCACCGCTATTGCGATCGGCTCGCGGCCCTTCAGCCGGGGCCACAGCAGGCCGAGGAACGCCGCGGTGGCGGCGCCGTCGAGGCCCCAGGCACTGGTGTCGCCGACGCGGGAACCCAGCAGCGATCCCACCAGCGTGAAGATGTTCCACATCACGAACACCCCGACACCGGCAGCCCAGAACCCGCGCTTCCGCTCATCGGGATCCGTCTGCGCCGAGCCGACCGCGATCGACTCGTCGATCGTCACCTGCGCGGCGGCGAGCCGGCGCCAGCCCTTCGGGCGCAGAGTGGCGTTGGCCCAGACGCCGTAGACGGCGTTGCGGACCCCGAGCAGGCTCGCGGCGATGGTGGCGGTCGAGCCGGCGCCCTGGCCTGCGATGACGCCCACGAAAGCGAATTGCGAACCGCCGGTGAACATCAACGCGGACAGGGCCTGGGTCTGCAGAATCGTCAGACCGGCCGCGACCGCCAGCGCTCCGAAACTGATCGCATACAGCCCGGTGGCGACCGCCACCGACCAACCCATCTGGACTGCGCGGGAGGGGGCACGGACAGACACGCCGGCGAGTCTAGGCCAGGTTCATTCGGGACCCGGCTGCTGCTCACGTCCTGGCCACGGGCGCGAGGCGAGCCGCCGCGGCCGGCACCTACTCCCCGTACGCACTACCGCCTATGAACTCGCGCAGAATCGAGTTGAACGGAATCCGCGTGCTGTCCACCGGCTCGAAATAGCTCACCAGGTTCAACAGCCGGTCACGAACCTCCCGGTGCGGGCTCGCATCCTCCACCTGCGCCAGCACCGCCTCCGCCGACGGCCGCAGCGCATTGATCTCATACATCAGCGACGAGTTGAACATGACATTCGCGTCCTCCTGGAACCGGAAGACGTTGTCATACTCCCCGCGGCGAACGCTCTGCCACCGCTCGAGCGTCTCGTCCGGACCGATGCCGCGCGTCCGGACGTCCCGCACGAGGCGGCGCAGCAGCCGAGTGTCCGTCGTCGAGACGCGGTTGATGCGGTCGATGTTCAGCCCGCCGAGAGCGCTCACGTACACCTTGAACACGGCGCCGGGCGGCACCCGCTCCATCAGCGCCGGATTGAGCGCGTGGATTCCCTCCAGAACGAGGACGTCGTCGTCGGCCAAACGCAACTCACCGCCGTCGGAGCGTGTCCCGGTCACGAAGTCGAACCGCGGAATGTCCACCGGGGCGCCGTCGATGAGAGCGCGGAGGTCGCGGCGCAGGAGCGGCAGATCGAGTGCCTCGAGGCGCTCGAAGTCGAACCCGCCGTGCTCATCGCGAGGCGAGAGTCGGCGGTCGAGGAAGTAGTCGTCCAACGAAAGCGAGACCGGCCGCAGCCCCGCCACCAGCAGCTGCGTGGAGATGCGCCGGATGAACGTCGACTTCCCCGACGACGACGGCCCCGCCACCAACAACATCCTCAGCGCCCGCCGCTCCCGCAGGATCAGATCGGCGATCCCGGCGATCTGCTTCTCGTGGAGCGCCTCGGCCAGGTCCACGAGGCTCATGGCCTGCCCTTCGGCGATGTACCGGTTGACGTCCTCCACCGTCTCGATGCGGAGCATGTCCAACCAGCGCCGGGTCTTCTCGAACGTCTCCGAGAGCAGCATCGGCCGGATCATCGGGTGTCCGTCCTTGCCCTCGCGGTCGCCGAAGTCCACGATGAACCCGCCGGAGAACGGCACGATCGAGAACGGTTCGGCCTCCGCAGGGTCGAGGAGCGCGGGATACACCACGCGCGCTTCCACCCCGCCGACCCGGTACACGTAGTACCCGTTCTCCCGCGCGATCTCCTCGATCATCGCTCCCGACGACGTCCACTCCCGCAGCCGTCTGTCGATCTCGCGCACCTCGCGCACGGAGAGCGCGGAGTTGTCGAGCCCGCAGAAGACGCCCTCGAGGATGGAGTACGAGATCTGGAGCTCGTCTTCCGGAAACAGCTCCTTGACGACCTTCACCAACCCCAGCTTCACCGTCTGCCGGCCCTCGCGAAGATGCGTCTCCCTGCTCATGCCTCCCATCATGCGGGAGTTCGGAGAACCACGTTGACACCGACCTTTCGCGGTGACATCATTGTGATATCACATAGATATCACAGAAAGTTGGAGCCGTGAGCGAAGAACCTGTCAGCACCGAGCCTGCAGGCCGGCCAGTCGGGCACCAGGGTGCCAGGGTCAACATCTCGGAGAAGCGCGCGCCGCGCATCAACGGTCTGGTCGGGCTGCTGATCGTGCTGGTGCTGTTTGCGGGCGGCGTTGCGCTGATGTTGCGCAGCTTCGGGCTGGGGGCCCCGAGTGGAAGCGGCAGGCTCTTCGGAATCTCGATGGGCCTGCTCGTCCTCGGTGGCGTGCTGGCCTCCGGCATGCGGATCATCAGTCCCGGCGAGACTGCCGTGGTCCAGTTCTTCGGCAACTACCTCGGCACCATCCGAACCACCGGTCTCGTCATGACCGTGCCGCTCGTGACCACAAAGAAGATCTCGGTACGGGTGAACAACTTCGAGACCTCCGTCATCAAGATCAACGATCTGGACGGCAACCCGCTGAACGTTGCGGCGATCGTGGTGTGGCAGGTGGCGGACACGGCGAAGGCGGCGTTCGCCGTCGAGAATTTCCAGCGGTTCGTGGCGGTGCAGTCGGAGGCGGCGCTGCGGCACGTGGTCTCGATCCATCCCTATGACTCCTCCGATCCGGACGTCATGAGCCTGCGCACCTCCACTGAGGAACTCGCGGGCGAACTCGCCCACGAGGTGGCGGAGCGGATCGCGATCGCCGGCCTCGAGGTGGTCGAGGCGAGGATTTCCACGCTCGCGTACGCGCCCGAGATCGCCTCGGCCATGCTGCAGCGCCAGCAGGCGTCGGCGCTGATCGCGGCGCGGGAGAAGATCGTCGAGGGCGCGGTCACGATCGTGCAGAAGGCGCTCGCGCAGCTGGAGGAGGAGGACGTCGTCACCCTGGACGATGAGCGGCGCGCGGCGATGGTGTCCAACATGCTCGTGGTCCTGACCTCGGAGGCGCGCGTGACCCCGATCGTGAACACCGGCTCGCTGTACAGCTGAGGGACCGGACCGTATGACCGAGCAGCGCAAGAGGATCCTGTTGCGGCTCGACCCTGCCGTTCACGAAGCCGTCCAGAAGTGGGCGGCCGACGATCTCCGCAGCGTCAACGCCCAGATCGAGATCATCCTGCGCACGGCGCTACGGGACGCCGGCAGGCAACCCCGAGGAGCGAAGCCCATGCGCGGACCGGGCCGTCCGCGCGCGGCAGGTTCCGACGATGAATAGGCGACGACGGCGAAGAAGTACCGGCTTGGCGCGGTGGTCCAGCAGGATATGGTTCGTCAGACTTGAGGGGGATGTGTCGTGAGAGATCTTCGAACTGCGGCGGCCGTCGTCGCCGCTGCGGCCTTCGCGCTCGCGGGCTGTGGGGGCACTGCGGACTCGGAATCGGACTCGGGCGGAGGGCGGGACGCGGTCGACATGTCCGCGTTCTCCGAGGGGATCGCCGAGCAGTGGCGCGTTCCCGGTGATCTGAGAGCGATTACGGAGGACGGCACCGCCTTCCTGAACTTTGACTCGGAGACCGGGTCCGCGGCGGTCTACCGGATTGAGTCGGAGCAGGGCGATCCCCTGTGGGAGGGCACGTGTGCGAGCGCCACGATCCTGGGGAAGCGGGTCGTTTGCGATGTGGAGATCATCGACGTAGAGAGCGGCGAGGTGACGCCGCTGCCGGAGGGGAGCGTCGCCGTCGTCGGGAATGACGAGGCCGGCGAGCACCTGGCGGTGAGCACGGACGAGGGCGGGATCGTCGGCTATGACGCGGAACTGAACGAGTTGTGGCGCACTGCGGGCATGGTGGCCCTCCCGGACCCGGCGTCAGCAGGCCGGGTGCTGTTGGCGATGTCTGCGGAGAGTCCCGAAGCGCTCGACGGACTGGTGGCGCTCGATCTCCAGACCGGCGAGGTGCTGGGAGAGGTCGGGTCGACGGCGAACGTTGCGGAGTTGGCGGACGGCTATGCGGTGAGCAGCGGCGCGGGCGGGATCGTCAGCGGCTACTCATGGGATGGCGAGGAGCAATGGTCGATGTCGGTTGAGGATACGACGGCGTGGGCAGTGCCCCTGGCCGGAGAGCAGATTGCGCTGGCCGATATGGACCCGGACAACGATGAGCTGACGGCCGACGTGGTTTCCCCGGAGCCGCGGGATGGGCTCATGAGGATCGGGGACGAGGTGGCCGGATTCCAGATGCCGATCGGCGGTACTCAGCAGGGCGGCGAGACGTTCACGGTCGGGGAGACGGTGTTCAACGGCAACCCGTTCCTGTTCCAGGGCACCGTGGACGGGCGAGTGCTCGCCTGGTTCATGGACCCGACCGAGAGTGCGATGCGGCCGAGCACTGCGTTGTTCACGCTCGACGCGGCCGACCCGGTCTGGGAGGTCGCGGCGTCCCTTGCGCCCCAGGCGTATGCGGACGGGCTGCTGCTCGGGTCGGCCGACGGCGAGACCGTGGTGTACGCGCCGGCGGGCTGAGCCTTTGCGGAGCTGTTCCGGTCGAGGGCTCGCTGCGCACGCGGATGCATCTCGGACCGGTCCGTTTGTCTGACGCCTGGACCGTTATTGCAGAGAATGGTCGTAAGGTGGACGCGGAGGAGTCGGTCGGTTGGGCAGTCGTGTCGAGCAATCCACTGCGGCGTGGCGTCCCACGCCGTCTTCGCCTGCTGTCTCCTCGAGGATGTCGGGTGTCGGTCACCGTGCCACGGGACCCGAACTGGCACTGCGAAAACGACTTCATGGGGCCGGGTTCCGATTCAGGGTGCAGTTTCCGGTCCCGGCTCGGCCACGCCGAAGCATCGACATAGCGTTTCCGCGTTGGCGGGTGGCGGTGTTTGTCGACGGGTGCTTCTGGCATTCCTGCCCGGAACACCGAACTGAACCGACGGCGAATCGCGAGTGGTGGCTGAAGAAGCTTCGTTCGAATTCTGACCGCGATACGGACACCGATGAAGCTCTGCGCAAGGCCGGATGGACTGTCGTGAGGGTCTGGGAACATCAGACTGTCGACGACGGATATTCCGACGTGCTTGCTGCACTTCGGGCTTCAGGTCACCCCAGGGCCAGGGTGCAGGTGCCTGAAGCGTTCGTGTCAGTGCATCGTGCAAGAGTGATTAGGCCGACGGATGTGGGCGGCGTTTTGGGAGGAGACAGGTGAGCGTAGCGCTGGATATTGGCAATTGGGCGGGTGTCGTCGGCGAAATCGCCCGCGAGGTCGATATACGCAGGGATCAGTGTCTCGCTGCTTACCGTGAGGACCCCACGCGAGTCGAGGAGGACGCGAGGAGGGAGCGCGCGGCATCCGAGGTGGGATACGGGCGCAAGCAGATCAACGAACTGGTTCAGAACGGCGCAGACGCGATGCTTTCCTCTCCCGGCGCGATCGAGATTGTTCTGACACCGAACAATCTGTACGTAGCCAACGAGGGCGCACCCCTCTCGATGGATGGGCTCGTTGCCTTGCTCTACTCGCACCTGTCTGAAAAGCGTGGCGACGAGATCGGACGCTACGGTCTCGGATTCAAATCCGTAGCCGCGATCTCCGATTCGCCGCGGATGATCAGCCGCTCCGGATCATTCGGATGGGATCGCGAGCGCTCGCGGCGAGCGGTTGGGGATGCCGTGGGCCACGCCGAAGACGTGCCCCTTCTTCGCTTGGCGTGGCCGATCGATCCCTTCGCTGAGGCCGAAGCGGATCCTCTGCTCGCGTCGTTGATGGGGTGGGCGACCACCGTGGTCAAGCTTCCGTTGGCCGCTTCCATGGACGAAGTTATGGCCGACATGCAGAGGTTCCCATCGAGTTTCCTCGTGTTTGCGCCGCACGTTCGCTCGATCAGAATGCGGATTCTGTGGGCCGAAGGGGAAGAGGCGGTTCGCGACATCCGAGCCACTTGGGACCGGAATCGCGTGAAAATCACTGCGGACGAGAATGGGGCTGATTCAGTCACAATCTGGAGAGTGTTCCGCATAGACCATCAACCATCGCAGGCGGCGCTCGAGGATGCCGGCTCGGCTGACCAGAGAGAAACTGTCCGGCTCACGTGGGCCGTGCCAGAGGGCTCGAGTGCCGAACTCGGGAGTTTCTCTGCCTTCTTCCCTCTCGAGATGAGCACGACGCTACGTGGAATCCTTAACGCGCCATGGAAGCTGACCGAGGACCGTCGTACGCTGCTTGAGGGCGATTTCAACGGTGAGATTCTGACGGAGGTCCTTCCCCGACTGGTCGAGAAGTCGTTGCCGGAACTTGTCGGCCATGACCCCACAGGGTACCTGGACCTTCTGCCTGCTCGTGGTCGGGAGCAGAGGAACTGGGCGGACGACACCCTCAACGAGCCGCTCTATGAACACCTCCGCGGCACGCGGTCGCTTGTGGCAATGGACGGAGAACTCCAATTCCCATCGCGACTGACCTTCCATCCGGCAGACCTCGACCCGGCGTGGAAGGACATATGGGCAGACGTGGTGGGCCCCAACTCCGCGTGGGTACACCATGGAATCGACGCGACGACAACCCGACGCGCCAAAGCTGAACGTCTGAGCGCCGTGCCTGGCAACAAGCACACAGATGCCCGCCGCTGGCTCGAGTGGCTCGCGAAGGACTGCGGTCCCCGAGGTAGCGTCGGCGCAATTCTGATCGCTGAGGCGGTGAGGAAGTCTGAGGGCGGTGACCGGCCGAGCGGCTCACGGGAGTCGAACGAGTCCCTTTTCTCACCTCAGGTCAGCCACGCCGAGATCGTGCTGACCGAGGACGGCAACCACGTTCCCCCAGTACGCGGGAGGGTGTTCTTCCGGTCACTCGACGACGAGAGCGGAACTTTTGTCGATGTCGACGTCGCCGAGAATACGGCGGCACGCGACGCCTTGACCTCCGAATTCAAGATCGGTCAACTCGACGCGAGTGGGCTCGTTGCGCGAGCATTGGGAAGGCGCATCGTCGATTGGGCGGAAGTTTGGAAGAGGGGACAGGCGCTCCGGCCTGGGCGGCTGGCGGAACTCATCCGGGACGCGGCCAAGAGCACGCCGACCGAGAAGTTTGTCAAAGCGCGCGCCCGCGACGGTGAGTGGCGGCCCATTGGCGAGATGCTCTCCGGCGGGAGCCTACTTCGGAATGCGGGCCCCGACGGCGCGCGGTTCGTACTCGACCGTCGCACGCATTCCGGCGACTTGCCCGTGTTGGAGGGCCTGGGGCTTCGCGAGGGTCCGCGGATGAGTTCGTCAACGACGCCCAAAGAGCCGTGGCTGGAGCGCTACGAAGCCGACGTCCGGGAAGAGTATCGAGTCAGCAAGAAGGCCAAATTCCGAGACGACTCAATCACGATCGGGGGGCCCCGCCCTTTGTATCCGCTTCAAATGTTGGAAGAGCTCTCGCCGGCTTCAAAGGTCGAATTCACGGCCGAAGCACTCAAGTTTGCCGATCCCCAACAGTGGACGGTGCGCCACCGATCGCAGGTCTCGGCAGGGGCGATCAAGGTCCTCTCCCCTGATGCCTACAGGCTGAGAGCGCACGGTCTGCTGCAGACACCACTCGGTCCATGGCCGCCATCTCAGACGCTCGACCGTTCAGTTTTGGACCAGATCGATCCGATGTTTGGTGGAATGCTTCCGATCGTCGGAGATGACGTCATGAGCACCTCGGTGCTGGGTCTTCGAGAAGACATCGATGAATTTTCGGTAGAGGAGTGGGAACACATTCTCTCCATCGTCGAGCAGCGGTTCCCTCCCGAGAAACAGATCGTTTTTTACACCTACGTCGCAGAGTACATTCCGCGACCCCAATACATGATTGCCAGACGGGCCGGTGCGTGGGAGAAGGCCGAGTCCACAACGGTACGTGTGGCAAGCAACGATCAGTCCTATCAGGCTCTTCGCCAGCAGCAGATTCCGGCGATTCTCGTCTCAGATGCCGTGGGACGCGACATCCTTCTCGAGAAGTGGAGCATGCGTGACGGCGACGATGAGGTCAAATTCGAGATAGAGTTCGAAGCCACCGGTGGAGCGGAGTACGTCCTCGACAGGTTCCCGGAGCTGAAAATCCACGTTCCGTACGAGCGGCTTGATGGTCTGAAGATGCAGCGCTGCTCGTCGATCGACCACATCACGTTCACGGACGAGGGATCCCATTCGGAGCCTCGCGCGACCGGTATGGTCGAAGGGATCGTCCTCCTTACTGCTGCCACCGACGAGATGATGCTTCGTCAGCTATCCGATCAGGCGGAATTGGAACTCTCGAACAGCGCGATCCAGCGAATTCTCGACACGGCTCGAAGGCGGGAGACCTCGGTTCTCGAGAGGCAACTCGGCACGTTCACCGATGATTTCGAACGACTCGCGCACGCAGTCGGTGATGAGGCGCTGCGCACCGTGGTGCCCGCACAGGCTTTGGAGATCGCCGCACAGAAGAAGGGCTCCGAGGTGACGGGAGCAGAGTTGGCGCGGCTCGCCGTGGCGGTCAATGGGTCGGGAACCCTCGCTCTCCCGGCACTCGTGTCCGTCCTGGAGGATCGCGGGCTCAATCCGCCGCAATCGTGGGCCGGCGGACGCAATGCGGTCCGGTGGGTCCAGAAGCTCGGTTTCGATGCCAAGTGGGCGGGCGTTGCCTCGGGAGGCGCCAGGGAGCCTTCTGTCGTCATCGACGGACCGATTGATCTTCCGCCGCTTCACGATTACCAGGAGGCGGTGAAAACGAAGGTCCTTGACTTAATCGGCGATCGTGTGGACGCGTCGAGGGGTCTGCTCGCGCTCCCGACGGGGGCCGGCAAGACTCGGACGGCGATCGATTCGATTGTTCAAGGTGTTCATGAGGGATGCGTGACTGGCCCAATCGTTTGGATCGCTCAGACCGACGAACTCTGCGAACAGGCAGTGCAAACGTGGATGACGATCTGGCGCGCCTCCGGGACCTCGAACACACCGCTCGCAATCGACCGATTTTGGGGTGGAAGTGAACTGGTCGAACACCCGGAAGCGCTCACGGTTGTGGTCTCAACGCCACAGACCTTGGGCAATACCGCGAAAGATGCGGCTGCGGGAGATGACTCCAAGGAGTGGTTGACGATTGCTGATCTGGTCGTCGTCGACGAGGCGCACACCTCGACAGCGCCGTCGTATACGACCGTGCTCGAATGGTTGGGCCGGGGGCGCGGCCGACGCGAGCGTCGGAAACTCATCGGTCTCAGCGCCACCCCGTTCCGTGGCAGGAGCGACCACGAGACCGAACGGCTGGTCGCCAGGTACGACGGGCATCGGCTTGATGAGGGCGTCTTCGGCGACGTGGATCCGCACGAGCACCTCCAAGGCATGGGTGTGCTGGCGAGAGTGGAGCAGGAGATCATCCAGGGTTCGTCGATCTCTCTCGATGCCGGGGAGCTCAGACAATTGCAGGAGCACGGACTCATTCCGCGAGGCGCCGAGAAGCGTCTCGGCGACGACGCCGACCGGACGCGTCGTATTGCAGATTCAATCATGGAACTGCCGGCCGACTGGCCGATTCTCCTATTTGCCACCTCCGTAGAGAACGCCAAGGTGTTGGCGGCGTATCTCAGTTTTAGCGGCATCAATGCGGCCTCCATCGACGGCATGACGCCGGCGGCCGAGAGGAGGGAGTCCATCAGACGCTTCCATGAGGGCGAATTGCGGGTGCTCACCAATTACAACGTGTTGGCACAGGGCTTCGACGCTCCGAGAGTCCGCGCGGTGTACGTCACGCGACCAACGTGGAGCCCGAACCTGTACCAGCAGATGATCGGACGTGGATTGAGGGGACCGCTCAACGGCGGTTCCGAGGTTGTCACCATTTTCAATGTAAGCGACAACATCGAGCAGTACGGCGAGAAGCTCGCTTTCACCCACTTCGAGTATCTATGGAGCACCTGATGGGGACTCCGGCGCGCGTCGACCTGGATTCGGAACAGTCGCAGGTGGCCCATGCGGAGCCCGAGGCGCGTTCGATGGTGATCGCAGGTCCCGGCGCGGGCAAGACCGAAGTCGTAATCGAGCGAATTGCGCATCTGGTTTACGAGGAGGACGTAGATCCCACCGAGATCCTGGTGATCTCGTTCTCGAACGCAGCCATCGACACGGTCCGGCGCCGCTTGCTCGAGATGGACGAGCATTTGGACGACGTCGACATAACGACCCTCGATTCTTTGGCGCTCCGGATCCTTTCCTACGCTGGGGAGGACGAAGAGGTAAAGGGTTTCGACCGTCGAATCCGCGGGGCAGCGGACATCCTGGCAGAGGGACCTGTCCACGAGCTCCGGAACATCAGACACGTGATCGTTGATGAAGTGCAGGACATCGTCGGTGATCGCGCTTGGCTCACCCTGGCTCTGATCAGCCGGTTCGACGATTCAGTCGGATTCACGGTCCTTGGCGACGAGCTCCAAGGCATCTATGACTTCCAGCTGCCGGAAAGTGTCCGACGCATGACTTCGATTGAGCTCATGCAGCAGCTCTCGGCACTCGGCGCCGGCCCGCCCATCGAACTCCGTGGAAGATACCGGTTCAAGAGTCGCGAGACTTCGGCGATCGCAGACCTCGGGCAGCGATTGAGGTCCCTTACGGGATCGGCGCAGCTGCATGAGCTGGACGCGGTAGGAACTCAACTCGCCCACATGCGCGACGTGGAGGAACTCGCTGAGGTCGTCTCCGTATGGCGCGGGAGTACGGCCGTTCTATGCTCCACGAACGGTGAGGCTCTGGAGATTTACGACACCCTTGCCCAGGCCGGAATCCCGGTTGTTCTCAGACCCCGGAAGTCCGAGGCAGTCATCGATTCCTGGGTTGGCGAGGCGCTCGCAGAGTGGCCGCGGGCCACCATTTCTCGCGATGAGTTCGCGGGGCTCGCTCAGTTCGCCCCACTTCCGGAGGGCGCCTGGCGCGCGTTGCGGTGGTCGGCAGGATCGCGGGGCGCAGATCTCCGAGTCAGGGATGTGGCTCAAGGCATCCTTCGCCACCGTGTGATGCCGCCGGTTGCTGCCTCGCCCTTGACCGGGGTTGTCGTCACAACGATTCATCGTGCGAAAGGGCTCGAGTTCGACAACGTCGTCGTAGTGCTGCCCTCCGAGTACCGGCGGGGCCTCCTCGGTGTCACGGATCGCGTCCGCCGGGGCTTCGTCGCGCTGAGCCGTGCGAAGTCGCAGATCGCGGTTCTGGATCGCGACATTCAGTTCGATCGCATTCAGAAGGACGAGAGATCCGGACGGTGGTTGCGGCGAGGCCACAAGAAGTGGCAGACATTCGGCTTCGAGTTGCGCGGTTCGGACACTCGCAGCGCGGCACCGCCGGTGTTGTCTGAGGCCTCGATGGTGACGTTGAGGAGCGTTCGCCCTCGCGATCCAGTCGAATTGGTCCTGGACCCGTCGAGATCGACTCTGACCGAGCCGTACTACTGGGTGCTTCGAGACGGGGTGGAGATCGGACAGACAGGGGTGGAACTCGCCGAGGATTTCCGGAGGTGTTTCGGCGACATCTCCAAGAAGGGTTACTGGCCGGCGGGACTCAGCGCACGCGTCGAACGGCTGGAGACGCTCGCCGGCAAAGCCGGCGACGGCGCTCCGCAGGGCCTCTGGCTGAGCCCGCGCATTCAGAGTCTCGCCAAGATCAGGTGGAAGGACACGAAGTGAGCACCAGATTGGGACCATGGTACGAGGCGCGAGACTTGATGGTCAGCGCGCTCATGAAGGATCTCGTCGGCGACAAGGCGGAGGAGATCCTCGAAGAGAAGCCACTCAATCGTTTCTTGGTCGGAATCCTCTACCCGAACGATGTGGGAGAAATCGTGGACCCGGTGGTAGAGACTGACGACGGCGAGACGGTGGAGGCTGGTGTACCCGAGGACTCCGGAGCTCCAGGCGTGAACCTCAGCCGGGTTCGACTGCCGTCGTCGGTAGGGATGACTTTTCGAATCCCCGAGAAGTGCCAGGAATTTGAGATCGCAGTATCGGCGGCCCGATTCGAGGCGATTCCGGATGAAGAACCTGGGGAATTCGACGACGCGGCAGGGCAGAGAGGCTCCGAACGAGAGCAGAAGTGGCGCCGAGTACCGATCGATCTGGACTGGACTGCCTTCGGGACGGAGAAGAGGCTCGCGAAGTTTGATCTCGAACCGTTCTTGGTCCTCAACGTCTTTGTCCGACAACCTTTTGACGGAGCGAGAGCGGTCACGGTCACCCTCGTCAACGAGCGTGAGCACGACACTTCAACACGCGAGTTGAGGGATGCGTCTTCGTATTTCCAGACACAGATCGCGGCGAGGATACCTGCTGGGTTGGCACCCCATTCGCTTGACCACCACGGAGCCTGGAGCAATGCCGATCGCCGCAGCGACGAGCTGCTGTATCGCGATGTCCAGGTTTACGCCGTCGGGCACGGGTGCGCCGTCGAGTGGAACGAATCCACTCCCCCCACGGAAGTATGGACGGTCCACATCCCGAAGCATGAACTCCTCCTCGCAGAGCCATCGGGTGGCAGCCCGAGCATTGACCTCAGAATGGATCGACTTGCGCGGGGTGAGGGTCTTGGCGATCTGCGAGCCCTGGTACGGGAATACCGCGAATGGATCGAGTCGGTGGCCGTCGATGCCGAAGTACTCGATGGGAACTTGCGAGAAACGGCACATGAGCATCTCGACGCAGCACGTGAGGCCGCTGCCCGAATTGATCTCGGAATCGACCTGCTTGAGGAGAACGCTGAGGTCCGGCGCGCATTCATGTTGATGAATGAAGCGATGAACCAACAACGTAGGCACCAGGAGGCCGCGAAGGCGAAGGCTGCGGGAGTCGAACTCGATCTCGGGCCGCAGAGGTGGCGGGCATTCCAGATCGCATTCATTCTGCTCAATCTCCCTGGTCTCGCAGACCCCGAGCATGACGACCGCGAGATCGTCGATCTCCTCTGGTTCCCGACCGGTGGTGGCAAGACGGAGGCATATCTTGGCGCCATCGGATTCGTGATTCTCCTTCGGAGGATCCGAAACCAGGACCATGGCGGGGTATCGGTGCTCATGCGGTACACTCTTCGGCTGCTCACGATCCAGCAGTTCGAGCGTGCGGCGGGCCTGATCTGCGCACTCGAGTTCATCCGACGAAGAGAACTTCGTGACGCGCGTTCGATCAGTATTGGGCTATGGGTCGGGCAAGGCGCAACTCCGAACAGTGTCCGAGACGCGAGAGCCTCGTTGAAAGCGTTGCGACGCGGCGATCGGATCGACAAAGGCAACCCGATGCAGCTCCTGTCTTGCCCGTGGTGCCTGAGCAGCCTCTCCGTGGATGACTACTACGCAGGGAGCGATGCCGCGGGTTTGACCATCACGTGCCCCGACTCCGATTGCGAGTTCGCGAATGGTATTCCCGCCTATGTGCTTGACGACGACATATACCGAGAACGTCCATCACTGGTGATCGGCACCGTGGACAAGTTCGCGATGATGGCGTGGCGGGAGAACGTGGCCGCGCTGTTCGGACGGGTTCACGGCGATCCGACCCCCGATCTGATCGTTCAGGACGAACTGCATCTGATTTCAGGACCGCTTGGGACCATGGTTGGCCTCTACGAGACCGCTGTGGACGCCGCCGCAACGGGTGTCGGTCGGCCGAAAGTTGTGGCCTCCACCGCGACGATTCGCCATGCCACGGAGCAGGTCAGAGCCGTCTTTGATCGAGATGCACGGCAGTTTCCCCCACCTGCGCTAGATCCCGACGAGTCCTGGTTCGCGCGGCAAGCCACTCGCGACGAGAAGGGCAGTCGCATGTATGTCGGAGTCCTCGCGCCCGGAGTCTCCCAGACCACACTCATGGTGCGTGTCTACGCGGCTCTTCTCCAAGCCGCCGAAGACCTCGACGCGCCCGACGAAGTCCGCGACACCTACTGGACCATGGTTGGCTACTTCAACAGTCTGCGACTGCTCGGAGGTGCCTACCTCCAAGTCATCGATGACGTTCCCGACAGGTTGAACCTCCTCGGGAGGGTGAGCGGATCTCCACGGCGCCTTGAGGACGAACCGACGGAGCTCACCTCACGCGTTGCCTCACAGGACATTCCGCACGCGCTCGCCTCGCTATCGCGAGGCTACGGTGATCCTGACGCCGTCGATGTGGTCCTCGCGACCAACATGATCTCGGTAGGGCTCGATGTCGACAGGCTTGGGCTGATGACCGTCATGGGCCAACCGCAGCTCACGGCCGAGTACATACAGGCGACGAGCCGCGTCGGTCGAAGGTTCCCCGGGCTTGTCGTCACTGTTTACAACGGGACCAGATCCCGGGACAAATCCCACTACGAGAGCTTCGGGACCTATCACTCGACGCTCTACCGGGGCGTCGAGGCGACAGGCGCCACGCCGTTCTCTCCGCGTGCGCGCGATCGGGGGCTTCACGGTGTCCTCGTATCCGCCGCGCGACTGCTATGTCCCGCACTGCGGGCGGAGCGTGGTGCCGGATCCGCCTTCGACCATGAAGATGAGTTGAGAGAAATCGGCGAGATGATCCTCGAACGATGTGAGAGCGTCGCGCCGGATGAGACTGCGGGTGCCGAGGACCAGATTGACGATCTCGTGCACAACTGGCTGATGGCCAGTGAAGACGAGAAGAACGGGATCACTTCATACTCCGGGTGGAGAAGGGAAGCCGACCGACTCCTCTGGCCGGTGGATGCTGACAGCGAGACGGGAAGGACGGTCGCTTTCCCACCGGCCGAGCCGCCCTGGCCCACAATGACGAGCCTTCGAGACGTTGACGTCGAGTCCAAGATCAAGGAGCGGTCCGTGCGCCGTTCAGCAAGGAGGTCTCCGCGATGAGCGATCTGACCATTCGACGTTCCCAGCTGATCTCTACGTATGGGGTCGGATCCATCCTTCCGTCCGAGGCCGAGAGCTTCATCGTTTGCGGCCTCGAGGATTGGGACAGCGGCCGGCTGACCACGATCGTGCATCCGGACCTCGCCGCTACGGTCGGAGTCTCTGACTTCAGGCTCCCGCCCGCGGCGACGCAGGGAAAGGTTTCCGTGGCGAGGTTTCCCGAGCAGTATTTCTGCCCGGGATGCAGGCGACTCGGAGCCTTCTGGGACCTCTGGGACAAGAAGACGCATCAGTGCAAGAACTGCGGTCGCAGGCTGGTCCCCTCGAGATTCGTGGCTTGCTGCGAAGCTGGGCATATCGAAGACTTCCCCTATTTCCTTTGGCTTCACAAGGGCTCTCCACGAGATGCGGTCACGCATGAGATCTCCCTGCACTCAAGTGGCACCACGTCATCGCTGAAGGACCTTCGACTGAGCTGCACCTGCGGAGTCGAGAGCGTCGATCTCGAGGGTGCGCTGGGAAGGACCGCCCTGAAGCGGATCAAATCGTGCGGCGGTTACCGGCCCTGGCTGCCGGACAGTGAGAGAGAAGACTGCGATCTTGATCTACGGGCGTTGCAGCGCGGCTCCTCGGCTGCGTGGTTCCCAGAAATCACGGGTGCTCTGTCGATCCCGCCGTGGTCGTCCCACGAGAACGCCGTCGTTCGATCGAATTGGAAATTGATAGAGCAGAACGCATCGGACGAGGAATGGCTGAGGAAGACTTTCCGTGCGTTCGCCGAAGATGAAGCAGTTGTTAATCGCCTCGTCGCACTGGCGCAGGAGATTTCTGAACAGGGCGGCTCCAACCGGCCGCGCAATGCCGGCGAACTTCGCAGGCTCGAGTACGGAGCGCTGGTGGCGGGCCGCGCCGAGGAGTCCCCTCATGACGAGTTCGTGTGCGTCGAGGTTGAGATCGGCACTGATATTGCGGGCGACATCGTCCAGGTGTCGAAGGTACCCAGGTTGCGGGAGGTTCGTGCGCTCCACGGGTTCTCACGCCTTGGCGCTCCCACAACACCTGGAAAGCTCGTGCTCTCGGAGCATCCGACATCGTGGCTGCCGGCAATCGAGGTGATCGGCGAGGGCATCTTCGTGCGCCTCAATGAGCGCGCCCTCAGCAAGTGGGAGAGGTCAGAGTGCGCTCAGGCGCGGAATTCGAGCACGAGGTCTGCGGCCATGCGGAGCGCACGAGCGCGGGGCGTGGAAGAGATCCCAGAGGTGAGTGCCCGTAGGACCGCGCTGCACACGTTCAGCCACATGCTTCTGAACGAACTCAGCCTCGAAGCGGGATACCCCTCAACGTCGCTCCGAGAGCGGCTATACGTCGGTGATGACTACGCCGCGGTGCTCATATATACGGCGACGTCGGACTCTGCCGGAAGCCTCGGTGGTCTCGTCGCCCAAGCCGAACCAAGTCGATTCGAACCCGTGGTGCTGTCCGCCATTGAGAGAGCGTCGTGGTGTTCACAGGATCCCGTATGCATAGAAGCCCTGACCACGGGGACGGATGGTCTCAACAACGCTGCTTGCCACTCATGCATGCTGCTGCCCGAGACCAGTTGTGAAATGCGGAACACCTACCTAGACCGTGCGATGATCGTCGGTTCGCCGGCGCGCCCAGAGGAGGGGCTTCTGGCGCACCTGATTGACTAGAAGGCAGCGGTTCTTGCCGCTGATCAGCCACGTTGTCCAGAACTGGAGCCGCATGTACACCCTCCTCGACCTCTTCGCAGGGGCCGGTGGAATGACGGCCGGATTCGTTCGTGCGGGTTTCTCGCCAAGCCTCGCCGTCGAGATCGACCGTGCGGCCGCCGCCACCTATGCGATGAACTTTGGGGAGAACCACGTTCACCACGGAGACATCGCCGAGTTGGATGGTACCGACGTGCCCGAGGTCGACGTCGTGATCGGCGGGCCACCATGTCAGGGTTTTTCGACGCTCGGGAGTCGCGACATCGACGATCCACGCAACAGGCTCTGGCGCGAATACGTGAGAATCGTTCTCGCGGCGCGTCCCAAGATGTTCTTGATTGAGAACGTCGGGGCGTTCTTGCGGTCACGCGAGTTCAAGCTACTGAGGCACGAGGTTGAGGATGGTGCACTCAAGGATTATGAGATCGTTGCGGACCGGCTCAATGCTGCGGATTACGGTGTTCCCCAGAAGCGTGTCCGAGCCTTTGTGATGGGCTCTCGGATAGGAAGCCCGGAATTCCCCGAACCGTCGCGTTCTGACGATAACCTTCCCGGAGTTGAACGATGGCTCACCGTGCGAGATGGGATCGAACACGTTCCTGAAGATCCGCCATCGACCAAACTGCCTGCAGGCCGGACTATCAGGCTTTTTGGGGAAGAGATTCCGGGACCGTTCCTGACCTCCGAGATCCACATCGGCCGAAATCCATGGTGCATCTCTCTTGAGCGTTACGACCGCATTCCACCCGGTGGCGGCAGATTCGATCTGCCGGAGAAACTCCAATTCGAATGCTGGCGGCGGAAGCCGAACGGGACCAGCGATGTAATGGGTCGGATGCAGTGGGATCGACCTTCACCGACGATTCGCACGGAGTTCTTCAAGCCTGAGAAGGGGCGGTACCTCCATCCTCAGTGGGAGGAGAACGGCACGCGTGTGAATCGGCCGATCACGCACCGCGAGGCGGCGCTCCTCCAGGATTTTGATGATGACTACCTGTGGTGCGGCACCAAGATCCAGATTGCTCGGCAGATCGGCAACGCTGTCCCGCCTGCACTCGCTCAAGCGATCGCGGAGACGATGGTCAGGCAACTCGAAGAGGCGAAACCGTCGTCGTCCAGGTCGCGGCGCCGCGCGTCCTGACACTCCACAGAGTGATGGTGCGACCGGCCCCCTCGTGAGGCACCTGCGAGTCTCTTGGCTGCAACCGGTGTGACGATCGTCCGAAGGCCAGTCTTCACCGCGACAAACCACCTTGGTGGTCTGTCGCCAAACGCGCCTATTTCGCGGGACGTGTCTGGCGACCAGGAACTGGACTCCTACATTTGGGGGGTCATCGAGTTTCTATCCGCTATTTCGCGGGACGTGTCTGGTGACGACTCTATCCCCTGCGCTGATCGCAGCCACTGCCGTTTCTATCCGCTATTTCGCGGGACGTGTCTGGTGACGTGGTCTTCATGGCCAACCTGCACAAATCCGCGTCCACGTTTCTATCCGCTATTTCGCGGGACGTGTCTGGTGACTCAGTCTCTGGCGCGACGCCGAACATGCATCTCAGTTTCTATCCGCTATTTCGCGGGACGTGTCTGGTGACACCACGGGTCTCACCATGACCGCCTGCCTCCCTGGTTTCTATCCGCTATTTCGCGGGACGTGTCTGGTGACGAGTACCGGAACAACTGGAGAGGAAGAAGAGATGTGTTTCTATCCGCTATTTCGCGGGACGTGTCTGGTGACAGACCACGTCCTTACGCTCGGACGCGCGCGAATGTTTCTATCCGCTATTTCGCGGGACGTGTCTGGTGACACGCCCACACCCACTGGGATATTGTGCCGGTGGAGTTTCTATCCGCTATTTCGCGGGACGTGTCTGGTGACTGTACCCCCAAAAACGGGCCTGTGACCAGCACCGGAGCGGCGTGTCTGCACACGAGTCGTTCTGCGGGCCTCTCTGAGTGGAACCGGCGTAGCCCAAATGAGGTGTTTGTGCTGGTCAGAGTACTTGCACACCAGACGCGGGTTTGGGCGAAGTGCCGGCCCACCTACAATGCCGCCCATCAAAGGGCTTCCGGTGCGAGCTGGTCGAGATCCTGGGCCGCCTGGATCTGTGCTTGTAGGCGCGCGGACTGGGTCTTTCTACGTGTGGCCGCTCCTGAGGAGCGGCCACACACATGGAAGGAAATCTCTGGGATCAGGGAGTGCACAACTCGAGAAGCGCCGTGTAGGACTCCGACCAAGCCGTGTTGACATCCGTGAACTCGGAGAGTGCCTCTGCGCTCATATCGCCATCGATATAGATTTTCTGGAGAGAGTCGCGTACGGCACTTATGTCCGTGTGGACTTGAGCCGCAGCGCTCTTCACCTCGGCATTGGTAACCGATTCAGATATTTCACCGAAGGCGTCCGCGAGTTCGGTCCACATGTCGACCGCTTGCTGTGCATCGTCGTCGCCGACCGCGTCGATCGCGGTCATGGCGGTGCTTGCCTCGGCAATTGGCCCGGACATCTCCGCACAAGCGAGAGAGACGGACTGGTCCGCAGTCGGTTCGGCGGCGGAAGTCGTGTTTTCCTGGATTTGCAGCGCTCCGGCGCGCCGCCCGGATTCGGCCCCGCAACGGCACGGCCGCCACCTGCTACAACGGCTCCACCACTTCCGCCACTGGGACGTACAGTTGGGGCACGTTCGCCGCCCGCCGCTCCCCGAAAGAACCGCATGAAGACGCTCGCCATCTGGGCAGACGGCACCCTCGTCCCGGAGGGCGCCCCCGCCGTCGCCGCCACCGATCTCGCCTTCACCCGCGGGTACGCCCTGTTCGAGACGGCGCGAGTCACCGGCGGGGGCACGATCGTCGAACACGAGCGCCACCTCCAACGCCTGCTCGAGTCCGCGGGCGCGCTACGGTTCCCGCCCGTGGACAGAAAGACCATCGACGACGGCGTTGCCGCCGTGCTCCCCTTCGTCCCACCGGAAGGTGCCCGCCTTCGCTACACGGTGACGGGGTCGGGAAGCTGCGTTGTCGAACTGTCGGAGTTGCCGCCGGACAGGGTGACGGTCAGGGCGGTGACGGCGTCGTGGCCGGTGAACGAGCTGAGCCCGCTGACGGCGCACAAGCTGACCTCGTACGCGGAGAACATGTGGGCGATTGCCGAGGCGCGGGCGGCCGGGGCGGACGAGGCGCTGTTCCGGAACCTGCGCGGCGACTACTGCGAGGGCACGATGAGCAACCTGTTCATCGTTAGCGGCGGCAGGCTGATAACCCCGCCCCTCGACGCCGGAATCCTGCCCGGAGTGACCCGCGCCGTGATCATGGAGCGGGCGGGGGAGGCGGGGATCGTCGTCGTGGAGGAGAGGGTAACGCCTGAGGCGATCTTCGCCGCCGGCGAGGTCATGGTCACCGGCTCCGTCAAGGGCGTGGTGCCGGTCATCGAGTTGGACGGCCGGCGGTTCGAGGTCGGCCCGGTCACTCGGCGGCTGCAGGAGCTGATGGCGGGCTGAGAGGGAAGCGGACGCCGGCGAACATCGCGGGAATCACACCCGGGCCGGAGTGGCAACAAGAGCCAGCTTCGGCGTGTCGGCCGCGACCGTTGCAGAATGAATGCGTGACCCTCGATGACCAGCAGGAACCCCGACCTACTTACGTCAGTCCCACTGAGGGCAAGGAGCCCTGGTCCGCCGCGGCGTTCGATGTCCTCATGGAGACGGCACAGAACTACGAAGCCACGGTGACGTACTCGGAACTCGCGGAGGTCGTCCAGGAGCGCAGCGGCCTCTTCACGCGCACGGACTCCGCCCACTGGATCGGCTCCGTCCTCTCCACCGTCAGCCGCCGCTGCGCGGACGAGAACCTTCCGCCGCTGAGTTCCGTTGCCGTCGTGCGCCCGAGCATCGGCGATCTCTTCGCGGCGGCCGTCGCCAGCCCTGACTCCGCTTTGGAGAAGCGCGAGGCAGTCGCCGCGCGGGCGCGCCTCCGCGTCTATCGCGAGTTCGCGTCAGACATTCCCGACGACGTCGTGCGCGCCCTCGCCATCGCCGAACGCGAGGAGGCCGTGCAGGCGGCCTCGAAACCGGCGGCCTCGAAACCGGCGGCGTCGAGACCGGCCGCGTCGAGACCGGCGGCGCGGACCAGCCGCGCGGCGTCGCAGCGGAAGGCGGCGGCGGCGTCGTCGTCGAGGACGCGTGCGAGCGGGAGTTCGCGCGCGAAGGCGGCACCGCCGACGCGGGCGGAAACGCGGGCGCGGCCGGCGCCTTCGCGCGTGGAAGCTGCGAAGCCGACGCGGCGCGTGGAGGAGGCGCCCGCGATCTGTCCGACCTGCTACACGGCACTGCCCGCGACCGGCATCTGCGACACCTGCGACTGAACGCGGGAAACCAGGAAGCTGGAAATCAGGAGGACGCGGCTGCCGCTGCGGCGGCGATGGCTGATTGGACAGCGCCGAGGACAAGTTGCGGGGTACCGGCGAGCGCTTCGTCCTTGATGGCTTCCTTGGCGCGGCGTTTGACGAGTTTCTTGTCGTCGTGGGGGAACAGTTTGTGCGTCACCTTCGCGGTGCCGAGGAGGGCGAGGAGGCCGGCCTCGTGCAGCGTGGGGGTGCGGTGCTCGATGAGCGAGCCGCGGAGCCGCTCGCGCAGGGCATCCTCGTATCCGCCCTGGTAGGTGGCCCTGTAGCGGGGCCAGGGGAAAATGCCGAGCGCCCTGGAGTCCTCGAACTGGAGGAGTCCGGACTCGACGAATTTGTCCAGCAGAGCCCTGCGCAGGTCCTTGCTGCGGGTCCGCGTGGCGTTGACGCCCGCCGCGCCGCCGACGGCCTTCTTGATGGTCCTGCCGTGCGCGTACTCCGCGATTTCCTCGAACTCCGGTGAGGGCAGAGCCGCTCCCGGAACACGGGCAAGGGTCTGCTTCTTCGGCTTGGCGGTGGGGTTCTCGATCTCGAGCGCGCCCGAGTCAAGCAGGTCCAGGACTGCGGCGCCCGCGACCACGGCCTCGAGTTTGGTGCTGACGGCGAGGGGACGGCCGGACTCGTCGTCCCAGAGGAGCAGGAGGAGGTCGGAGGTGAGGGTGGTGTTGGGCGCGGTGGTGGCCATGTGTGGGCTCCTCTCGTGTTCCAGGGTAGTCGCCAGATGAGGGGTGCTGCTACGAGTGACAGCCGGGCCGAGGGATCACGCGGGGCCTTGGCGGTCCGGCGTGCCGTGGGTGATTCCTCGGACACCTCGAGGCGATGGTCGAGATTTGATGACGATTCCCACGTGCGATAGACGAACGAAACGAAAGCGTTTACGTTTTAATCGAAGGGAGGGGTGAACAGGATGGGATCGGAAGTGGGACGTCAGGAAACCTTTGAACCAGCGGCGGCAGACGAAGTTGCGAAGGTCTATGACTTCATCTCTGCGCATGAGCAGAAGCGAGGGACACGGCCCGCGGCTCAGTATTTTCTCTCCGGAGCCGACGTGGGGGATCAGGTGGAGCTTCCTCCGGAGATGTACGAGGTGCTCACCAAGGTGGTGTCGGCTATGCATCAAGGACTCGCGGTGACGATTGCGCCGTTGTCGAAGAAGCTCACCACGCAGCAGGCCGCTGATCTATTGGGAATCAGCCGGGTGACCCTCGTCAAGCTTCTCAATGAAGGTCGCCTACCGTACGAGCGGATTCGATCTCATCGTCGACTCTTGCTGCGCGACGTGTTGGATTACAGAGAGACCAGGCGGCGCGAGCAGTATGACGCGATCGAAGCCATGTCAGTCGAGATCGAGGACGAAGGCGAACTGGAGGTCGTTCTCGAGTCGCTCAAGGAAACGCGCCGAGCGGTGGCGGAACGGCGCCGACGTCGGGACGGGTGACAGACTGAGGAGGTGTTCAGCGCCTTCCTAGACACAAACGTGCTCTGGCCGAGCCTCCAGCGCGACTTCATGCTCTCTCTTGCCGTCGAGGGCTTGTATCGGCCGCTCTGGAGCGAGGTTATCCTCGCGGAACTCGAGAACGAGGAACAGAAGAAGCTCGAGGATCGCATTCACCTGCCGGTCGTTGAGGCCACCGCGCGAGCCACGCATCTCATCGGCGAGATGCGGCGTGCGTTTGAGGATGCAATTGTCCTTGACTGGGAGGCCCTCGAAGGGTCGTACGGCTTGCCCGACCGCAATGACGAACACGTGGTCGCGGCGGCGTGCGTCGGCGGTGCGGGCGCGATAGTGACGTACAACGTGAAGGACTTTCCGAGTGACAGGGTTCCCGACTCGATCCAGGTGCTCCTTCCGAAGGAGTTTCTGCTCAATACGGTGTCTGTGGACCCTATGAGGTCACTGATGGCTGTCGCTGAGATGGCCAGACGTCGCGGTGGTCGAGATCCCAAATACACGGTGGATTGGATACTCCGCGAGCTCGAGCGCCGTTATTCCCTGGAGTCGGTGGTCGATCTGTTGAGGGAAGCATAAGTCCCGCGAGTTCTCCAGCCCCTCGACCACCTGTAGGACTTGCCGAAGGCGCTGCCGGGAAACAGCCGCCGTGCTGTCCTCGTTGAGGAACTGAACGCCGGGCGGTCTCTGACTCCGAGCCCAGGCACAGACTCCGTGCAGAGAGGCACGGAGAGTCCAAGAATGGGCCGAATCTGCGACGTGAGGGATGGCGCACGATCGTCACAATGGCGCAGTGACGTCACTGCGCCATCGTGACGGACGCCAGCCATCTTGTGACGATCGTGCGCCCTGATCTCGCTGATGTGACGTTCGCACGCCATGCTGTGACGATCGTGCGCCCTAATGTGACGATCGTGCGCCTTCAGAATCTGCGTGTGACGTTCGCGCGCCCCGATGTGACGGACGCCAGCCATCTTGTGACGATCGTGCGCCCCGAAAATCTGCGTGTGACGATCGTGCGCCCCGATGTGACGATCGTGCGCCATCGGGTCGGGTCAGGCGTCGGAGGCGTCGCCGCCACCGTCGCCGCCACCGCCACCGCCACCGTCGCCGTCGCCGTCGCTCGCGAGGATGCGGTAGAGCTCCCTGCGGGCATCGGCAAGAACTGCGGCCGCCGCCGTGTAGTCCTCCGGCCCGCCGACGCGCACCACCTGCGTGGCAGCATCCTTGAGCGCGAGGATTTCCCTGCGGATGGCGAGGTCGGCATCGCGGTCCTCGCTCGTGTCCCACGGCGTGCCGAAGGACTCGCGGTTCTCTTCCACGTACTCCGTTCCGGCCTCCGTGAGGGAGGCGGTCTTACGGCCCGCGACGTTCTCGATCGTCACGAGGCCCTCGTCCTCCAGACTCTGGAGCGTGGGGTAGACGGAGCCGGGGCTCGGGGTCCAGGTGCCGGCGCTGCGGTCGGCGATTTCCTGGATCAAGTCGTAGCCGTGCCGCGGCTGCTCGGCCAGGAGCAGGAGGATGGCGGCGCGCACGTCGCCGCGTGGGCGTCCGTGCCGACGACGGCGTCCCCCACCGCCGTAGCCGCCGCGCCCTTCTTGGCGTCCGCCGCGCCCGCCGCGCCCTTCGTGGCCTTCCCTGCCGCCGGGACGTCCGCGGCCTCCGCCCCCGCGGCCTCCACCTCCGTGACCTCCGCCCCCGCGGGATGAGCCGCGGCGGGAGTAGTCGCCGTCGAAGCCGTCATGGGATCGTGGGCCGCCGCCGTTGTGACGACGGACGGGACCGCCGGACGAGGCGAAGTCATCGCCGATGGGCGGCCGCGCGGGGCGGCAGCGCCTGTGGTTTTCGTGGTTGTTGTATCGGTTGCTGTTCA
This sequence comes from Actinomycetaceae bacterium, assembly GCA_035647855.1. Taxonomy (GTDB): domain Bacteria; phylum Actinomycetota; class Actinomycetes; order Actinomycetales; family Actinomycetaceae; genus JAAZBW01. Next base: position 7,805 of record DASRMP010000017.1, on the reverse strand, counting down.
TGGGTGTCTCCTTCAGATCAGATTTGAATGACTATCACGATATATCGCGATAGGTGGGATGTCAACAGGTGGCGGCCGAGGGTGCGCCATGTCACGATGCTCACGTGTTCCGGCTGCTGCGGGATCCTGAGATATTCACGTTCAGCCGATAGACGGGGGCCGACTCCATGCTTGCCATCGAAGGTTTCAGGTTCGGGATCGAGCACGAGGTAGCGGTCAGGCGCGCCGGGCGGTTCTGCGATTTCACGAACACGCCCTTCGAAGACCTCGACCAGGTACTCGACGAACTCCCCCTCTACGCCGAGGACTATCCGAACCTGCGGGTGGGCGATCTCGGGATCAAGCTCAAGCGCTGGTACATCGAGGGGTTCGAGCGCTTCGACGCCGGCGGCGGCTACCTTCGCACCGACCCGAAAGGGTTCGAGATTCGCACGCCCATCTGCGAATCGCTCGACGATGCGGTCTCGACTCTCCGGGAGGACACAGCGCTGTGGCAGCGGGCCGCGGAGCGCCACGGCTTCGTGCCCCTGCGCACGGCCATCAACCCGTACCGCAGCGAGTTCGTGCCGGATCCGCCGCTGAACCCGTGGGAACTCGCCGACCGCTGCAGCCCCGAGGAACGGACCGCCCACATCCACATGGTGACCTACGGGCCGGACATCAGCTTCTCGCACCCGGACCTGAGCACCGCGGAGACCATCGAGATCGGCCAGAAACTCACGTTCGCGAGTCCATTCATCGTCCCGTTCAGCTTCTCCTCTCCGTTTGCCTGCGGCGGCGAGTGGGGCGGCCTCTCCCGCCGCACTTACGTCCGCACCGGACCGCGGCCGGCCGTCCTCGTCCACGTGGGGAGCGACGACGACGTCGTGCCCTCCTCGCCAACTCTCACCGACCGGGCCCGCATACCGGCGGAGGTGGGGCGGATCGAGTTCAAGGCGTTCGACTGCGTCACGGATTTCGGGTTGTACCGCGCCCTCGGCACGCTCCTTCTCGGCCTCGCCCTCGACAACACGCTGACAGGCCGCGCCCTTGTTCCCGATTCGGACCTCCACAGGCGGAGCGCTGCCGCCGGTTTCGAGGATCCGGCCACCGCGGAGGGCGCGGAGGCGGCACTCCGTGCGGCGAGCAGGGCGCTGCCCGGGGGCGAACGCGACCATCTGGAGCCATTGGTCGCGATGCTGCGCGACCGCCGAACGCCCGCGCACGAGATGATCCGGACGTTCCGCGCGACCGGCAGCCTGATGGCGGCGATCTCCTGACGCACGTGCCGCCGCTGCCGATGGCAGGCGTCTGCAGCCGCCGTCGACGACGCGGAGCAACTGCGAATCGGTTCTATGCGGGCGGCTGTCGCCAATTGGTACCATTACGGGCGTTCGACAGGAATTGGTCTGCAATGCAGGCCTCATTTATGGAGAGATAAATGCGGAAAACAGCAACGATTTTGTTTGCAGTGAGTGCACTGCTCGCCACCGCGGGCTGTGGTGGCAACGGTGAAACCGAGGAGCCGACTACGGTTGCGGCCGGCACCGAGGCTTCCACCGAGGCAGCTGCGGAGACAGAAAGCGTCCCGAGCGGCGATGGCACCCGTGAAGCCCCGTTCTCACCAGGGTCCACCGCTTCGATTGGGGACTATGAGGTGTCCCTCGGGTCCGCCATTCTGAACGCCAATGAAATGGTTGCGCAGGAGAACCAATTCAACGATCCGCCGGCAGAGGGCCGCCAGTTTGTTCTTGTTCCGGTGACAGCGACCTACACGGGTGACGAGAGCGGAACTGCTTGGGTCGACCTGTCGATCCAGTTCGTTGGCGCGGGCGGCAACACTTTTGGAGACGGTATGGACGACCACTGCGGCGTTATCCCCAACAGCCTGACCGACCAGGGAGAAATGTACGGGGGCGCAACTGTCGAAGGAAACGCCTGTGTCTCCGTTCCCTCGGACCAAGTTGAAGGTGGGACGTGGGTGCTCGAGGACCCCTACGACTTCGATGACACGAAGGTCTTCTTCGCGATCCAGTAGTACCCCGGTTGCAATATGAGGCCGGCTGCCCACCGTGGGCGGCCGGCTTCACTTCACTCGGTTGAGCCCACCCTCGGCACAATCGTCGGCGCCGGTCTTCACTGTGAGGGCGCCTGGTGCCGTTGCCGCTCCGCGGGGCGGGGCCGGTGGTGCGGGTGCCGTCGTCGGCGAGCGCGGTGGCGCGCTCGAGGTCCGCGACGACGGACCGAAAACATGGGCTGAGTTCCATGACGCTAGTACGCTCGCACGTGAAGCGCTGCGGCTACGCGGGCGCTCGGTCACCCGCGAGGGAGAGAACCAATGTCGGAGAACAAGGGCGAACGCCGGGGTGACGAGGACAGCTACCACCCTGACGACGGGCAGGCCCAGCCACCGGGGGACGGTTCGGCGACGCCGGCTGACGGTCCGACGAGCCAGTGGGCGCCACAGTCCGCCTCCGCGAACGAGGCGGATCAGAGCCAGTGGGCGAACCAGGAAACGCAGGCCCTCGATCCGTCCGCGCAGCAGGGGTACGAGCAGCAGCAGGGGTACGGACAACAGGCAGGTCATTACGGGCAGCAGGGCCACGATGCACAGCAGACCGAGGCCTTCCCCACCCATTACGGGCAGCAGACGAGTCAGTACGGCCAACAGCCCTACGATCCGCAGGGGGCCCAGGCATTTCCCTCCCAGTACGGCCAGCAACAGGCGTATGGGCAGCAGTCCGGTCAGTACGGCCAGCCGGGTTACGGCCAGCAGGGCTACGGCCAGCAGGGCTACGGCCAACAACAGGGTCAGTATGGTCGGCCGAGTTACGGCCAGCAGCCGGGTCCGTACGGCCAGCAGCCGGGTCCGTACGGCCAGCCGTACCAGGGTGCGACTCCGTATCCTGGTGGCGGTTACGGCGGTGAGCCTCCCAAGCGCAACACCCCGGTGATCGTCGGGATCATCGTGGCCCTGCTCCTACTTGCGGGAGTTGCGGTCGGCATCCTCTATGCCACAGGTGTGCTCGGTGGCGACGGCGGCGAGGACGCCAGCCCGACACCGACGCAGACGGCCACGCAGGCTCCTACTACGACAACGACGGCGCCGGACCCCACCACCCGCGATGGCGCCTACGGCAGTGACCCCCAGCTCGACGGGCTGTGGGACTCATGTGCGGCGGGCAATATGGCCGACTGTGATGAGCTCTACTGGGTGTCCGACTTCGGCAGCGAGTACGAGGAGTTCGGAAGCACCTGCGGTGGCACGGCGTCGGCCTCGTTCGGCCAGTGTGAACCGGATGGCTCGGATGTTTTCGGCTTCCTTGAGGGAATGTCCTATGGTGACAATGCGGAGCTGGATGCCCTCTATGACTCCTGCGAGGCAGGCACCATGGCGGACTGCGACGAGCTGTGGCGGCAATCGCAAATCAACAGCGAGTACGAGCAGTTCGCCGAGACCTGCGGTGGACGTACCGACTTCGCGGCGGGCTCCTGCGCACTGCGAGAATTGACCGGAACGCTCTGACCAGGGCTGAGACCCGACTTTCATGAAACGATGCCCCCGCTGACCCGGTTGCGGCGCCGAACGAGTGCGGGCTGACCCGGGTGACGAAATCTTCCGACGTCTCGACGACGGTCACGAGGTGGAGGTCAAACAGGGTGTGGATGTCCGCACGCAGGAATCCCGTTCCGGGGAAGCGATCAGTACCGCCGTCAAGGAGTCGTGCAGACTTGCCGAAGCGAATGGCCGGTCTCACCGCGTCTCAGCCAAGTGTAGGTCTGGCTCGGGTCAGCTCATTCGGCGACGATCGGGCGATGGGGCTGCTGGGAAGTTGAGGCAACCTCGCCCCGCTGGGGAAAACCCATAATTAAGGATGCGGCCGCGAGCACGCGCGTAGGAGATGGCGATCTGTGAACGCGTCGGGAGTGTTCGTACCCGGCCTGTGGCACGGTCGCGGTCGAGGAGCTCGCCCAGGGCGGCGGTACCCAGCCGCCATGCACTCGCGCTCTCCTCGGGACTTCCCTCGACTCTCTCAAGCAGGACGTGACCAAATACCGTTGCGCGGACGAGCTTCAGTATGGCGCCGCGCGTCTCCTCTGCGGGCAGTTGGATAAGGGGCACTGCAGCATGTTCGTCTACCCAGCCGATGGTGAGGAGGTGGCGGAGGATGAGGAGCGATGAGACGTCAGCTGACTCCTCGGGGGGGATGGATGCCAGCGAGCCACCAGATCCATGATTGGGGTCCCTCTGCGGCACACGGCCGGCAACGACCGGGTCCTCCACCAGTGCTGCGGATCGACGGCGATCCTCGAGGCCTTCCTCGGCCTGTGGGCGGTGACCAGAGACCCCCTCTGGCTGGAGGCCGCACGCGCGCAGGGTGATGACCTGCTCGTCCGCTCCAACGCGGACGAGCGGGGGCGGCGCTGGTACAGCGAGGCCTATGTCCTCCCGATCGGCACCCTGAAGGCGGAGGTCGGGCACCAGGTGGGAGCATCGGGTATCGCGCTTGCGCTCCTGCGGCTCCACGCGGCCAACATCGCCGAAGCTGGCGGGGAGGCTCCGCCGATCCCGCGCCTCCCGGACGATCCGTTTCCGCTGATCTGACACGTGGGGGAGGGGCCGAGCCCACCCACCTCTACGCGACGGGCGGTACGGCATCGAGTTCGTACGGCTCGCGTGACCACCGAGGGGATCGTTGTACATGATGACGCGGTCTCGTGGGGTGGGAGGTTGGCGGGACTCGGTCAGCAGCGTCGCACACTGTGCTGAGCACACGTTTGATGATCAGCGAGCCCGCTCCGAGGTGCATCGCCAAATGGCGCCGCGGGCTTCCCACAACCAGCGGGACAATCCCGACCGGATCACCGCTCTCGGATGTGGTGATCCGGGAACAGTTCGAACTCCTCCTGCCCTGGATGCAGCCGGTCCTGTGCACGCGCCATCAACGCCGCCAGTTCTCCGTCCGTGTGTGCTGAGCCGATGTGGTCCAGAATCGTCCGCTTGCCGCGCACCTTCTCCGCGATCTGCACAGCGGTCGCACCCGAAGCGGTCTTCACCTTCCGGATGTAGGGGCTCACCCGCCGATCCTACCGAACCGTCAAATGGCGCGAAATGACCGCTGAGGATGGGGCCATGGTGGTCGGCTGTGCCATCGCTATCACCAGCCACACGATGAGGATGGCGACGACGACGCCTGCCACCCGGCCGGACCAGCGCAGACGGCGGGTGGCTGGGTGTCCCAGATGTGCGGCGAGTTCGATGCCGAGTGCGAGACCGAGCACCATCGGAGTGAGCGTCAGTGCGGCGGGGATCAGACGTCCGACGAGGAAGGCGACCGTGCCGAGCGAGGAGCTGAAGTCGGGCATGCCAGCGAGCGGTCCCGGCGTGCCGATGTGTGCGACTTCGGGGAAGACGGCGAAAAACGCGGGCGCGGCGAGGAGCGTCCAACGGCTCGGTGTGAGCACTCCGACGACGGATCCTGCGGCAAGCACCAGGAGCATGGTGACGAGGGCTTGGGCGGTTGTGATGGGACCCAGCGGTGTGACGATGGCCGGGCCCACAGCGAGTGCCACGAGAACCACGCCAGCGACGATCAGGCTGATCGGCCTGCGCCATGGCATCGCGCGGACCGTCTGTGGTGACGCGGGGATCTGGCGCTCAGCATCCAGATCGGCGCTCACGGGAACCTCCTCGTTCCGTCGCGGGAGACCAATCTTCCTCGCACGTGAGCTTCATGCCAAGGGACCGAATGCCCAGGATGATCTGGGTGTTGGCTGGCCGAATCTGGGAGAAGAGCACGGCGGATCTCAGCACCCTAGCGCTGCACTTGGTGGCGCTTGCCGAGGGTGGTGTTCCGAAGAGGAAGGTGGGAAGGAAAGTGCGCCAGCCGCCCTGGGTCTGCCCGCAACCTGCCCGACGGACGTAACGGCCGTGGTCAGAAGAGTTAGAGATTGCGCGGATAGGTCATGGTCGGTGGGCCGGGTGGGTGTCCCAGGGGTGGGTTGTCCGGGCGACATGGACGAGGCGTCGGATGACGATGATGGCGTTGGCAAGGGCGATGAGGGCCTGGATGACGCGTGCGCGTCGTTCGGTGCAGATCAGCAGCTCTCTGAGGCCACGGCTGTGCAAGGAGTTGGCTCGCTCCAATACCCAGCGGGCGCCGGCCTGCAGTGGGAGACCTTTCTGGCTGATGACCGTGCCACAGCCGAGTTCCTTGAGTAGATCATGGGTGCCGCGGCTGTCGGATCCGGCATCCAGGTGCACGGTGATCTTCTCGGGCAGGATGGAAACCGAAGCGGGATAGCTTGCCCCGGGGTCGGGCGCAGCAACGGGGAGTCGTGACGGTTGGCCGTGGCGATGACGCACCCCACCGGCTGGCCCCGGCCCTCGGTGAGCAGTGAGCGTTTGGTTCCTTGATTACTGCGGTCTACCGGTGATCTGCCGGCTACCTCGCCTCCGCAGGCCACCTTGACCAGGCAGCCGTCCACGCTCAGGTTCTCCAGCCGCAGGCCCACGATCTGGTCGTAGGCCAGCAGACACAGCTGTTCAAGCTCCCGGAAGATGCCAGCGGCGATCCACTCATCGCGCCGGCTGCCGATCGTGGTGGCCGAGCAGGTGGTATCGGCTACGCGGTCAGAGGTCGCCCCGAGCACGAGGACCTGGATGTGGTCCTCCCGCTCCTTGACCTCCGCGACCCGCAGCATCGACTTTGGACCGAGATGGTGATCGCCCGCGCCCTCCCAGTCAGCTGAGTCGAGGGTGGCGTGGCGACGTGGATGGGTCTTCGATCGCAGCCAGCTGTGGAGCTGTTCCTCTGCGATCCGGACGGCGTCCTCATCATCGCCAAGTCGGAGAACTGCTCGATACCCAACCGCCACGTTGTATCTGTCCCTTCTGCGTAGTCCTATGGAATCCAGCTCCGCGCCTACTTATCAGTATGCCCAGAGCGTCTGACACCAACGGCGATACGGGATTGAATCGATTGAACCTGTCGGCCGCCGAGGGCCTCGAGTGCGCAACTTCAGTAAGCGCACAATCGCTGCGAGCGTCGAGAAGGGCTGCCCTCGATATCAGCACAGCCAACCATCCACGTGCGAGACGATCTGTGCACGAACGGAGGCAGGCATGGCGGCATGGGTGGTTCGCGCTGGTCGCGACGGCGAGCACGAGAGCTGGAACATTGAGAACAGGAGAGTGACGGTCGGGTTCTCGGATGTGGGCGATATCGGCTCGTTCACGACGAGGGATCACCTTCGTGCCGAGGTTGAGTCGGTATATCCCAACGACCCGCCGGGTCGGATCGGGACGACCACTGCGCAGCTCTGGGCGTTCCGCAACAGCATTGAGCCGAACGAGCTCGTGATCATGCCATTGAAGACGCGGCCGGGATACCTGCTCTTCGGCCGGATTGCTGGCACATACGGCTACGATGCCGAGAATCCGGACAGGGCGCGCCGCAAGTACATCCCTGTGGAATGGGACCCGGATCCTGTGGCGAAGTCGGGGATCCAGCAGGATCTCCTCTACACACTCAACTCAAGCCTGACCGTCTTCAGCCCCTCTCGCAACAATGCCGAGGAGCGACTCCGTGTGATCGCGAGAACGGGGATCGATCCCGGGATGGCCGAAGTGTTGCACGAGGGCACGGCACGCACCGTGGCCACGAAGGAAGACGAAGAGGTGATCGACCCCGAGACTGCTCCCACTCTCGAGGCCATCCGGGATCGCGTCCGCGCACACGTGGCGGAGCACTTCCGGACCCACCAACTCACCCACCTCGTGTCCCACATTCTGACCGCGCTCGGCTACCGCTGTGAGGTCTCCC